>JASGDF010000039.1:0-16794 GCA_047607345.1 Pseudomonas sp. | reverse complement strand
GTTGCTGGTGCCTCCCGCGCCCGGTGCGGCGGCCGCGCTGGCGGCGGTCGCGCCGGAGGAGGCCTGCTGCGCGCGCGCGGCGGCCAGCTGGCGCAGCTTCTGCTCGGCCAGGTCCGCCTGCTTGGCATCGCGCGCCATCTGCGCTTCCAGCTGCTCGCGCTTCTTGCGCAGCTCGGCCAGCTTCTTGTCGCGTTCGGCCTGCGCGGCCTGGGCCTGCTGGTCGGCGAGCTTCTTCTTCTCGGCCGCTTCCTCCTGCTGCTTGGCCAGGCGCCGCTGCTGCTCGGCCTCCTCCTGGCGCTTGCGCTCGGTCAGGTCGATCTGCTCCTGGCGACGCTTGGCCTCCTGCTCCTGCTTGGCCTTCTGCTCGGACTCGGCCATCGCGCTGACCTGCTCCTGGTCGACGGTGTCCGGCTGGGCGATGCGCTCCTGTGCGTTGGCCTGCTGCGGGGTCGGCGCATCCTGCGGGCGCGGTTCGGGGATCGGCTGCGGCGGCGGGACGGTGTCCTCCGGCGCGGGCTCCGGCAGCGGGGCCGGCGGCGGCGGCGGCGCGAATGGCTCGGTCTCGGCCTTCAGCGCCTGCCGCGCGACGCGGGCGTCGGCGGCGGACACGTCCAGGCTCGCCTCCAGCGAGGGATCACCTGCCGCCGCCTCGGTGGCGCGCTCGGGCGACCACAGCCAGGCCAGGGTGAACACCGCCAGCACCAGCAAGTGGACCAGCAGCGCGAACAGGACCGGGCGGCCCCAATCGCCTTCGCGCGCGGCCTGCGGGGGGAATGCGTCAGCGTGCATTGGCGCCGGCGGTACCGCCGGAATCGGAAATCAGGCCCACCTTCTCGACCTTGGCCTGCTTGATCGCGTCGATCGCATCCATGATCTTCTGGTAGGGCACATCGCGGTCGCCGGCGACCACCACGCGCGCCTCCTTGTCCTGGGCCACGATCGCCGCCAGCTGCGCCTGCAGCGTGGCCGCGTCCATCGCCTTGGGCTTGTCCTTGGGCAGTTGCAGCGCGAACCGCCCATCGGCGGCCACCACCACCACGATCGGGTCCTTGCGGCTCTCCAGCGCCTTGGCGCGCGAGGTCGGCAGGTTGACGTCGGTGCTCAGGGTCAGCAGCGGCGCGGTGACCATGAAGATGATCAGCAGCACCAGCATCACGTCGATGTACGGCACGACGTTGATCTCGGACTTGAGCTTGCGCTTCTTGCGGCGGGAAATGCCGGACATCATGGCCCCAGGCTCCGCTTATTCATCCGCGCCGGTCTGGCGCTGCAGGATCGAGCTGAACTCGTCGGCGAAAGTGTCGTAGCGCACCGACAGGCGCTCGACCCGGTTGGTGAAGCGGTTGTAGGCCCAGACCGCCGGGATCGCCACGAACAGGCCGATCGCCGTGGCGAACAGCGCCTCGGAGATGCCCGGCGCGACCGAGGCGATGCCGGCCTGCTCGCCGCTGCTGACCATGTCGTGCATCGTCACCATGATGCCGAACACCGTGCCGACCAGGCCGACGTACGGGGCGGTCGAGCCGATGTTGGCGAGTAGCTCCAGGTTGCGTTCCAGCTGGTCGACCTCGCGCGCGTAGGTCACCCGCATCGCGCGCTGGGCGCCTTCCAGCTGGGCGCGCCCGTCCAGGCGACGGCGGTCGCGCAGGCGCGCGAACTCACGATAGCCGGCCTCGAACAGCGCTTCCATGCCGACCACATTGCGGTTGCGGTCGGTCGCGGCCGAGTACAGCTTGCCCAGGTCGGCGCCGGACCAGAACCGGTTCTCGAACTCCTCTGCCTCGCGGTTGGCCTGCTTGAAGGCGCGGGCCTTGCGGAAAATGATCACCCAGCTGATGAACGAGCCGAGCAGCAGCAGCAGCACGATGATCTTGACCGGGATGCTGGCGCGCGCGATCAGTTCCAGGTAGTTGATGCTGCCGGCATGGGCGACCGTGGCGGTCTGCGCGGCGGCGCTGGTGACGTCCTGCGGCAGTGCTTCCACCACCGTGTCCTGCAGGGCCAGGAGCAATGCGATCGACATCCGTCTTTCCTCAGTCTTCGGATTCTTGGTTTTCGAGGGTCTTCAACACGTCAAACAATGCATCGCCCATGCCGCGCGGGCGCAGGCTCGTCGCGCCGACCGCCGCGGCCCGCACGCTGGCGGTCGTCAGCAACTCGTCGCCACGGCGGACCGTCTGGAAGAACTCCAGACTGGCCCGTCGACAGCGGCGCAGCACCACCGACACCTCCAGGGCATCGTCCAGCCGCGCCGGCTTGAGGAAGTCCAGTTCCATCGAGCGCACCACGAACACGAGGTCGTGTTCCTGGCGCATGCGATCCTGGCCGAAGCCCAGCGCGCGCATCCACTCGGTGCGCGCCCGTTCCATGAAGGCCACGTAGCGCGCGTGGTAGACCACGCCACCGGCGTCGGTATCTTCCCAGTAGACGCGTGTCGGCCAACTGAATAGAGACCGGGACTGGGGACCCGGGACCGGGGACCCGGGGGTCATGCGATCCATGACGCCACCGGGAACGCCCCGTGCGCTTGTAGACGACCGTTCAAAAAAGCTCTCCAGAATCTCCAATGCCTTTCCCCGTGTCCCCGGTCCCGGGTCCCGGGTCCCGTGGCCGCAGGCCCAAATGCAGATAAGCCTTGCGCGTGGCCATGCGGCCGCGCGCGGTACGGACCAGGAAACCCTGCTGGATCAGGTAGGGCTCGATCACGTCCTCCAGGGTCCCGCGCTCCTCCGACAGCGAGGCGGCCAACGACTCGACCCCGACCGGACCACCGTCGAAGTGGTCGACGATGGTGTGCAGCAGGCGCCGGTCGAGCTCGTCGAAACCTTCCGGGTCGACCTTGAGCATGGCCATCGCCGCCTGGGCGATGTCGCGGTCGATATGGCCGGCTGCCCTGACCTGGGCGTAGTCGCGCACCCGCCGCAGCAACCGGTTGGCGATGCGCGGGGTGCCGCGCGAGCGCCGCGCGACCTCGCCGGCCCCCTCGCCAGTGCAGTCGATGCCGAGGATCGCGGCCGAGCGCGTCACGATCCGGGTCAGTTCCTCGGGCGAATAGAACTCCAGACGCTGGACGATGCCGAAGCGGTCGCGCAGCGGTGCGGTCAGCAGGCCGGCGCGGGTGGTGGCACCGATCAGGGTGAACGGCGGCAGGTCGATCTTGATCGAGCGCGCGGCCGGGCCCTCGCCGATCATGATGTCGATCTGGAAGTCTTCCATCGCCGGGTACAGCACTTCCTCGACCACCGGCGAGAGCCGGTGGATCTCGTCGACGAACAGCACGTCGTGCGGCTGCAGATTGGTCAGCAGCGCGGCCAGGTCGCCGGCCTTCTCGATCACCGGGCCGGAAGTGACCCGCAGGTTGACCCCCAGCTCGTTGGCGATGACGTGGCTCAGGGTGGTCTTGCCGAGGCCGGGCGGGCCGAAGATCAGCACATGGTCCAGCGCCTCGCCGCGACTGCGCGCCGCCTCGATGTAGATCGACAGCTGCTCGCGCACCGGCGCCTGGCCGAGGTAGTCGGCCAGGCGCTTGGGACGGATGCTGGCGTCGGCCGCGGCGTCCTCGCGGGTGGCGCCTGCGGCGATGATGCGCTCGTTCATGCCTGCATTATCCGGCATTTCCCTCTGACCGAAGCAACGCTTCCACCTGCGCCAACAGCCCCGGCAGCTTGACCTGCGTTGCCGCCCACACCAAGGCGTCGTCCACCTCGGCGTAGCCGTGGATCAATATGTTGCGGAACCCGATGATCTGCCGGTAGTCGGCTATGCGCGCAGCCATCGCGGCATCACGCCTGGCCAGTTGCGCCAGCGCTTCGCCGATGATCTCGAACTCGCGCTCCACCGCGCGACGGAGCATGAGATTGGCCTGGTAGCTCTCCCATGTCTGACCGGAAACGAAATCGGCCAAGGCGCGCGCAGAGGACTGGATATCGTGGAAATACTTGGCCAGCTCAAGCCGCATACACAAGGACGCGACTCTCCTCCACCGACTGGCGGAAATACGGATTGCGGATCGCTTTTTCCACGACCAGATCGACCGGCTTGTGGAACAGCACCTGCAGCCCTTCGAGCAACCCGAAGTAGGCATCGAAGTATTCGTTACCCATCGACTCGAACTCGACCAGGAAATCGAGATCGCTGTCTTCGTGCTCTTCGCCGCGTGCCGCCGAACCGAACAGGTCCAGCCGGCGAACGCGGAAACGCTCGCACAGGGCGGCAAGTTCGGGCTGGCGGATGTCCGGGGCCGGATTCATGGTGGGATTGTAGCCCAACCTCGCCGCGCCTCAGATCTCCACCTGCGCGCCCAGCTCGACCAGCCGGTTGCCGGGGATCCGGAAGAAGCCGGTGGCCGGCGCGGCGTTGCGATGCATCAGCGCGAACAGCTTGTCGCGCCAGATCGGCATGCCGCGATTGGCGCTGGCGACGATGGTCTCGCGGCTGGCGAAGAAGGTGGTGTCCATCGGGTCGAAGTAGATGCCCCCATGGTCGCACGAGCGCATCAGCGCCAGCGGCACGTCCGGGGTCTCCATGAAGCCGAAGCGGATGTAGACACGATGGAACTCGTCGCCGATCGACTCGATCTTCAGCCGCTGCCCGCTCGGCGCATAGGGCAGTGGCAGCGTCTCCACGTTGAGGAACACGTTGCGCTCGTGCAATACCTTGTTGTGCTTGAGGTTGTGCATCAGCGCATGCGGCACGACCATCGGGTCGGCGGTCAGGAACACCGCCGTACCCGGCACCCGCGCCGGCGGCGCGAGCATCAGCCCGGGCAGGAAGCTGTCGATGCGGATGCCGTCCTTGCGGATCTCATCGCGCAGCAGCGCGCGCCCGCGCCGCCAGGTCCGCATCAGGGTGAACACCACCAGGCCCAGCGCCAGCGGGAACCAGGCGCCCTGCAGCAGCTTGGCGCCGTTGGCGATCACGAAGGCCAGCTCGATCACGAAGAACACCACGCACAGCGGCAGCACCCAGCGCCGCCACTTCGGCCACAGCGCGCGCGCCACCAGCGCCAGCAGCAGGGTGTCGATCAGCATCGTCGCCGAGACCGAGATGCCGTAGGCCACCGCCAGGTTGGTCGAGCTGCGGAACACCAGCACCAGGGTGATCACCATCGCCGCCAGCAGCCAGTTGATCGCCGGCACGTAGATCTGGCCGATGGTGTCGTGCGAGGTGTGCTTGACCAGCATGCGCGGGATGTAGCCGAGCTGCATCGCCTGGCGCGCCACCGAGTAGGCGCCGGTGATCACCGCCTGCGAGGCGATCACCGCGGCCAGCGTGGCCAGCACGATCATCGGGTACAGCGCCCAGCCCGGCACCGCCTCGAAGAATGGGTTCTTCAGCGCGGACGGGTACGCCAGCACCAGCGCGCCCTGCCCCAGGTAGTTCAGCAGCAGACACGGCAGCACGAAGAAGTACCAGGCATGGCGGATCGGGCGGGCGCCGAAGTGGCCCATGTCCGCGTACAGCGCCTCGCCGCCGGTCACCGCCAGCACCACCGCGCCGAGGATGAAGATGCCGTGCCAGCCGTGCTCGATGAAGAAGCGCACCGCCCACCATGGGTTGAACGCCTTGAGCACTTCCGGCGCGTCGAAGATGTTCCAGATACCGATCGCCGCCAGCGACAGGAACCACAGCGAGGTGATCGGCCCGAACACCTTGCCGACCTTGGCGGTGCCGAAGCGCTGCGCCATGAACACCAGCACCAGCACCGCCACGGTGATCGGCACGATGAACGGGTGCAGGCTGGGCGCGGCGATCTCCAGGCCCTCCACCGCGCCCATCACCGAGATCGCCGGAGTGATCACCCCATCGCCGAAGAACAGCGAGGCGCCGAAGATGCCGAGGATGCCGACCACGTAGGCCGAGCGCGAGCCGTGCTTCAACGTGCGCTGGGCCAGCGCCATCAGCGCCATGATGCCGCCCTCGCCCTCGTTGTCGGCGCGCATGATGATGGTCACGTACTTCAGGGTGACGGTGATCATCAGCGCCCAGAACGCCAGCGACAGCACGCCCAGCACGGTGTCGTGGTCGCTGTTGAGGCCGTAATGCGGCGAGAACGCCTCCTTCAGCGTGTACAGCGGGCTGGTGCCGATGTCGCCGAAGACCACGCCGATCGCGGCCAGCACCAGGGCGAAACCGCCCTGCGGAGGGGCATGCCCGGCGCTGCCGCCGTTACCGTGGGGAACTGGGGGAGATGAAGACATGGCAGATCGAGGTTATCGCCGAGGCGCGTGAAGAAGAAGAAAGTGCCGCCGCGCCTCAGCGCAGCGCGGCCTGGAGGGCCTTGCGGATCACGCCGGCGACGTCGTCGCCGTCACCGGCGGCCTCGCGCGCCATCCGCGCCGCCTCGGCCGGCTTGTAACCGAGCTGCTGCAGGGCGACGGTAGCTTCGGAGACCGCGTCGGTGCCGAGCTGCCCGGTGATCGGGGCACCACCGCTACCGAAATCGGCCGTGCGGTCCTTCAGCTCGACCACCATGCGCTCGGCGGTCTTCTTGCCGATGCCGGGGATGCGGGTCAGTGCGGTCACGTCGCCGGTCTGCACCAGCCGCGCGAATTCGTCCACGCTGACCCCGGACAGCACCGCCAGCGCGATCCTGGCGCCGATCCCGGAGACCCGCTGCACGTCGCGGAACAGCCGCCGCTCGCCCTCGCGCAGGAAGCCGTACAGCGCGACGCTGTCCTCCTTCTGCGCGTAGTGGGTGAACAGGGTGACCTCGCGCCCCAGGTCGGGCAGGTCGTAGAAGGTGCTCATCGGCGCCTCCAGCTCGTAGCCGACGCCGCCGACGTCGATCACCAGCCACGGCGGCTGCTTGTAGGCGAGGATGCCGCGCAGACGGCCGATCATGGCCGCGCCCTTCGGACGCGGGGTGGTGGCCGATGGGAGATCGGTGATTCGCGCAGCCGCCGCCCGAACCCGCTTTCACCCCTCGCCCATGAAGCATCACGAATCACCACTGCATTCATTTCCTGCTCCAGGCCTGTTTGGTATCCACGCCAAACCGCAAGGCGGTCGCGCGTACATGCGCATGAGTGATCGCCACCGCCAGCGCATCGGCGGCGTCGGGCTGCAGGCGCCCCTTCAGATTGAGCATGATCCCAACCATGTGCTGGACCTGGGTCTTGTCGGCGCCGCCCTTGCCGACCAGGGCCAGCTTGATCTCGGTCGGCGCGTATTCGTGCACCGGCAGGTCGCGCAGCACCACCGCGCTGATCGCCGCGCCGCGGGCCTGGCCGAGCTTGAGCGCCGAGTCGGCGCTCTTGCCGACGAACACCTGCTCGATCGCGACCTCGTCCGGCCGGTATTCCTCGATCAACGCCGACAGCCCGTGCAGCAGCCGCTTCAGGCGCAGGGCGAAGCCCCCCTCGCCGAGCAGCACCAGCGGCAGATGATGAACATGCCGGGCCTGTCCGGCCGCGTCGACGTCGATGATGCCAACCCCGGTGCGCTGTGAACCGGGATCGATGCCCAGGATGCGGGTCATGGCAAGCGGCATCCGGGATCGGAAACCAGGCATCGGAAAGGCGCGCGAACGGGACAGCTCCGATTTCCACCGGATGCCAGGACTCGCTTTTCCGATTCCCTGTTCGCCATTCCCGACTCCCGACTCCCGACTCCCGGCCCCCAGGCGCCTCAGGCGCCCACGGATGCCTGGTCCACGTTGGAATACACGTCCTGCACGTCGTCCAGGTCCTCCAGCATGTCCAGCAGCTTCTTCACCTGCGCGGCGGTGTCGCCGTCGACGGCGATGTCGTTGTCGGCGCGGAAGGTGATCTCGGCATGACCCGGGACCAGCCCGGCGCTCGCCATCGCGTCGTTGACCGAGGTGAACGCCTCGGGCGCGGTCAATACGTCGATCGCGCCATCCTCGGGGTAGACCACCACGTCGTCGGCACCCGCCTCGATCGCCGCTTCGGTGACCTTGTCCTCGTCGGCGCCGGGCGCGTAGCTGAGTACGCCCAGCCGCTTGAACATGAACGCCACCGAGCCCTCGGTGCCCATGTTGCCACCACACTTGGAGAAGGCGTGGCGGACGTCGGCCACGGTGCGCACGCGGTTATCGGTCAGGCAATCGACGATCACCGCCACGCCACCAGGCGCGTAGCCCTCGTAGCGCACTTCCTCGTACTCGACGCCTTCCAGCTCGCCAGTGGCCTTCTTGATCGCGCGCTCGATCACGTCCTTGGACATGTTCGCGGCCAGGCCCTTGTCCATCGCCACGCGCAGGCGCGGGTTGTTGGCCGGGTCGCCCCCTCCGGCGCGCGCGGCCACGCCGATCTCGCGGATGATCTTGGTGAATACCTTGCCCCGCTTGGCGTCGGACGCGTTCTTGCGGGCTTCGATCGAAGGGCCTCTACCCATGGGCTTAACCAGTCTTGCTTGGATGACAGGGCGCGGATTCTACCCGATTGCATGGCCCGCCCCCGTACGGGCGACCCAGGCGCCGGAACGGCTTGCGCGCCGGCCGTGCCTTGCCCTCCCCAGGGAAGGGCGCGGGCTTCATTGCCGGCGCACGGGAACGCACCGGCCGCCCCCAGGCTGCGCAGCACTCGGCGCGGCCGACAAAACCTGCCATCCCGGTGTAAGCGCATGCCTGTCCAGGCCCGTCGAATCCTCGCTCCCGCGTGGGCCACAGTCCAGTGCCTTGCGCGATGGGGCTCCCGGCTGCGCGGAGGCCGAACGGCCGGGTCGTGTCAGCCGCTTTCACTTCGCCTGCGGCCGGATCCGCACCCGGGCCCCGTCGGCCAGCAGCGCGTTGGGCGCCGCCACCACCGCGTCGCCCGCCGCCACGCCGGACAACACCTCGACCTCGTTGCCCAGGTTGCGGCCCAGCACCACCTGCGCATAGCGCACCTGGCCATCGCCGCCCACCCGCGCCACCTTGGCCACGGCCCCGTCCTGCACCACCGCCGACAACGGCAGCACCACCGCCGGCGCGGCGCGCGGCACGCTCACGCGTACCTGCCCGACCATGCCAGCCGGAATGCGGTTGCCGGGGTTGGGCAGACGCAACTCCACGCGCATGCCACCGGCCTCATCGGAGATGCGCTGCGCGGTACGCACCACCTCGGCGTCGAAAAGCTCGCCCGGCAGCTCCGGGAACACCACCTGCGCATGCAGCCCCGGACGCACCTGCAATGCCGCGCTCTGCGGCACGTCCACCGCGATGCGCAGCGGGTCCAGCGCGTCGATGCGGAACATCGGCACCGTGGCCGAGGCGCTGTCGCCGACCACGCGGTCGCCGACATCGACGTTGCGCGCGCTGATCACCCCGTCGAATGGCGCGCGCACGCTGGCAAACCCCTGCCGCTCGCGCGCACTGCCCAGCTCCGCGCGCGCCGCCTCCAACGCGGCCTGCGCCGCGTCGCGGGCACCGAGCCGGCTGCTGTAGTCCTCGCGCGAGATCAGCTGGCTGCTCAGCATCGCCGCGGCACGCTCGTAGTTGCCGCGTGCCAGCACCAGCTCGGCCTCCGCCTGGGCGACACCGGCCTGGGCCTCACGCACCGCCTGGTCGATCTCCGGCGCGGCGATGATGGCCAGCACCTGCCCGGCGCGGACGTGGTCGCCCAGATCGACCCGACGCGCGCCGACCCACCCGGTAGCGCGCGTGAACACCTGCGCGCTCTGCCCGGCCTGCGCGCGCGCGGGCAGCACCAGCGCCTGCTCGGCATCGGCCGCGCGCGCCTGCACCACGGCGACTTCCGGCAGCGTGGCCACCGTGGGCAGCGCGCGGCCGTCGTCGCAGCCGGCCAGCAGCGCGCAGGCCGCCGCCAGCATCGCCAGCAGGCCCACCGCGCGCCATGGCAACGGAGCGGGAATGCGACGGGAAACGTTCATCAGGCAACTCCTTCGCCGGTGGCCGGGCGGCCGTCGGCGGTGATGGCCGCCGCGGCGACGCGGCGGTGGTGGCGGCGGCCGAGCACGGCCAGGATCGAAGGCACCAGCAGCAGCGTGGCCGGCGTGCCGAACAGCAGCCCGCCGATCACCGCGCGTCCGAGCGGGGCGTTCTGCTCGCCACCCTCGCCCAGCCCCAGCGCCATCGGCACGATCCCGAGCACCATCGCGCTGGCGGTCATCAGCACTGGCCGCAGCCGTACCGCCGCGGCCTCGTAGGCCGCAAGCTCGGGATCGTGGCCGGCAGCGACCAGGTTGCGCGCGAAACTGGTCACCAGCACGCTGTTGGCGGTGGACACGCCGATCACCATCATCACGCCCATCAGCGCCGGCACGCTCAGCGGGGTGCCGGTGACGAACAGCGCGACCGCCGCGCCGGCGATCGCCAGCGGCAACCCGGACATCGCCACCAGCGGCTGGATCCACGACTGGAAGTTGACCACCAGCACCAGGAACACCAGCACCGCCGCCATCAGCAGGCCCGAGCCCAGCTCGGCGTAGGCGCTGCGCATCTCGCTGGCCTGGCCGACGATCTCGATGCGGTTGCCGGGCTTGAGCCGCGCCTGCATCCGCGCGGTGATCTCGCCCAGCGCCGAGTACACCGAGCCGAGGTCGCGCCCCTGCACGTTGGCGATCACGCTGACGGTCGGCGCCATCATCACCCGGTCGACGCTGGCCGGCACCGCGCGCGGGGTCACGCTGGCGATGTTGCGCAGCAGTACGGTGCCGTTCGTCCCGACCCGCAGCGGCGTGTTGAGCAGCGCGTCGATGCCGCCCAGGTCCGCCGGCAACGCCTGCAGCTGCACCGTGTAGGCGGTGGCGGTGACCTGGTCGACCCAGAACACCGGCGTCACCGTGCCGGCCGAGCCCAGCACCGCCAGCACCGCGCGGCTGGCGTCCTGGGTACTGAGGCCGAGCTGGGCGGCACGGCTGCGGTCGAGCACGATGTGGTATTCGGGCAGGTCAAGCACCTGCCGCACCATCACGTCGGTGGCGCCGGGCACTTGCCGCAGCTGCGACACCAGCTCGCGCGCCAGCGCCAGGTTGCCGGCGGCGTCGCGGCCGTTGAAGCGCACCTCCAGCGCGCCCACCGCCGAGCCGGCCAGGGTGCGACCGGTGGCGTCGGGCGGGCGCTCGAACACGCGCACGTCGGGGAAGCGCTCGGCGATGCGTTCGCGGATCGCCTTCAGGTAACCGGCGCTCGGCGCGTGCGGGCTGCGCAGCTGCAGCATCAGCTCGGCCTCGAACGCGCCGACCACCGCGCTGTCGACCCAGGCCAGGTTGACCGAGTCGGGGACGCCGATCTGCTCGTAGACGGTCTGCAATTCATCGGCGGGGATGATCTGGCGGATCTCGCGCTGGACCTGCGCCAGCCGCTGCGCGGCCTGCTCCAGCCGGGTGCCGGACGGCAGCCGCACCTGCAGCCGCAGCTGCCCGGCATCGACCTGCGGGAAGTACTCGCGCCCGAGCAGCGCCGCGCTGCCGGCGCCAAGCACCAGCAGCACGCACGCCGCCAGCGCCAGCACCCCGCCGTGGTGGCCGAGCCGGTGCAGCAGCGCGTGGTGGCGCTCGCGCAGCCGCTCCAGCGTGTGCTCCATGCGGTGGTGCAGCGCCAGCAGCGCGCGCTCGGCGGCCCAGCGCGGGCGCGCGCGGCTGCGGATGTCGGCCGGCAGCAGCAGGTAGCACAGCACCGGGATCAGCGTGCGCGAGAGCAGGAACGAGGCCAGCATCGCGAAGATCACCGCCAGCGCCAGCGGCGTGAACACCCAGGCCGACAGCCCGGTCATCAGCAGCACCGGGGTCAGCACGATGCAGATCGACACGGTGGAGACGAACTCGGGGAACACCACCTCGCCGGCGCTGTCCAGGATCGCCGTACGCACGTCCTTGCCGAGGGCGATGTGGCGATTGGTGTTCTCCACGTCCACCACCGCGTTGTCGACCAGGATGCCGATCGCCAGCGCCAGCCCGCCCAGGGTCATCACGTTGAAGGTGTAGCCGAGCAGGTGCAGCGCGCTCACCGAGGCCAGCAGCGCCAGCGGGATCGCCGACAGCACGATCATGCTGGAGCGCCAGGAGCCGACGAACACCAGCACCACCGCCGCCACCAGCAGCCCGACCAGCAGCGCCTCGTGGCGGATCGAGCCGATCGCGCTGTCGACGAACACCGACTGGTCGAAGATCGGCTCGATGCGCGTGCCCGGCGGCGCCGAAGCGACGATCTCCGGCAGCCGCTCGCGCACCTGGCGCACGATCTGCACCGCCGAGGCGCCGCCCATCTTGATCAGCGCCACCGAGACCGCGCTGGCGCCGTCCATCCGCGCGATGTTGGTCTGCAGCGCGCCGCCGTCGCGCACGCTGGCCACGTCGCGCACGTAGATCACGTTGCCGTCGCGGCTGACGATCGGCAGGTCGAGGAAGCCGGCCGCGCTGTCCGGGCTGGTCTCCAGCGAGATCTGCATCTCGCGCGCGCCCTCGCGGATCGTGCCCGAGGGCAGGGTCGGGCTGCCGCGTTCCAGCGCGCCGGTCACGTCCTGCGGGGTCAACCCGTAGGTCTGCAGCGCCCGCGGGTCGAGGTCGACCATGATCTGGCGCGCCGCGCCGCCATACGGCAGGCTCATGCGGATGCCCGGGATCGACTGGATCTGCGAGCGCAGCTGTATACGCGCGTAGTCGTACAGCTGCGCCTCGCTCATCGAATCGGACGACAGCACCAGTTGCAGCACCGGCGTGCTGGAAGCGTTGTTGCGCACCACCATCGGCGGCGACGTACCGGGCGGCATGCGCCGCAGAATGGTCTGCGAGACCGCGGTCATCTGCGCCAGCGCGCGCTCCAGGTTGACCCCGGGCTGGAAATCGGCGCGCACGATGCCGATGCCGTTCAGGCTCTCCGAGCGCACTTCCTTGAGGTCGTCGACGTTGTTGAGCACCGAGACCTCGGAAAACGAGGTCAGCTTGGCCGCCATCTCCGCGGCCGGCAGCCCGGCATAGCTCCAGATCAGGTTGACCGAGGGAATGCCGACCTCGGGCAGGATGTCGGTGGGCATGCGCCGCGCCGACTGCACCCCGAACAGCAGGATCAGGATGGCGAGCACACCGATGGTGTAGCGCCGCGAGAGCGCGTACTGGACGATCCACATGCGGACGGCTCCGTGGAAAAGGAGGGGGGCGGGCAGTTCGCAGGAACCGATAGTGCGCGACGCAGGACCACCATCACAAGGCCACCGGCGCGCGACCAGGCCGCGCCGGCAGTTGCCAAAGCTTCCCCGAAGTCACTCACCGGCGCTTGCCCGTTGCTGCCGCATGATTGCCGGATCCTGCAAATAGATCCCACACCGCGACTTTTCTGCGGGTACGCTCGGGACAATCGGCGCACGCCCGTGCCCCCAGCCAAAGCCCATGAGCGCCTCATCCTCATCCGAACTGATCGCCCAGCACTCGGTCGCCGCCCCGTTGGCCGAGCTGACCGGCCGGATTGCCCGATTGACCGCCCGCGGCGAGGGCCTGCACCGCACCGCCCTGCCCGCGTTGCAGCTGATCCGGATCGACGCCCCGACCGCCTGCATGCCGTCGGTCTATGAACCACGGTTCTGCCTGGTGGTCCAGGGCAGCAAGACCGCCAGCCTCGGCAAGCTCCACTTCCGTTACGACCCGCTGCACTACCTGGTGGTGTCGATGACCGTGCCGATGATCGGCCAGGTGATCGAGGCCAGCCCGGACAAACCCTACCTGTGCCTACGCCTGGACATCGATCCGGAAGACGTCGCCGGGCTGCTGCTGGGCCGCGTCGAGAGCCGCGCCGACAGCGGCAGCGCCCGCGCGGCCTACGCCGCGCGGGTCGGCGCGCCGCTGCTGGACGCGGTGCTGCGGCTGATGCGCCTGCTCGACGCTCCCGACGACCTGCCGGTGCTGGCGCCGATGGCGATCCGCGAGATCTTCTACCGCGTGCTGCAGGGCGACCTGGGCGGGCACCTGCGCGCACTGGCGGTCAACGACGGGCAGCGCCAGCGCATCGCCCAGGCGGTGACCCTGCTGCGCCGCCACTACCTGGAGCCGCTGCGGATCGAGGCGCTGGCGCGCGCGGTGCACATGAGCGTGTCGGCGCTGCACCACGGCTTCAAGGCGGCCACCGCGATGTCGCCGCTGCAGTACCAGAAGCAGCTGCGGCTGCACGAGGCGCGGCGGTTGATGCTGTTCGATCGGCTGGAGGCGGCGGTGGCCGCGCACCGGGTCGGCTACGAAAGCCCCTCGCAGTTCAGCCGCGAGTACAAGCGGCTGTTCGGCGCGCCACCACGCAAGGAAGTGGTGCGGGTGCGTAGCGTCGCTCGTTGAACGACGGCGGCCGGTCGGCGGCCTCGTGCATCCGGCGCTTCGCGGCAACCGTTCCGATGCTCCGCGGACCTGCCTCAGCCGAGAACCACGCCGGGCTCGACCAGCGCCTGGACCAGGAACTCGGCGACCGCGCGCACCGCCGGCGCCCTGCGCAGGTCGCGATGCACGACCAGCCACAGCTCGCGCTCCAGCACCTTGCCGCCTCCGGGCAGGCACGCCATCGCGGGATCGCCGGCGTTTCCCGGCAGATCGGCCAACAACGCCACCCCGACCCCAGCGCGAACCGCGCCGCGCTGCACGTCGGCACTGTTGCTGCGCAGGACCAGCCAGACGCCCCGCGGCGAAGGCCAGCAGCTGGCGCTGCTGCTGGACGTGGTCGCGGTGATCGGTGGCGTAGCGCTGGCTTCGCGTGACGGCACGCATGTGCAGGAGGTCCCAAGGACAACCCCCAGGTCCTGCCTGGAATGAGGCCCGTTGCGGTTGCTTGTGATTTTGCGGTTGCTGTTTGCCTTTGACCTACCGGGGCTCCTGTCGGAGCGGCGGAGGCGGCGCCCCCCCCCCCAGGGGGCGACGCACAGGGGCTCGCCGGGAAAAGGCGGAGCACCGCTTCGCCCCGGCGGGCGGGCTAGTGACTCGCCGAAAGGCGAAAGCCTTTGATTTCCAAACAATGCCGGGAAAGCCCGTCGGGACTGAAGTCCCTCCTACAGAAAGCAAAAAGCCAGCGTCAAGCACCTGGTTACCGCCTGCACGAGACGGACCGGGACTCGACTACCCGCGCGGCAACCGGCGCAGGATGTACTCGTGATCGCGCACCCGCCCCACCGGGAACTCGTAGTCGCCCACCTTCTCGAACCCGTAGCGCGCATAGAACCGCTGCGCCCCGAAGTTCTTCGACCACACCCCGATCCACAGCGTGCGCGGCCCGTCGCGCTCCAGCCACTGCAACGCCGTCTCGAACAAACGGCTACCCCAGCCACAGTTCTGGTGCTCCTTCAGCAGGTACAGGCGCTTGAGCTCGCCGTCGCCGGGCACGACCTCGGCATGCGGCAGCCCGCACGGGCCGGCCGCGGCGTGCCCAACCGGCACCCCATCAAGTTCCAGCAACCAGATCGCGTAGTCCGGATGCGCCAGCACGATCCGCGAGCGCTCCACCGCATAACTCTCGGCAAGAAAGCCCTGCAGATCCTCGTCCGGATACAGGTGGCCGAAGGTCTCGGTGAAGGTGCGCGCGGCCAGCGCCGACAGCGCTTCGGCATCGTCAGGCGTGGCGCGACGGATGCCGAAGCCCATGGCTCAGCCCTGCGCCGGCCGCGGCCGGACCTGGACGTGGACCTCGGCCAGCTGCGCGTCGGCGATCGGCGACGGCGCATCGGTCATCAGGCACTGCGCGCCGGTGGTCTTCGGGAACGGGATCACGTCGCGGATCGACTCGGTGCCGGCCATCAGCGCGGCGATGCGGTCGATGCCGAAGGCGATGCCGCCGTGCGGCGGCGCGCCGTAGTTCAGCGCGTCGAGCAGGAAACCGAACTTGGCGCGGGCCTCCTCGGCATCGATGCCGAGCAGCTCGAACACCGCGCTCTGCATCTCCGGGCGGTGGATGCGGATCGAGCCGCCACCGATCTCATTGCCGTTGAGCACCATGTCGTAGCCGCGCGAGACCGCGGTCCTGGCATGCGCGCGCAGGTCCTCGATCGAGTCGACCGCCGGCGCGGTGAACGGGTGATGCAGCGCCACGTAGCGCTGCTCCTCCTCGTCCCACTCGAACATAGGGAAGTCGGTGACCCACAGCGGGCGCCAGCCCTCGGCGACCCGGCCGAAGTCCTTGCCGGCCTTCAAGCGCAGCGCGCCCATGAAGTCGGAGACCTTGTTGTAGCCGCCGGCGCCGAAGAACACGATGTCGCCGTTGCCGGCGCCGACCGCGGCCAGCAGCGCCGCGAACGCGTCCTCGGCGAAGAACTTCTGGATCGGCGAGCTGATCGCGCCGGCCTCGTCGAGCTTGATGTAGGCCAGGCCCTTGGCGCCGTACTTGGCGGCGTGGGCGGCATATTCGTCGATCTGCTTGCGGCTGAGGCTGGCGCCGCCGGGCACGCGCAGCGCGGCGACGCGCCCATCCGGGTCGGCGGCGGCATCGGCAAAGACCTTGAAACCGCTGTCCTTGACCAGCCCGGCCACGTCCACCAGTTCCAGGTCGATGCGCAGGTCCGGCTTGTCCGAGCCGTAGCGGCGCATCGCCTCGGCCCAGGTCATGCGCGGGAACTGCGCGTCCAGCTCGACGTCGACGACCTCCTTGAAGACCGCGCGGATCATCGCCTCGACGAAGTCCTGCACGTCGCGCTCGCGCACGAAGGCGAACTCCATGTCGAGCTGGGTGAACTCCAGCTGGCGGTCGGCGCGCAGCGCCTCGTCGCGGAAGCAGCGCGCGATCTGGTAGTAGCGGTCGAAGCCGGCCACCATCAGGATCTGCTTGAACAGCTGCGGCGACTGCGGCAGCGCATAGAACTCGCCCGGGTGCATCCGCGCCGGCACCAGGAAGTCGCGCGCGCCCTCGGGGGTGGCCTTGGTCAGGATCGG
>JASGDF010000038.1:0-31499 GCA_047607345.1 Pseudomonas sp. | reverse complement strand
CTTCAGTTCGGCGAACACGTCGCCGCCCGCGCCGGCGGCCTGCGAGGCGCGCACCGCCAGTTCCTTCAGGCCGCCGCCAGCCGGCAGCAGGCCCACGCCGGCCTCGACCAGGCCGATGTAGCTCTCCAGCGCGACCACCGCCCTGGCGCTGTGCATCTGGAACTCGCAGCCGCCGCCCAGCGCCAGCCCGCGCACCGCCGCGATCACTGGCACCAGCGAATACTTGATGCGCTGGCTGGTGCGCTGGAAGTTGGCGACCATCGCCTCGAACTGGTCGACCTTGCCTCCCTGCAGCAGGCCGAGCGCGCCGGCCAGGTCTGCGCCGGCCGAGAACGGCTCCTTGTCCTGCCAGATCACCAGGCCCTTGAACTGCTTCTCGGCGATGCCGATCGCCTCCTGCAGGCCGTCCAGCACCTGGTCGGAGACGGTGTTCATCTTGGTCTTGAAGCCGACCACGCCGATGCCGTCGCCGTCGGTCCACAGCCGCACGCCGTCGTTCTCGTACACGGTCTGGCCACGTTCAAACTTTTCGCCCAGCAGCGGATCGGGGAAACGCTGGCGCCGGTAGACCGGCAGCGACGAGCGCGGCACCTGCGTGTTCTGCGCCGGGCTGTAGCTGCCGGCGGCCGAATGCACGCCGTCGCGGCCGTCCAGCACCCACGCCGGCAGCGGCGCATCACTCATCGTCTTGCCGGCGGCGATGTCCTCGGCGATCCACTGCGCGATCTGCTTCCAGCCGGCGGCCTGCCAGGTCTCGAACGGGCCGAGCGACCAGCCGTAGCCCCAGCGGATCGCAAGGTCGACGTCGCGCGCGGTCTCGGCGATGTCGGCCAGGTGGTAGGCGCTGTAGTGGAACAGGTCGCGGAAGCTCGCCCACAGGAACTGCGCCTGCGGGTGCTGGCTCTCGCGCAGCCTGGCGAACTTCTCGGCCGGGTTCTTGATCTTCAGGATCTCGACCACGTCCGGCGCAGCGCCGCGGTCGGCCGGACGATAGGGATCTGCGGATCCCTCCGCAGAAGCCTGGCCATCCCTGGCCAGACTTTCAAATTTCTCCAGGTCCAGCACCACGATGTCCTTGCCGACCTTGCGGAAGATCCCGGCG
Source organism: Pseudomonas sp. (assembly GCA_047607345.1). Taxonomy (GTDB): domain Bacteria; phylum Pseudomonadota; class Gammaproteobacteria; order Xanthomonadales; family Xanthomonadaceae; genus Pseudomonas_S. Next base: position 30,397 of record JASGDF010000038.1, on the reverse strand, counting down.
CCGGTCTTCTGGCCGAGCGCGCCCTTGGCGATCAGCGCCTCCAGCCACTTCGGCGAGGCGAAGTACTTGTGCCACGGATCGTCCGGCAGGGTGTCGGCCATGGTCTTGATGACGTGCGCCATCGTGTCCAGGCCGACCACGTCGGAGGTGCGGTAGGTCGCCGACTTCGGGCGGCCTACCAGTGGGCCGGTCAGCCCGTCGACCTCGTCGAAGCCCAGGCCGGACTGCTGGGTGTGGTGGATCGTCGACAGGATCGAGAACACGCCGATCCGGTTGCCGATGAAGTTCGGGGTGTCCTTGGCGTAGACCACGCCCTTGCCGAGCTGGGTGGTCAGGAAGGTTTCCAGGCCTTCCAGCACCGCCTGGTCGGTGGTCCTGGCCGGGATCAGCTCGGCCAGGTGCATGTAGCGCGGCGGGTTGAAGAAGTGCACGCCGCAGAAGCGGTGGCGCAGCTGCTCGGGCAGCACCTCGGCCAGCGTGTTGATGCCCAGGCCCGAGGTGTTGGATGCCAGCACGGCATGCTCGGCCACGAACGGGGCGATTTTCGCGTACAGGTCCTGCTTCCAGTCGATTCGCTCGGCGATCGCCTCGATGATCAGGTCGCAGCCCCTCAGCAGCTCCAGGTCGCTGCCGTAGTTGGCCGGCGTGATCGCCTCGGCCAGCGCCGTGCTCGCCAGCGGGGCAGGGCTGAGCTTGCCGAGGTTGGCGATCGCCTTGAGCACGATGCCGCTGGCCGGACCGCCCGATGCCGGCAGGTCGAACAGGACGGTGTCGACGCCTGCATTAGTGAGGTGGGCTGCGATCTGCGCCCCCATGACGCCGGCACCGAGCACCGCGGCGCGGCGGACTAGCAAGGGATTGGACATATCGATGAACCTTTGATGGGGTGTGGCTAGGGTTGGGAGGTGGACAGGAAGCCGGCCTCGGCGAAGCGGATCAGTTCCTGTGCGGCGCGCGCGCGATGGGCAGCTTCGCCGACCCCGGCAGGGCGCTTGATCAGGCCGAAGTCGGCCATCGCGTAGGTCAATGCGCCTGCCAGGAAGTCCAGGCGCCAGTAAAGCTCCTCTTTGCTCAGCGCCGGTACGCAAGCGGCGATCGCCTTGGCGAACTCGCGCAGCACGTGGCCGTAGTGGTCGGAGAGGAACTTGCGCAGGTTGTCGTTCTTCTCGGCGTAGGCGCGCGCGATCACCCGCACGAACGCACCGCCGCTGTGGCCTTCCTGGGCCATCGCCAGGGCCGGCTCGACGAACGCGGCCAGTACCGCGGCGAGATCGCCAGGGCGGTCGCGCCGCGCCGCTTCCAGCTGGTTGAGCCGGGTCGCGGTCATTTCGTCCATGCGCCGGCGGAACACCTCGTTGACCAGATTTTCCTTCGAGCCGAAGTGATAGTTGACCGCGGCGATGTTGACGTCGGCGTGGCTGGTCACCTGGCGCAGCGAGGTGCCGGCGAAACCATGCTGGGCGAACAGTTCCTCGGCGGCGCCGAGGATCCGGTCCTTGGTCGAGAAGTGGGCGGGCTTGGCCATTGAAACGGGTGACTCAATCAAACGATTGTTTGGATATTACGCCCATTGAGCGTGTCGGGGCATTTTGCAGTGCAGCAATGATTCAGCCGAGGCTGTGCAAAGCCTTGCCCGGCGCGTTAGAATCCGCGCCTCGCAAAGTTAGGCCAAGCCCGCGTTTTGACGCGGGTTTTTTCATGTTAACCTCGGGTCCTCTGTGGCCCGCCCAACGGAGATACCTCCCATGGCGCTGGAGCGCACCCTTTCGATCATCAAGCCGGATGCCGTTGCCAAGAACGTCATCGGCGAAATCTACAGCCGCTTCGAGAAGGCCGGCCTGAAGATCGTGGCCGCCAAGTACAAGCAGCTGTCGCGCCGCGAGGCCGAGGGCTTCTATGCCGTCCACCGCGAGCGCCCGTTCTTCAACGCGCTGGTCGAGTTCATGATCTCCGGTCCGGTGGTGATCCAGGTCCTGGAGGGCGAGAACGCCGTGCTGGCCCACCGCGACCTGCTGGGCGCCACCAACCCGAAGGACGCCGCGCCGGGCACGATCCGCGCCGACTTCGCCGACTCGATCGACGCCAACGCCGCGCACGGCTCGGATTCGGTCGAGAACGCCGCGATCGAGGTAGCCTACTTCTTCGCCGCCACCGAAGTGATCTCGCGCTGAGGCCATGACGACGTGAACGAGATCGTGCCGATTCCGAGCGTGACGACCAGCGGCGAGCCTCTCGCCGTTGCGCCGGCGCGCCGGCAGAACCTGCTCGATCTCGATCGCGCCGGGCTGGAGCGCTTCTTCGAGCAGACCCTCGGCGAGAAGCGCTACCGCGCCCACCAGGTGATGAAGTGGATCCACCACCGCTACGTCACCTCGTTCGAGCAGATGACCGACCTCGGCAAGGCGCTGCGCGCCAAGCTCGAGCAGCATGCCGAGGTCGTCGTCCCCGACGTTGTGTTCGACAAGCCCTCCGCCGACGGCACCCACAAGTGGCTGCTGGCGATGGGGGTGGACGGCAAGAACGCGATCGAGACCGTCTACATCCCGGACAAGACCCGCGGCACGCTGTGCGTGTCCTCGCAGGTCGGTTGCGGGCTGAACTGCACGTTCTGCTCGACCGCGACCCAGGGCTTCAACCGCAACCTGACCACCGCCGAGATCATCGGCCAGGTCTGGGTGGCCGCGCGCCACCTCGGCAACGTGCCGCACCAGCAGCGCCGTCTCACTAACGTGGTGATGATGGGCATGGGTGAGCCGCTGATGAATTTCGAGCCGGTGGTGCGGGCGATGAGCATCATGCGCGACGATCTTGGCTACGGCCTGGCCAACAAGCGCGTGACGCTCTCCACTTCCGGGCTGGTGCCGATGATCGACCGGCTCTCGGTCGAAAGCGACGTCTCGCTGGCGGTCTCGCTGCATGCCCCGAACGATGAGTTGCGCGAGACTCTGGTCCCGCTCAACCGGAAATACCCGATCGCCGAGCTGATGGCTTCTTGCGTGCGCTACCTGCGCAGCAGCCACAAGCGCGAGTCGGTGACCTTCGAATACACCCTGATGAAGGGGATCAACGACCAGCCCGAGCACGCCCGCCAGCTGGCCCGGCTGATGCGCCAGTTCGAGAATGCGGTGCAGGCCAAGGACTCGGCCAAGGTCAACCTGATCCCGTTCAATCCGTTCCCCGGCACGCGCTACGAGCGCTCGGGCGAGGCGGAGATTCGCGTATTCCAGAAGATCCTGCTGGACGCGCAGGTCCTCACGATGGTGCGCCGCACCCGTGGCGACGACATCGACGCCGCCTGCGGCCAGCTGAAGGGGCAGGTCATGGATCGGACCCGCAGGCAAGCCGAATTCCGCCGCACACTGGAAGGTCAGGCCGGTCGGGATGCTGCGGCGTAACGCTGCACTTGTTCCGACATTACTGGCCGTCGCGCTTTGCGTCGGCTGTGGGGGTAATTCGCGCAACAGCAAGCCGGGCGGAGTGAAGAAGATCGAACAGGTCGCGCCGCGCTACAAGGTGCGCGACAGCGCCGAGACCCGCGACCGGCTCGCCCAGCAGGAGAAGCTTGGCCTGGCGGCCAATCGCCTCCAGGGTGGCGATTACGCTGAAGCCGAGAGGTTGGTCCGGGAAGTGCTCCGGCGCGATCCGAAGCTGGCCGATGGCTATACCGCGCTGGCGCTCATCAGTAGTGTCCGCGGTGACGCCCAGGCCGCCGGAGACTACTACCGCAAGGCGGCCGAGCTGGCGCCGCAGCAAGGGGCCGTGCTCAACAACTATGGCGCCTGGCTATGCGCCAACGGGCATCCGGCCGAGGCCCTGACCTGGTTCGATCGCGCCCTATCCGACCCACGCTATGCCGCGCCGTCTGCAGCCCTGGGCAGTGCGGGCGACTGCGCGTTGCAGGCCGGCCAGAGCGAACGTGGTCTGCGCGACCTGCGCAAGGCCCTGGAAATGGACCCGGCCAATGCCTATGCCCTGGAGTCGATGGCACGCAACGAATACGCGCACCAGCGCTATTTCCAGGCCCGGGCGTTCTCCGAACGCAGGCTTGCGGCTGCACCCGCCACGGCTTCCGTGTTACAACTGGCTATTCAGATTGAATTGGGGCTAGGCGACAAGGCAGCCGCCAGCAGGTACCAACAGCGGTTGGGCAAGGAGTTTCCTGAAACGGCAGCCGTGCATCCAGGGGGATAAAGCGTTGTGATCAGTGATTCCAATCCAGGTCCTTTCGATGGCGCGAAAGGATGCGGACAACACCTCCGCGAGGCCCGGGAACGTGCGGGCCTGACGCTGGAGGACGCGGCGACACGACTGCACATGCCGGTACAGGTGGTGCGGGCGCTGGAGCAGGAGGCCTGGCAAAAGCTTGGCGCGCCGGTGTTCGTGCGTGGGCAGCTGCGCAGCTATGCGCGCCTGCTCAAGGTCGACCTGGAGCCACTGCTGCAGGCTGCCCCGATCGCGCCGGTCGAGCCGGTCAAACTGGTCAGCCGTACGCACACGCCCAAAATGCGCCGATTGTTGGAAAGCGCCGCGCGCAGGGCTGTCTATGTGGTCATGACCTGCGTCCTGGCGATCCCGGTCTGGTACGCGACTCGCAGCCATCTCGATGGCGCATCGCCCCGCACCGCCTCACTGGATGAGTTACCCCCGGAGACGGCGGCGTCCCCGGCGACGAGCGGAACCGCTGCGTCGGCCACCGGGGAGGCCAGGAAGCCGGCGACGACGCCCTACATCGCCTCAATGGCGCCGCTGTCCAGGGCAGAGCCCGCGCAGTCGGGACTGTCACTGCAGTTCAATGGTGACAGCTGGGTACAGATATCCGCGCCCGACGGAAGCACCGTCGAAAAGGCACTGATCAAGGCTGGAGAGCGACGTCAGTACAGTGCAGGGCAGGTGGGACGCGTGTTGCTCGGCAATGCATCTGCGGTCGAGGTTCAGCAAGCAGGCAGTATCGTCGACGTGAAGCCCTTCCAGCGAGCCAATGTCGCGCGTTTTGCGGTATCCTCCGATGGCTCCGTGGTGCCGGCTTCAGAGTAGGTCGGGCTGCGGTTTTTCGTGTATTTCCTTTGGTTTGATGCTTCGCGTCCCGGGATGGCGGAGCGAGAGTACGCATGGCGATCGACGAGTTGCTGGACGAACACGAGCAGGGCGAACGGGTCCGTTCGTGGTTGAGGAAGAATGGCGCGGCCTTGCTGGGCGGCGTCGCGGCGGGGCTGGCGGTGATTCTGGGCGGACAGTGGTGGAACGAGCAGCACAATGATGCCCAGGCCCAGGCGCACGCGAAATACGAAGCGGTGGTGAAGAGTATCGAGGCCAAGGATCTCGACAAGGCCGGCAAGGACGTGGCCGCGCTCGCATCCAGCCGCTCCGGTATCTACGGGGAGCTGGCCGCCTTGCGCCTGGCCAAGGCGCAGGTCGACGCCGGCAAGCATGGCGAAGCCATCAAGGTATTGCAGGGCGTGCAATCCGACGAGCAGTTCAAGCCGATTGTCGACCAGCGCCTGGCTCGCCTGCTGATCGATACTGGCAAGCCCGCCGAAGCGCAGGCCCTGCTGGCCTCCGCCGACGATGGCGTCAGCCTGGAGATTCGGGCTGACGCCGCCGTGGCACAGAATAAGCGCGACGAGGCTCGCGAGCTCTACACCAAGGCCCTGGGGCTGGTGGATGTGGCTTCGCCGCAGCGGCGCTTGCTGGAAACCAAGCTGACCGACGTGGGCGGAACCGTCCCCGATCCGGCGCAACCGATTTGACGAAGCAGGTGGTCATGTTCAGACGTATCGCAATCATTGCCCTGATGGGCACGGCGCTGGCGGGTTGCAGCACCATGAAGGGCTGGTTCGCCGGCAAGGACGCGGCCGCGAAGAAGGCGCAGGAGCCTGCCGAGCTGATCAAGTTCGAGCCGACCGTCAAGGTCGAAAAGATCTGGTCGACCGGCGTGGGCGAAGGCGAGCGGCGCCATGGTATCGGCCAGCGCCCCGTGGTCGCCGACGGCCGCGTCTACGCCGCCGCCGCATCCGGTTCGATCTATGCACTGGATCTGCAGACCGGCAAGAAAATCTGGGAATACGAGGCCAAGAAGGAGCGCAAGGCGCAGCTGGCCGGCGGGGACGAGGTGCCTAGCCAGGTCGAGAGCGAGTCCAGTCGCGGCCTCTCCAAGGAAGAGAAGGCCTCGCGCAAGGAGCGCCTGCGCAACGAGAAGCAGCAGCGCAAGGAACACAAGGCGCTGGTCAAGAAACGTCCGCTTCCGCGCTATGCCGGTGGTCCGGGCGTGGGTGACGGACTGGTTGTTCTGGGCTCGCTCGAAGGCGATGTGATCGCTCTAGATGCCGCCACTGGCGCGGAAAAGTGGCATGCGAGGGTTCCCAATGAAGTCATCACGGCCCCGGCCGTGGCGCAGAATCTGGTGTTCGTGCGCAGCAATGACGGCCGTGTGAGTGCGTTCGATGCCGCCACTGGCGAGCGCCGCTGGTTCCACGAGCAGGAGAGCCCGACCCTGACGGTGCGCGGCAATGCTGCGATCACCGCCGGTCCGGGGGTACTGTTCATCGGCAACGACGACGGTACGCTCACCACGCTGGCAATGCAGGATGGTCGCCAGCTCTGGCAGCAGACCGTGGGCGTACCGGAAGGTCGCACCGAACTGGAGCGCATGGCCGATATCGACAGTACGCCGGTGCTGGAGGGCACGACCCTGTACGTGACCAGCTTCAAGAACGAGACCGTGGCCATCGAAGGACCGAGCGGTCGCCCGCTGTGGACCCGCGATCATGGCAGCGCCCGCAATGTCGGCGTGTCGTCCGGCTTGGTCGTAGTCGCCGACAACGCTGGTACCGTGTGGGGGCTGGACAAGAGTTCCGGTGCGGCGATGTGGTCGCAGGCCGAGCTTGCCCGTCGCTCCCTGACCGGCGCGGCGATCCAGGGTGACTATGCGGTAGTCGGTGACTACAAGGGTTATCTGCACTGGCTGAGCCTGAGCGACGGCAAGCTCGCCGCACGCGAGCGCGCCGGTCGCCACGCGCTGGTCGCCCAGCCGGTGGTTGCAGACGGCATACTGATCGTCCAAAACACCGATGGCGATCTGACCGCCTTCCGTCTGGCTCAATAAGGAAATCGCGATGCTGCCCCTGGTCGCCCTGGTAGGACGGCCGAATGTCGGCAAGTCCACGCTCTTCAATGCATTGACCCGCAGCCGTGACGCCCTGGTCCACGACCAGCCCGGCGTCACGCGCGACCGCAACTACGGCGTATGCCGGCTCAACGAAGAAGTGCCGTTCATCGTCGTGGACACCGGCGGTATCGCCGGTGACGAGGAAGGCCTGGCCGGCGCCACTGCCCGCCAGGCGCGCGCGGCGGCGGGTGAGGCGGACCTGGTCCTGTTCGTGGTCGATGGCCGCGAAGGCGCCTCGGCGCTGGACGACGAGATCCTGGCCTGGCTGCGCAAGTTGTCGCGGCCGACCTTGCTGGTGATCAACAAGATCGACGGCACCCACGAGGACGCGGTGCTCGCCGAGTTCGCGCGCTACGGCTTCGCCGACGTGCTGGCGATTTCCGCCGCGCACCGGCAGGGCATCGACGAGGTGCTCGAGGAGGTGCAGGCGCGCCTGCCCGAGGAAGGGGCAGGGGAACTGCTCGACAACGACCCTGCGCGCATGCGTGTGGCCTTCGTCGGCCGTCCCAACGTGGGCAAGTCGACCCTGGTCAACCGCCTGCTCGGCGAGGAGCGCATGATCGCCTCCGACGTGCCGGGCACCACTCGCGATTCGATCGCCGTGGACCTGGAGCGCGACGGCTGGCCCTATCGGCTCATCGATACCGCCGGCCTGCGCCGCAGGGGCAGGGTCGAGGAAGCGGTCGAGAAATTCAGCGCGTTCAAGACCCTGCAAGCGATCGAGCAATGCCAGGTCGCGGTGCTGCTGCTGGACGCCAGCGAGGGCATCACCGACCAGGACGCCACGATCCTCGGCGCGATCCTCGACGCCGGCCGCGCGCTCGTCGTGGCGATCAACAAGTGGGACGGACTGACCGACTACCAACGCGAACAGGCCGAGGACCTGCTGTCGCGCAAGCTGGGCTTCGTGAACTGGGCCGAGGCGGTGCGGATTTCCGCCAAGCACGGCTCGGGCCTGCGCGAACTGTTCAAGGCGATCCACCGCGCGCATGCCTCGGCGACGCGCGAGTTCAGCACCAGCGAAGTCAACCAGGCGCTGGAGATCGCCTACGAGACCAATCCACCGCCGAGCATCCGTGGCCACGTCTCCAAGCTGCGCTACGTGCATCCAGGCGGTGCCAATCCGCCGACCTTCATCGTCCACGGCACGCGCCTGAAGGTGCTGCCGGAGTCGTACAAGCGCTATCTGGAGAACTTCTTCCGCAAGCGCTTCAAGCTGGTCGGCACGCCGGTCCGCTTCGTGTTCCGCGAAGGCGCCAATCCGTACGAAGGCAAGAAGAACCCGCTCACCGAACGGCAGATCGCACGCAAGCGGCGGCTGCTGCGGCACGTCAAGCGCGGTAAGTAGTGCGCAGGACGCCGCGCAGACCTTCAATGGTTTGAAATCTGTCGGATGGTCGGCCCTTCGGGCCGCCTTGCAACGTTTCCTGCTTTTGCGGGAATGACGAGCTGCTCGGAGTATCGGCAAGCACTCGTGTCTCCAGTCAGCTAAGGATGCGCGCTCCATCAGCGCATCTACGAAGGCGAGTGGCGTCTGCACACCGCAGTGCAGGGGAGACCCCGCCGGAATTTGCCCCCGGAACGAGTCCCGGGCGAATTCGCGGGTACTGAAGCAGGTCAAGACCTCCGTCGCTGGAGGCCCGGAAGCCGCAAGCGTGGGTGGACAGGCGCGGCCGCTGTCCGGCCTGGACAACGAATGGACGACATCGCAGGCCTGGCGCGCTTTGGCTGTTGCGATATCGCCTCGTCCCCGAGTGTTTCGCACAAAAAGGATAGCGAGCGCGCTTGGAAGCCCGCCGCATCGGGACTCATCGAATCGAATCCCAATGCCAGCAGATGCCGGATAGCCGCTGCCGGCACCGGATATTCCTTCCGCACTCGGTGACGCCACCATCGGATCCATGGTGCTTTCCCGGGGCGATATTCGAATGAAAGAGCTTGAAGGCAAGGTGGCGATCGTCACCGGTGGCGCGACCCTGATCGGCGCCGGCGTGGTCCAGGTATTGCGCGATCACGGTGCCAGGGTCGCGCTGTTCGACATCGATGTGCAGGGCGGCGCGCGAGTGGCGGCGGCCGATCCGGAACGCAGCCGCTTCTGGCCGGTGGACATCTCCGACGACCGGCAACTGGAGCAGGCCATCGCCGAGGCCGCCGCGCATTTCGGCCGGCTGGATTTCCTGGTCAACCTGGCCGCGACCTACCTCGACGATGGCGAGCGATCCGGCCGTGCCGACTGGTTGAAGGCGCTGGACGTGAATGTGGTCAGCGCGGCGCAGGCCGCGCGCGCGGTGCGGCCGTACCTGGCCGCGTCCGGCGGCGGCGCGATCGTCAACTTCACCAGCATCTCCGCCAAGGTGGCGCAGACCGGACGCTGGCTCTATCCGGTATCCAAGGCGGCCCTGGTGCAGCTGACCCGCAGCCTGGCGCTGGACTTCGCCGGCGACCGCATCCGGGTCAATTCCGTCTCGCCCGGCTGGACCTGGTCGCGGGTGATCGATGAGGTGTCCGGTGGCGATCGCGCCAAGGCCGACCGCGTGGCCGCCGATTACCACCCGCTCGGGCGCCTGGGCGATCCACGGGAAGTCGGCGAGGTCGTGGCGTTCCTGCTGTCGGGCCGCGCGTCCTTCGTCACCGGTGCCGACTATGCGGTCGATGGTGGCTATTCGGCGCTGGGCCCGGAGCAGGGCCAGCCGGCCATTCCCCGTCTGGCCGAATGACGTCCGCCGCGCCGGCGGATCCCGATCCTCAATGACTTGCTAAGGAGATACTTCGATGCGTCGAATCGCGATCGTGGGCGGTGGCCAGGCGGGCCTGCCGCTGGCATTCGGGCTGTTGGCCAAGGGCTACGAGGTCACCGTGGTGACCAACCGCACCCCCGAGGACATCCGCAACGGCAAGGTCCTGTCCAGCCAATGCATCTTCGATCCCGCGCTGCGGATCGAGCGTGAACTGGGCATCGACCAGTGGGAGCAGCTCTGCCCGCCCGTCGAGGGGATCGGCTTCGCGGTGCCGCATCCGGAGGTCGCCGGCGCCAAGGCCATCGACTGGAGCGCGCGCCTGGAGCATCCGGCCCAGTCGGTGGACCAGCGCGTCAAGATGCCGGCCTGGCTGGAACAGGTGGAGGCGCGCGGCGGTACGCTGCTGATCCAGGACGTGGGCGTGGCCGAGCTGGAGGCGCTGGCGGCCAGCCATGACCTGGTGCTGCTGGCCGGCGGCAAGGGCGAGGTGGTCAAGCTGTTCGAGCGCGACGCGGCGCGTTCGCCGTTCGACAAGCCGCAGCGGGCGCTGGCGCTGACCTACGTGCACGGCCTGCAACCGTCGCCTGACTACTCGCGCGTGGCCTTCAACCTGATCCCGGGCGTGGGCGAGTACTTCGTGTTCCCGGCGCTCACCCTGAGCGGTCCCTGCCACATCATGGTGTTCGAGGGCGTGCCCGGCGGCGCGCTGGATTTCTGGCGCGAGATCAAGACGCCGCAGGAGCACCTGGCCGCGAGCAAGCGTTTCCTGGAGACCTATCTGCCGTGGGAGGCCGAGCGCGCGCGCCACGCCGAGCTGACCGACGGCAACGGCATCCTGGCCGGCGCCTTCCCGCCGACGATCCGCAAGCCGGTGCTGACCCTGCCGTCGGGCCGGCAGGTGTTCGGCCTGGGCGACGCGGTCGCCACCAACGACCCGATCACCGGGCAGGGCTCCAACAACGCCACCAAGGCCGCCAAGGTCTATCTCGACGCGATCCTCGCGCGCGGCGATCAGCCATTCACCGGCGAGTGGATGGAGCAGACCTTCGAACGCTTCTGGGACTACGCGAAGTGGGTGGTGCAATGGACCAACTCGCTGCTGACGCCGCCGCCGCCGCATGTGCTGAACCTGCTGGGCGCGGCGGCGCAGTCGCCGTCGCTGGCCAGCGTGATCGCCAACGGCTTCAACCACCCGCCGAGCTACTTCCCGTGGTGGGCCGATGCCGGCGCGGCCGAGCGCCTGATCGCCGAGCACCAGACCACCGCGGCCATCGCCTGAGGAGAGGTTCCATGTCGCCATGCGCCGCACTGCAAACACCGGCCGATGCCGACTGGGGAGAGGTCGACCTGCATCCCAGGACGCTGCGCAACCTGCTCGGCAGCTACCCGACCGGCGTGGCCATCGTCACCACGCGCGGCGCGGAGGGGCGCGCGGTGGGCCTGACCATCAATTCCTTCGCCTCGCTGTCGCTGGACCCGCCGCTGGTGCTGTGGAGCCTGGTCAGCCATTCGCCGAGCTTGGCGCTGTTCCGCGATGGCGCGCATTTCGCCATCAACATCCTGGCCGCCGGCCAGGAGGAGCTGGCGCGGCGCTTCGCAAACCCCGCGGTGCCGGACAAGTTCGCCGAGGTCGCGGTGCAGCAGGCGCCCGAAGGCATTCCGGTGATCGACGGCGCGCTGGCCACGCTGGTCTGCGCCAACGACCACTGCCGCGATGTCGGCGACCACCTGTTGCTGGTCGGACGTGTGGTGCGTACCGCCAGCCGGCCCGGCGCGCCGCTGGTGTTCCATGGCGGGCGGTTCACTTCGCTGCACCCGCGCTAGCCCTTCCTTCGTCCATTCCGCTGGAGAACGCTCGATGACGTCGCCCCCCGCATCATTCCTGCCCGGGCTGGCCGCGCGACTGGCGCGCGGCACGATCCGTGTCGTCGATCTCACCCAGACGCTGTCGCCGGCATTCCCGACCCTGCAATTGCCGTCGCAGTTCGGCCAGGTCAAGCCGTTCACGATCGAGCGCATCTCGCACTACGACGACGCCGGCCCGGGCTGGTACTGGAACAACTTCTCCTGCGGCGAGCATACCGGCACGCATTTCGATGCCCCCGCGCACTGGATCACCGGCCGTGATCATCCGCGCAACAGCGTCGATACCATCGCTCCGGAGAACTTCATCGCGCCGGCGGTGGTGGTGGACGCCAGCGCCGAGGTCGCAGCCGATCCGGACTGGCTGCTGAGCAGTGAATTCCTCGAAGCCTGGGAGGCGCGCCACGGCCGCATCCCGGCCGGCAGCTGGGTGCTGTTCCGTACCGACTGGTCGTTGCGCGCCGGCGATGCCGATGCCTTCCTCAACCTGCGCGAGGACGGCGCACACACGCCTGGTCCGACCCAGGCCGCGGTCGAATGGCTGATCCACGAGCGCGACGTGCACGGCTTCGGCGTGGAGACCATCAATACCGACGCCGGCCAGTCCTATGCGTGGCCACTGGCCTATCCCTGCCACACGCTGATGCACGGAGCCAACCGTTACGGCCTGCAATGCCTGAAGAACCTCGACCAGTTGCCGCCGCAGGGCGCGTTGATCCTGTCGGCGCCACTGAAGATCGAGGGCGGCTCGGGCAGTCCGCTGCGCGTGCTGGCCCTGGTGGAGTGAGGCGATGGCGACGGCGGATCCCCAGGTCGTCTTCGTCGGCAGCGGCATCAACTCGCTGGTGGGCGCGGCGTTGCTGGCACTGCGCGGCAAGCGGGTGCTGGTGCTCGAGCGCAACGAGCGTGCCGGCGGCTGCATCCGGACCGAGGAGCTGTTCCCCGGCTATCGGCACGAGCTGATGTCCTCGTGGTACCCGCTGTTTACCGGCAGTCCCGGTTATGCCGAGCTGCGGCCGGCGCTGGAACGGGCTGGACTGGCGTTCGCATGCTCGGACTACGCCACTGGCCTGGTCTGGCCGGATGGACGCGGGCTTGCGCTGCGGCAGGACCTGCCCGACGCGGTGCGACGCCTGGAGGCGCTGGCGCCCGGCGACGGCAAGGCGCTGGAGGCGACCGCCGCGCGTCTGTTCGGCGAGGACGCCGCGTTGACCTTCGGCCTGCTGGGGCAGAACCCTTACGGCTGGACATTGTTCAAGCTGCTGTTCGGCGAATGGCGGCGGCGCGGGCTGGACGGCCTGCTGACGTTCGCCGCCGGCTCGCTGGAGAATTTCCGGCGCTGGTCCGAACGCACGCTGCGCTCGGACCTGACGCGTGCGCTGATCGCGCCGTGGACGCTTCATTCGGGCCTGGGACCGGACGACGCCGGTTCGGCGCTGATCGGCAAGCTGACCTTCGCCGCCGTGGTCAGCGGCGGCATGCCGGTGGTGAAGGGCGGCGGCAGCCGCCTGGTCGAGGCGCTGGTGCGGGTGATCGAGCAGCATGGCGGGCAGCTGATGCTCGACGCGGAGGTCGAGCAGATCGAACTGGAGGGGCTGGGCCGGCACCGGCGCGCCAACGGTGTGCGGCTCGCCGATGGACGCCGGATCGCGGCTGCCGAGGCGGTGGTGTGCAACGTGGTACCGCAACAGCTCTATGGCCGCCTGCTGCCGGATGTGCCGGCGACGCTGCGCGAGCGCGCCGAGGGCTACCGCTACGGCCGCGGCGACATGCAGATCCACTTCGCGCTGGCCGCGCCGCCGGCCTGGCGCGAGCCGGAACTGCTCAAGGTACCGCTGGTGCATCTGACCGAGGGCCTGGAGCAGGTCTGTGCCTCGGTCACCGAGGCCAACAACGGCCTGCTGCCGGGGCGGCCCACGCTGGGCATCGGCCAGCCGGTCGCGGTCGATCCCTCGCGCGCGCCCGAGGGCGGCTGGATCCTGTGGATCCAGTTGCAGGAATTGCCGACCCGGCTCAAGGGCGACGCCGCCGGCGAGATCGCGGTGCCGCTGGACGGACGCTGGAACGAAGCCGTGCGCGAAGCGTTCGCCGATCGCGTGCAGGCGCGCCTGGAGCGGGTGATGCCCGGACTGGCCGAGCGCATCGTCGGTCGCCGCGCCTATTCGCCCGCAGACCTGGAAGCGCTGAACTGCAATCTGGTCGGCGGCGATCCGTACTCGGGCATCTGTTCGCCCGACCAGTTCTTCTGGCTGCGCCCGTTCGCCGGCACCGACGGCGCGCGCGGGCATGGCACGCCGGTCCGCAATGTGTTCCACATCGGCGCCTCGACCCATCCGGGGCCGGGGTTGGGCGCCGGTTCCGGTTACCTGCTCGCGCAGCGGCTGTCTGCCCGCTAGCCGTACCCGGGCAGTCCGCGCCACGGCGCTGCCTCCGCTCCCGTTTCCGCTGTCATCCCCCCCCCAACCGGTAAAGGAATTCGCATGCGCAGGTCCGTCCCGATGCAACGTCTGTTCTGTGGAATCGTCTGCACCCTGGCGGCGAACGCCGCCATGGCCACCGAAAGCGGCGGCCTTGCGATCTATCCGGACGGGCTGGAGAACTTCCTGGTCAGCGCACTGCCGCCGCCGGGTGTGCATGTGCTGGTCTACGGCGGCAGCCTGAGCTACGACAGCCTGCGCGGCGATCGCGGCCAGGCGCTGGTGCAGGACTTCAACGTAGACGTCAACGTCGTGGCGCCGCGCCTGGTCTGGGTGACCCAGCAGAAGGTACTGGGCGGCCAGCTCGCCTTCCATGCGATCGCGCCGTTGCTGGACATCGATTTCCGGGTCAATGGCGCACGTTACAAAAGTTCCGGGTTGGGCGACGTCACCGTCGGCACGGCGGTGGGGTATCACGTCTCACCGGCGCTGCACTGGCTCTGGGGCCTGGACGTCTATGCGCCGACCGGCGACTACGACGTCAGCGATCCGTCCAGCCCCGGCAAGAACTACTGGACGTTCCAGCCGTTGTGGGCGCTGACCTATGTGCAACCCAGCGGCTTCAACGGCGACGTCAAGGTGATGTACGACATCAACCAGCGCAACGACGCCACCGACACCCGTTCCGGCCAGGCGATCCATGCCGACTACAGCGCGGGCTGGGGGCTGGGCAATGGCTGGGTCATCGGTGTCGGCGGGTATGCCTTCCAGCAGCTGACCGACGACGAGGGGCCCAACAGCGCGCAGGGCAAGGCCCAGGCATTTGCCATCGGCCCGTCGATCCGCTACGCCAACGCGCGCGGCTGGCTGCTGACGGTCAAGTGGCAGAAGGAGTTCGACGTGCGCAACCGGCCGGAAGGCAACCAGCTCGTGGTCAAGACGTCCATCCCGTTCTGACGCTGGGGCATGCCGGCGGCGCGTAGGCGCCGCCGGCGTTCGGGAATCTCGGGTTGGATGGCAGGAGGGGGGCAAAACGATGCGCAATGATCCATCCGGTGCCGGGTGCGAGGGAATACAGGGCGCACTGTCGGTGGTGCATGCCGGCGCGTTCGCCGTGGCGATGGGGGCGTTGGCCTGGATAGGACAGGCAACCGCCATCGTCTTCGCAGTATCGGGCATCGCCTTCGCCACGGCCGCGCTGCTGTCGTGGCGGTTTGTGCGCCGCCTGGAGCGGCGCATCGAGGCCGTTGCCGCCGCGACGCGGGCCAATGCCGATTCGCAGTCCCGGCAATCCGCGCTCGACGCGCAGGATGGCCTGCGCATCCGCGCCGCGCTGGACAGCATTTCCATCGGTACGGTCATCACCGATCCGCAGTTGCGGATCACCTACGTGAATCCCGCATTGCAAGCGTTGCTGCGCGCCCATGCCGAGGACTTCAGGCGCAGTCTGCCCGGGTTCGATCCGGCCGCCTCGCTGGTGGGCAAGCCGGTCGACGTCTTCGAGCAGGCCGGTGCGGTGGACCCGGAATTCCTCGCGAGCCTGGAGGCGTGCGGGGTCGCCACGCGTGAGATACAGCGCGGCGATGCCCGCATCGCCCAGGTCGTCACGATCGTTCACGATGCCGAGGGCCAGCCGGCCGGCACCGTCTGTGAATGGCGCGACGTCACGCTCGAGGCGCGCGCGCAGCAGGAACTGACCGAAGTGGTTCAGGCCGCCGCCGACGGCGATTTCGGCCGGCGTATCCGCGTCGAGGGGAAGCGCGGGTTCTACCTGCACTCGGCCGAGCAGTTGAACCGCCTGCTCGAGGCCACCGCGGCCGGCCTGGGACAGGTCTCGCGGTTGCTGGAGTCGATGGCCGAGGGCGACCTCGGCACGCGCATGCACGGCCAGTTCCATGGCGTGTTCGCACGGATGCGCGACGATGCCAACGCCACAGCCGAGCGCCTGGCCGGCATTGTCAGCCGCATCCAGCAGGCCAGCGCCTCGATCCACGGCGCGGCCGGCGAAATCGCCTCGGGCAACAACGACCTGTCGCGCCGTACCGAGCAGCAGGCTGCCGACCTGGAGGAAACCGCGGCTTCGATGGAGGAGCTGACCTCCACGGTAAGACAGAACGCCGAGCATGCGCGGCAGGCCAACCAGCTCGCCATCGGCGCAGCCGAGGGTGCGCGCGCAGGCGGTCGAATCGCCGAACAGGTGAACGCGGCGATGCGGGACATCCAGGCCGCCTCGCACCGGATTGCCGACATCGTCACGGTGATCGACGGCATCGCCTTCCAGACCAACATCCTGGCCTTGAATGCCGCGGTGGAAGCCGCGCGTGCCGGCGAGCAGGGCCGCGGCTTCGCCGTGGTTGCGTCCGAGGTGCGCACGCTGGCGCAGCGCTCGGCCATCGCCGCCAAGGAGATCAAGGGGCTGATCGACGACTCGGTCGCCAAGGTCGCCCAGGGTTCGGGCCTGGTGGACCAGGCTGGCATCGGCATGGGGGTCATCGTCGAGGGCGTACAGCGGCTCGGCGAGCTGATCGCCGGGATCTCCGCCGCTTCGCAGGAGCAGGCCAGCGGCATCGAGCAGGTCGGCCGGACCGTGATGCAGCTGGACGAGACCACCCAGCAGAACGCCGCGTTGGTGGAGCAGGCCAGCGCCGCCGCGCGTGCGATGGAGGAACAGGCCGATGCACTGTGGCAGGCGGTAGCGCTGTTCAGGCTTCGCGACCAGGTGGATGGACGGGTGGCGTGACGATCGGGCGGGGGCTCCTGAACGAGTGAGGATTCGGCGCGCGAGCGCCCGTCGCAGCGTTTGCAGCGGCTGGCGCGGACAGCCTGCTCAGTGCCGCCGCAGGGTCTGGCTCGGGGTCTCGCCGTAGCGCTGCTTGTAGTCGTTGCTGAAGCGGCCCATGTGGGCGAAGCCCCAGCGCAGCGCCACCCCGGCCACGTTGCCGGCCTCGCCGCTGGTCAGCTCGGTGCGGACGTGTTCCATGCGCAGGTCGCGCAGGTAGTGCATCGGGCTGACCCCCAGGAATTCCTTGAAGCCGGCATACAGGCTGCGCACGCTGACCCCGGCGACCTGCGCCAGTTGCTCGACGCAGATCGGTTCGTGGGCGTGCACTTGCAGGTAGTCCTGGGCACGCCGGACGTGGCGCGGCAGGATCGTGCTGCGGCGCGCGAGCGGCGTCTGGCTGTGGTTGTGGCGGTGATGGGTGAGAAGGATCGAGGCGGCCAGTTGCTCGATCTGGGCGACGACCAGCTTGTGCCGGGCCAGGTCGGGGTACTGCACCGAACAGTCGGTCAGATACGACAGCAG
Organism: Pseudomonas sp.; assembly: GCA_047607345.1. Classification (GTDB taxonomy): domain Bacteria; phylum Pseudomonadota; class Gammaproteobacteria; order Xanthomonadales; family Xanthomonadaceae; genus Pseudomonas_S. The sequence goes on along the minus strand of JASGDF010000038.1, from coordinate 12,910 downwards.
ACAGCGCCACGGCGCGCAGTCGCGCCAGCGGAAACCGAGTTCGAAGCGCAGCGGCTGGTGCAGCGGGTGGCCCAGATAGCCGACCAGGGTCCGTTCGACCAGCGAGCGCGAGATCCGAAGCAGGAGCTGATCGTTGCCGGCGTTCCAGTGCATGCGGGTCTCATCCTCCGGGCTCAGCACCGAGGCCAGCTCGGGGGAGGAGTCGATGCGCTGCGCGCCGCTCTCGATGGATGCACCCCCCAAAAGGGGCATTTGCACCAGAAAGAAGCTTTCCAGCGGGCCGGGCTCGATCCCGACGGCGGCGCCGTAACGCAGCCGGCTGAGCGAAATATCGCCGAGCGGGGTGTAGTGCATCCGCGCGTCCAGGCGTTCGCTGGCGCTGGCCTGGACGAGCCGGTGGGGCTTCATGACGCGTCCGACCATCGAGCGTGTCTCGTCGATGTCGGTAGAGGCGAAAAGCAGCCGTTCCTGCGCGTTCAGAAGCCGTTCGAATGATCCGGTAGACGCCGGCGGTCGCGACGCAGCGGGCGGGGAGGGCATCGTGTTCAGCATGGCAGGTACCTCGTTCGAGCGGTGGCTGGAGGTCTGGCGTCGGTGTCCGGGTTCCGGTTGTTCCGGGTCCATGGATGGGGAATTCGTCGCAAGTAGCGTGCCAATAGATATGATTTTTCATGTAATTGACTTGGCCTCCATGATTGATGGCATGCCGGAGGCCTTGCGGGCAATGTGCAGCGCACCATCGGTACCTGGATGCGACATTGGTGCCTTGGAATTTCGCCATATGACAGTTTGATTTCGAAGCGCATGGAACCCCTCGACGGGGTTCGTTCCGGCCTCTCTATCCCTTTCCTGCGGGAGCTGTCCAGAGTCCGCAAAAAGTCCTATCGCATGATTAATCATGTATTGACGCCAGCTCGAAGCCGCAGGAAATTCGCGCCAGGGGCAGTACCCGCCGGGATGAACCCACGGAGCAACGAGATGGCCGAGCGATCGTTTGTCGAGGAAGTCAAGAAGCTGCGCGCGGGCGCCGGCGAGGTGTTCGCCGGCGAGGGCATCCTTGCGGTGACCAAGGCGCTGCTGGAATCCGGCGTGGCCTACGTCGGCGGCTACCAGGGCTCGCCGATCTCGCACCTGATGGACGTGCTGTCCGATGCGCAGGACATCCTCGCCGAGTACGGCATCCGCTTCGAGAACAGCGCCAGTGAGGCCACCGCCGCGGCGATGCTCGCCGCCTCGGTCAACTATCCGCTGCGCGGGGCGATCACCTTCAAGGCGACCGTCGGCACCAACGTGGCCTCGGACGCGCTGGCCAACCTGGCCTCCGGCGGTGTCACCGGCGGCGCGCTGGTCATCGTCGGCGAGGACTACGGCGAAGGCTCCTCGATCATGCAGGAGCGTAGCCACGCCTTCGCGATGAAGTCGCAGATGTGGCTGCTCGATCCACGCCCGAACCTGCCGTGCATCGTGCAGGCGGTCAAGGACGGCTTCGCGCTGTCCGAGGCCAGCAACACCCCGGTGATGTTGCAGATGCGCATCCGCTCCTGTCATCTGCACGGGCGCTTCGTCGCCGCGGACAACCAGCCACCGGCGTTCACGGTCAAGGATGCGCTGGAGAACCCCACGCGCGACCTCGACCGCATCGTGCTGCCGCCGGCCAGCTTCCTGCACGAGCGCGAGAAGGTCGAGCGGCGCTGGCCGGCGGCGGTCCGCTTCATCCAGGAGCATGCGCTCAACGAGTTCTTCTTCGAGGACGCGGCCGATGTCGGCATCGCGTTGCAGGGCGGCGTCTACAACACCGTGATCCGCGCGCTGCAACGGCTCGGCCTGGCCGACGTCTACGGTGATTCGAAGATCCCGCTGTACGTGATGAACGTGGCCTACCCGCTGGTGGATGCCGAGTTCAAGCGGTTCTGCGGCAACAAGCGGGCCGTGCTGGTGGTGGAGGAGGGGCAACCCAATTTCGTCGAGCAGAACGTGGCGGCGATCCTGCGCCGGCTGGGCCTGGACACCGCGCTGCACGGCAAGGACGTGCTGCCGCTGGCCGGCGACTACAACACCGCCGTGGTACTCAAGGGCCTGCGCGCCTTCCTGGAGCGCTACGACATGGTCGAGCCGCAGGCCCGACGCCAGGGCATCCCGCTGGTGGCGTTGCCGGCCGCGCGTCCGGCGCGGCAGCTGGCGCTGGCCGAGGGTGACGAGGACGCGCTGGACGAGCGCCAGCCGGCGCCGGTTCCGGCTGCGCCCGTCGCCGATGCCGGCCTGCTGCCGCTGGAGCAGATCGTGCACGCGCGGCCGCCCGGCTTGTGCACCGGCTGCCCGGAGCGGCCGATCTTCACCGCGATCAAGCTGGTCGAGCGCGAACTGGGGCCGCACCACTACAGCGCCGACATCGGCTGCCACCTGTTCTCGATCCTGCCGCCGTTCAACCTCGGCAACACCACGATGGGCTACGGCCTGGGCGGCGCGGCGGCGGCGGCGTTCACCGTCGCCCCGGGCAGCGCGCCGGCCGGCAAGCGCGCCATCGCGGTGATGGGCGACGGTGGCTTCTGGCACAACGGCCTGACCAGCGGAATCGCCAATGCGGTGTTCAACCGCAGCGACAACCTGACCATCATCGTCGACAACAACTATTCCTCGGCGACCGGCGGCCAGGACATCCCGTCCTCGCGCGCGCTCAACCCGACCCGCAGCATCGGCCACGCGATCGAGAACGCGGTCAGGGGCGTGGGCGTGCAGTGGGTGCGCACGATCCGGGACACCTACGACCTGAAAACGATGACCGCCACGCTGCGCGAGGCGCTGACCACGCCCGAGCAGGGGCCCAAGGTAGTGATCGCGCAGAGCGAGTGCATGCTCAACCGGCAACGCCGCGAGAAGCGCAAGCAACGCAAGGCGCTCGGCGAGGGGCAGCGCGTGGTGCGCGAGCGCTTCGGCGTCGATCCGGACACCTGTACCGGCGACCACTCCTGCATCCGCCTGTCCGGCTGCCCGTCGCTGTCGATCCGCAGCAATCCCGATCCGCTGCGCCAGGATCCGGTCGCCACGGTGGTGGACAGCTGCGTGGGCTGCGGCACCTGCGGCGAGGTCGCGCACGCCGCGGTGCTGTGCCCGTCGTTCTACCGCGCCCGCATCGTCAGCAATCCCGGCCGCTGGGACCGGCTGCGCCAGCGCCTGCGCACGGCCGTGATCGGCCGGTTGCAGCGGCGCGACGCCCGCCGCCGCGCTCGCCATGCCTTCTGAGACCGCCATGTCCGCATTAGCCGAACCGATCAAGATCGCGATCCTCGCCATGGGAGGCGAGGGTGGCGGCGTGCTCGCCGACTGGATCGTCGACCTGGGCGAGGAGAACGGCTGGTTCGCCCAGACCACCTCGGTGCCCGGCGTGGCCCAGCGCACCGGCGCGACGATCTATTACGTCGAGCTGTTTCCCGGCGCCGACGCTCCCGGCGCGCGTGCGCCGGTGCTGGCGCAGGCACCGATGCCGGGCGACGTCGACATCGTGCTGGCCTCGGAGCTGATGGAAGCCGGGCGCGCGGTGCAGCGCGGCTTCGTCAGTGCCGACCGCACCACGCTGGTGGCCTCCACCCACCGCGTCTACTCGATCGCCGAGAAGTCGGCGATGGGCGACGGCCGGGTCGACAGCGAGGCGTTGCTGCGCCGCGCCGAGCACAGTGCCCGCCGCTTCATCTGCTTCGACATGGCCGAGGCGGCCGAGCGCACCGGCAGCGTGGTCAGCGCGGTGCTGTTCGGCGCGCTGTGCGGGGCCGGCGTGCTGCCGTTCGAGCGCCGGCAATTCGAGCAAACGATCGAGCGCGGCGGGGTCGGGGTCAAACCCAGCCTCAAGGCCTTCGAGCTGGGGCATCGCCAGGCCGGCGAGGCGCCGTCGGCGGTCGCGGCGCCCCCGCCTGCCGTGCCAGTGGTCACACCGGCGCCACGCGACCCGGCGGTGGCCGCGCTGGTGGAGCGTGCGCGCCGGTTGCCGGCCGGTGTGACGGAGATCGCCATCGAGGGCGTGCGCCGGCTGATCGACTACCAGGACCCCGGCTACGCCGGCCTGTACCTGGACCGGCTCGACGCGCTGGCCGCCGCGCCCGGCGGTGGCCAGCCGCGCCTGCTGCGCGAGAGCGCCCGCCATCTGGCGTTGTGGATGTCCTACGAGGACACCATCCGCGTGGCCGACCTCAAGACCCGCGGCAGCCGCTTCGAGCGGGTGCGCGCGGAGGTGCACTCCAAAGATGAGCAGGTGTTGCAGATCGAGGAGTTCATGCACCCGCGCATCGAGGAGGTCTGCGAGACCCTGCCGGCCGCGCTGGGGCGCTGGCTGGCCAGGCCGCACGCGCTGCACCGGCTGGTCGCGCGCTTCACCCGCGAGGGCCGGATCGTCGGCACCAGCACGCTGGGCGGCTTCCTGCTGCTGTACATACTGGCACGCTGGGGCCGTTGGCGGAGGTGCACGCTGCGCTACCAGTTGGAGAACGCGCGTATCGAGGACTGGCTGCGGCGCGTGCACGCGCTGGCCGCGACCCATCCGGCGCTGGCGCTGGAGACGGCGCAATGCCAGCGCCTGGTCAAGGGCTACGGCGACACCCACGCGCGCGGGCTGCGCAACTACGCAACGCTGATGGCGGTACTCGACCGGCATGCGGCCACGCTGTCGCCGGCCACGCTGCGCGAACTGCGCGAGGCGGCGCTGGCCGACGAGCACGGCAACCGCCTGCGCGAGCACCTGCAACGCCATGCGCTGCTCACCGAGGGAGCCCCTGCATGAATCCGCTGAAGTTTTCCAGGCCGCACCGCATCCGCTTCGCCGAGTGCGACCCGGCCGGCATCGTCTTCTATCCGCAGTACTTCGTGATGTTCAACAACCTGCTGGAGGCGTGGGTCGATGGCCTGCTGCCGCAGCTGGGCTTCGCCGGCTACATCGGCTCGCTGCGCCTGGGCCTGCCGACGGTGCGGATGGAGGCCGATTTTCGCGCCGTCAGCCGCATGGGCGAGGAGGTCGTGCTGAGCCTGGAGGTGCAGCGCCTGGGCGGCAAATCGCTGACCCTGGCGCTGGCCTGCACCGGCAGCGACGGCGAACTGCGCATGCGCGCCACCCAGGTGCTGGTGGCCACTTCGCTGGAGACCCATCGCGCCATCGACATTCCCGAGGTCCTGCGCCGGGCGCTGGTCCCGGAACCGGCCACCGCAACAAGGAGCGCATCGTGAAGATCGTCAGCATCGGCGGCGGCCCCGCCGGTCTCTACTTCGGCCTGCTGCAAAAGTTGCAGGACCCGGCCAACGAGGTGGTGGTCATCGAACGCAACCGGCCCTACGACACCTTCGGCTGGGGCGTGGTGTTCTCCGATGCGACCGTGGACAACCTGCGCGCGGCCGACCCGGTGTCGGCCGAGCGGATCGCCAGCCAGTTCAGCCACTGGGACGACATCGACGTGCACTTCAAGGGCCGCAGCGTGCGCAGCGGCGGGCACGGCTTCATCGGCATCGGCCGCAAGAAGCTGCTCAACATCCTGCAACGGCGCGCCGAGGAAGTGGGCGTCAGGCTGGTGTTCGAAACCGAGGTCAAGGACGACCAGCAGATCGCCCGCGAGTACGGCGCCGACCTGGTGATCGCCGCCGACGGCATCAACAGCCCGATCCGTACCCGCTACGCCGACACCTACAAGCCCGACATCGACCTGCGCAACTGCCGCTTCGTCTGGCTGGGCACGCGCAAGGTGTTCGATGCCTTCACCTTCATCTTCGTGCCGACCGAATACGGCTGGTTCCAGGCCCACGCCTACCGTTTCGAGGACGGGCTTTCGACCTTCATCGTCGAGACCACCGACGCTGCCTGGCAGGCGGCCGGCATCGACCGGCTGTCGCAGGAGGAGGGCATCGCGTTCTGCGAGAAGTTGTTCGCGCCATGGCTGGACGGCGAGGCGCTGATCTGCAACGCCTCGCACCTGCGCGGCTCGGCGATCTGGATCCGCTTCCCGCGGGTGATCTGCGGCGAGTGGGTGCACTGGACCCGCCCCGACGGCGAGCAGGGCCGCGAAGTGCCGGTGGTGTTGATGGGCGATGCGGCGCACACCGCGCATTTCTCGATCGGCTCGGGCACCAAGCTGGCCCTGGAGGACGCCATCGAACTGAGCGATTCGCTCAAGGCCAGCGGCGGCGGCCTGCGCGAAGCACTGGCGCATTACCAGCGCGAGCGCGGCGTGGGCGTGCTGCGCATCCAGAACGCGGCGCGCAACTCCACCGAATGGTTCGAGAACGTGGCGCGCTATGCCGAGCTGGAACCGGAGCAGTTCGCCTATTCGCTGCTGACCCGCTCGCAGCGCATCTCGCACGAGAACCTGCGCCTGCGCGACCGGCACTGGCTGGAGGGCTACGAGCGCTGGCTGGCCGCGCGTGCCGGCGTGCCGGCGGTGGCCGGCCAACCGCCACGGCCGCCGCTGCTGACGCCCTATACGGTGCGCGGAGTCACCCTGAACAACCGCGTCGTGGTTGCGCCGACTTTGCTGTATTCCAGCCGGGACGGGCTGCCGGGCGAGTTCCACCTGGTGCACCTGGGCAGCCGCGCGCTGGGCGGTGCCGGCCTGGTGCTGGCCGAGGCCACCGCGGTCGCCGCCGATGCGCGCATCACCCCCGGCGACCCGGGCCTGTGGAACGAGCAGCAGGTCGCGGCCTGGAGGCGGATCACCGACTTCGTGCATGAAGGCAGCGACGCGCGTATCGGCGTGCAGCTCAATCATGCCGGCCGCCGCGGCTCGACCCAGCCGGGCTGGGAGCAGCCCGACCAGCCGCTGGCCGAAGGCAACTGGCCGCTGCTGTCGGCCAGCCCGATCGCCTACCTGCCGGGCGTCTCGCAACTGCCGCACGCGGCCAGCGGCGAGGAGCTGGCGGGCATCGTCGAACAGTTCGCCGCCGCCGCGCACCGCGCCGCCGCCGCCGGCTTCGACTGGCTGGAGTTGCAGGCCGGCCACGGCTTCCTGCTGTCGAGCTTCCTCTCGCCGCTGACCAATCGGCGCGGCGACGAATACGGCGGCACGCTGGAGCGGCGCCTGCGCTTTCCGCTGGAGGTCCTGGCGGCGGTGCGCGCGGCATGGCCGGCGCAGCTGCCGCTGTCGGTGCGCATCTCGGCCACCGACTGGGCCGAAGGCGGCACCACGGTGGACGAGGCGGTCGAGATCGCCCGCCGCCTGAAGCAGGGCGGGGCGGACCTGGTGCACGTGTCCTCCGGCGAAGTCGTGCCGGGGCAGCGGCCGGTCTACGGACGCCTGTACCAGACCCCGTTCGCCGACCGCATCCGCAACGAGGCGCGCGTGCCGACGATCGCGGTCGGCGCGATCACCGAGGCCGACCAGGTCAATGGCGTCATCGCCTCCGGGCGCGCCGACCTGTGTGCGCTGGCGCGCCCGCACCTGGCGGACGCGGCTTGGCTGTTGCGGGAAAGCGCCAGGCTGGGTTGGCGCGACGTCGCGTGGCCGCGCCCCTACCTGTGGGGCAAGGACCAGCTCGAACGCAGCTTCGCCCAAAGCCAATCCTGATTCCTGCTGGCACCCACCGCATCCCGACAAGAGGAGAACGACCGATGGCAACGGCCTACGACCAGTATCGCGAGAGCGTCGCAGGACGGGCGGACGTGGAGGACACGCCCGAACTGGTGGACTACTACCGGCAGCTCGACCGGCTGAAGGCAGGCGCGCTGTGGACGGTTGCGAACAAGATCGAGCCCTGGCAACCCAGGTCCGAGTCGGTGCCGGTGCTGTGGCGCTACCGCGAGCTGCGCGAGCACGTGCTGCGCTCGGTGGCGCTGGTGACGCCGGAGAAGGCCGGACGCCGCGTGATCTACCTCAACAATCCGGGCCGCACCGAGGTCGCCGCCGCGGTGGGCTGGCTCTACTCCGGTCTGCAAGTCATGCACCCCGGCGAGCTGGCCTCGGCGCATCGCCACTCCTCCTCGGCGCTGCGCTTCATCATGGAAGGGCGGGGCGCCTACACCATCGTCGAGGGTCACAAGATGACCCTGGGCGTCAACGATTTCGTGCTCACGCCCAACGGCACCTGGCACGAGCATGGCGTGGAGGACGACGGGTTGCCCTGCATCTGGCAGGACGGCCTGGACATCCCGCTGGTCAACGCGCTAGAGGCCGGTTTCTACGCGGTGCATCCGGATTTGCAGCAGGCCGTGGGCTATCCGGTGGACGATTCGGTGTCGATCTGGGGCGCGCCCGGGTTGCGGCCGCAGGACGCCGGCTGGAACAAGCCGTACTCCCCGCTGTTCAAGTACCAGTGGGAGCCGACCTACGAGGCGATGCGCCGCTACGCCGGCGCGTGTGCGGACAATCCGTTCGACGGCGCGCTGATGCACTACACCAACCCGGTCAGCGGCGGCCACGTCATGGCGACCATTGGCGCCAGCATGCAACTGCTGCGCCCGGGCTTTGCCGGCAAGGCGCACCGCCATACCGGCAGCTTCCTGTACCAGGTTGCCAAGGGCCGCGGCCATTCGATCATCGACGGCCAGCGCCTGGACTGGCAGGAGCGCGACATCTTCTGCGTGCCCTCCTGGGCCTGGCACGAGCATGCCAACGCCAGCGACAGCGAGGACGCCTGCCTGTTCTGCTTCAACGACCTGCCGGTGATGGAAAAGCTCGGCCTGTACCACGAGGAGGCGCTGGCCGACAACGGCGGGCATCAACCGGTGGCAGCGGCCTGAACGTCGCTGCGCGCCACGGCCGTCGCGGCTGCGGCGGACTTTTTTCTCCCCATCCAGAGACGACTTCGACCATGCGACTCGTAACCTACCGCGCCCACCTCACCGCCGCCGCTCGCCTGGGCGCCATCGTCGGCGACCTGGTGATCGACCTGCAACGCCTCGGCACCCATGCCGGCCAGGCGCTGCCGGCCGATATCCTCGACTTCATCGACCTGGGGCCGCACGCGGTCACCAGCACGACCGCGCTGCTCGCGTCCTACCAGGGCCGGTGGCCAGTGGAGACGGCGTTGCCGCTGGTCAACGTCCGGCTGCTCGCGCCGATCCCGCGCCCGCGCAAGAACATCTTCGGCATCGGCCTGAATTATGTCGAGCACGTCGAGGAATCCAGCCGTTCGCTCGACACCGCCAAGGAACTGCCCAAGCAGCCGGTGATCTTTTCCAAGCCGCCGACCACGGTGATCGGCCCCGGCGATGCGATCGAGCACAACGAGCGCATCACCCGGCAACTGGACTGGGAGGTGGAGCTGGCGGTGGTCATCGGCCGCCGCGCCAAGCGCGTGGGCGAGGGGGAGGCGCTGGCCCATGTATTCGGCTATACCGTGCTCAACGACATCAGCGCGCGCGACAACCGTCGCGCCGGCCAGTGGATCTACTCCAAGGGCCAGGACACCTACGCGCCACTGGGCCCGGTCATCGTCACCGCCGATGAGATCGCCGACCCGCACGCGCTGGAGCTGGGCCTGAAGGTCAACGGCGTGGTCAAGCAGGCGTCCAACACCGGCCACCTGCTGTTCAAGATCCCCACGCTGATCGCCGACATCAGCGCAGGCATCACCCTGGAGCCGGGCGACATCATCGCCACCGGCACGCCCTCCGGCGTGGGCGCCGGACGCACGCCGCAGGAATGGCTGTGGCCGGGCGACGTGGTCGAGGCCTGGGTCGAAGGCATCGGCACGTTGCGCAACCCGGTGGTCGCGGTCGGCGAGGAGCCGCGCCAGGGCCGGCCGTCGTGACCGGCGTCGGCCAAGGGAGTCATCGACATGCTTGAACTGCCCGCGTTCAAGGCCGCGACCGTGCAGACCGCGCCGGTGTTCCTCGATACCGAGGCCACCGTGGACAAGGTGGTGCGGCTGATCGGCGAGGCCGCCGGCAACGGCGCACGCCTGGTCGCTTTTCCCGAGGTGTTCGTTTCTGCCTATCCGTATTGGAGTTGGCTGGGCGACCCGATCAAGGGCAGCCCCTGGTTCGAAAAGCTGGTGCGCTCGGCCATCGAGATCCCCGGCCCCGAAATCGCCAAGATCGCCCAGGCGGCCGCGCGCCACCGCATCAACGTGGTGGTCGGTGTCAACGAGCGCAGCCCGCACGCGATCGGCACGCTCTACAATACCCTGGTCGTGATCTCCGACGAGGGCCGCATTCTGGGGCGCCACCGCAAACTGGTGCCCACCTGGGCCGAAAAGCTCTCCTGGGCGCCTGGCGATGCATCGGCGCTGCGTGTGCATCGCACCTCCATCGGCCCGCTCGGCGCATTGGCCTGCGGCGAGAACACCAACACCCTGGCGCGCTTCTCGCTGATCGCGCAGGGCGAGCTGGTGCACGTGGCCAGCTACATCTCGCTGCCGGTGGCGCCGGCCGACTACGACATGGCCGAGGCGATCAAGGTGCGCGCCGCCGCGCACAGCTTCGAGGGCAAGCTGTTCACCATCGTCTCGTGCTCGACCATCTCCGAGCAGATCATCGCCGCGCTGGAGCCCGACTACCCGGACGCGCGCCAGCGGCTGACCCGGCGCAACAGCGCCTTCTCCGGCTTTCTCGGACCGGACGGTCGCGTGATCGGACAGCCGCTGATCGACGAGGAGGGGATTGCCTACGCCGACCTCGACCTGTCGCGCAGCATCCAGCCGCGCCAGATGCACGACATCGCCGGCCACTACAACCGCTTCGACATCTTCGACCTGCGGGTCGACCGCAGGCCATTGCAGGCGGCGCGCTTCGAAGATGCCGCGCTGGCCCCGATCGAGCTGGACAGCGAACCCCAGGAGCCCCAGGCATGAGTCAGATCCTTTCCGCTTGCGAGACGCCCGCTGCCGGCGCGCCACACCTGTATTACCGCGTCGGCCAGATCGTGCCGTCCTCCAATACCACGATGGAGACCGAGATCCCGGCGGTGCTGCGCGCGCGCGAGGCGCTCGCGCCGGAACGCTTCACCTTCCACTCCAGCCGCATGCGCATGAAGCACGTGACCAAGGAGGAGCTGGCGGCGATGGATGGCGATAGCGATCGCTGCGCGCTGGAGCTGTCCGACGCGCGCGTGGACGTGCTCGGCTACGCCTGCCTGGTGGCGATCATGAGCATGGGCCTGGGCTACCATCGCGTTTCCGAGGCGCGGCTGCACCAGCGCACCGTGGACAACGGCGGCGCCGCGCCGGTGGTGACCAGCGCCGGTGCGCTGGTCGACGGGCTCAAGGTCCTGGGCGCAAAGAAGGTCTCGATCCTGGCGCCCTACATGAAGCCGCTGACCCGGCTGGTGATCGACTACATCGAGAACGAGGGCATCGAGGTTGTGGACAGCCTCTCGCTGGAGATTCCCGACAACCTCGAGGTCGGCCGCCAGGATCCGCGCGCGCCTATCGAGATCACCCGCAGGCTCAACACCGCCAACGTCGACGCCATCGTCGCCTCGGCCTGCGTGCAGATGCCCTCGCTGCCGTCAGTGCAGCCGATCGAGGACCGCACCGGCCTGCCGGTGATTTCCTCCTCGGTGGCCACCAGTTACCAGATGCTGCGCAAGCTGGGGCTGGAGCCGGCGGTGCCGGGTTTTGGGGCGCTGCTGTCCGGGAAGTATTGAGCATGGGGCAGGGAGCGGACGCTGTTCCCCCGGCCGGGTGGGTAGAATCTGTGCCGTTTCGCGAAGATGACGAGGCGGCAAGCGGGATGGCGAAAACCAAGGCGTTCGTCGGCAACTACCTGCCGGCATTGTTGGGGCAGGCGTGGCAACTGGTGTCCAGCCAGTTCCACGCAGTGGTCGAGCAGCATGGTCTGTCGGTACTGGAGTGGCGGGTGCTGTCGACCCTGGCCAGCGATGGGCCGATGACGATTTCCGCGCTGGCGCAGACCACCGTGAGCAAGCAGCCCACGGTCACGCGGCTGCTGTTGCGGCTGGAGGCGCAGGGCCAGGTGGAGCGCTCGACCAGTCGTGACGATCGCCGTTACACGCTGGTGCGTGTCACTCGCAATGGCCGGCGCCTGGTATCGGGCCTGATCGCCGAGGCGGAACAGCATGAACGCGCCATTCTCGAGCCGCTGAACCCCAAGAAGGTCGAGGTGCTCAAGGAACTGCTGCACGAGCTCATCGACCGGCATCGCCCGCAGAGTTGAGACTGGGTTTCCCGGTCCCGGAAACCTTGTCTGAGACGCGCAGAGGCGCGGCGGCGGCAGGAGGATGGCACGTCCTGGCGGCTATTTTGGCCTGTACATCCGGAACAGGCCCTCGGGCAGCACCTCGAAATAGTCGGCCGGGCCGCCCGCGCGCAGGATCGGCCGCGCCGCGGCGGTATCGTAGAGGCCATCGCGCAGCAGCGCGTGGTCGATGTGCACCGCGACCACCTGACCGATCACCATCCAGGTGTCCAGGGGCGTTCCGTCCAGGCCGGCCAAGCGCTGGACCTGAGTGACCCGGCATTCCAGCGCCGCCGGGCTCTCGGCCACGCGCGGCGCAGCGACCTCCAGCGAGGGCGCGGGGGTCAGGCCAGCCAGCGCGAATTCGTCGACCTGTGCCTCCAGGCTGGTCTGGTTGACCTGTTCGGCCAGCGCACGGGTCGCCAGGTTGCAGACGAACTCGCCGCTGGCTTCGGCATTGCGCACGCTGTCCTTCCAGCCGACGCTGGAGAACGCGACCAATGGCGGCCGATAGTTGAAGACGTTGAAGAAGCTGTAGGGCGCCAGATTGAGGCGGCCATCGGCAGCGCGGGTGGATATCCAGCCGATCGGGCGCGGTCCCAGGATCGCGGGCAGCGGATCGTGTGGCAGGTCATGGCCTTCCTGGACCCGATAGCTGTGGAAGCGTGTGTCGTTCATTCGACACACGTTAGCGCATCGCACATCTGGGGATATCTGGACATAGGATGACGCCATACATATCTGCGGCGGCAGGTTGATGTGTGCAGTCTGCGGATAAGGTCCGCTGCTGCGTTCGCAGGAGGAACG
>JASGDF010000037.1:0-10958 GCA_047607345.1 Pseudomonas sp. | reverse complement strand
TGAACTGGCAGCTCGCCGGCCGCGGCGGCAGCCTGCTGCGCGTGACCCGCACCGCCGCGCGCTACCGCCTGCATGCGCTGGCCGGCGGCCCGCCGCTGCGGCCAGGCCTGGTGCGCAGCGGCGACGGCGCCGCGATCGAGGTCGAGGTGTGGCGATTGCCGAAGACCGAGCTGGGTCACTTCCTGCTGGGCATTCCCGCGCCGCTCGGGCTGGGCAAGGTCGAGCTCGAGGATGGCAGCTGGGAGACCGGCTTCATCTGCGAGGCGCACGGCCTGGAGGGTGCGCGCGACATCACCGCGTTCGGCGGCTGGCGGCCGTTCCTGGCTCAAGCCGCGCCGCCGGCGTAGCCGCCCGGTCTGTAGGAGCGACTTCAGTCGCGATGGGGCTTTCCCGGGAAAACCCTATCGCGACTGAAGTCGTTCCTACAGGAAACCTGCTGACTTCACCTCGCTTCGGCCAGGCACTCACCCCGGGCACACGTTGCGTTCACCCGCATGCCACCGGGCTCGGCGCAGGCTCCGACCATGCCGATCCGGCACGACTCCGTGGAGCCTTCGCCATGCTGCATTACGCCGTCATCTTCTTCGTCATCGCCATCATCGCCGCCGTGCTCGGCTTCAGCGGCATCGCCGGCGCGGCGTCCAACATCGCCTGGATCCTGTTCGTGGTGTTCCTGATCCTGGCGGTGATCTCGCTGTTCCGCCGCGGCAGGGTCTGACGCCTGGCGCATCGCGCAGGCCCGCGCGGGCCTGCGCGGTCAGGGCGTGACCGAACTGGTCAGCGCGCGGTCGGCGGCATGCCGTTCCAGCGCCAGCTCGATCAGGCGGGTGATCAGCTCGCGGTAGCCCAGCCCGCTGGCCTGCCACAGCTTGGGGTACATGCTGATGCGGGTGAAGCCGGGCAGGGTGTTGAGCTCGTTGACGACGATGCGGCCCTCGTCCGTCAGGAACACGTCCACCCGCGCCATGCCGGCGCAGTCGAGCGCGCGGTAGGCGCGCAGCGCCACGTCCTGGATGCGCGCCTGTGTGCCGGCATCGATCGCCGCCGGTACCACCACCTCCGCACCGGTCTCGCTGATGTACTTGGTGGCGTAGGAATAGAACGTGTCGTGCACCACCACCTCGCCGCAAACGCTGGCCTGCGGGGCTTCGTTGCCGAGTACCGCGCACTCGATCTCGCGGCCGTCGATGGCCGCTTCCACCAGCACCTTGTGGTCGAACGCGAACGCCTGCGCCATCGCCGCCTGGAACTGCGCCGAGTCGTGCACCTTGCTGACGCCGACCGAAGAGCCCTGGTTGGCCGGCTTGACGAACAACGGCAGGCCGAAGCGCGCGACCAGCGTGTCGAAGTCGGCGTGCGCGAGGCTGGCGCGGGTGAAGCAGGCGAATGGGGCGACCGCCAGCCCGGCGTCGCGCAGCAGCCGCTTGGCCACGTCCTTGTCCATCGCCACCGCCGAGCTGAGCACGCCGGAGCCGACGAACGGCAGGTTCGCCATCCGCAGCAGGCCCTGCAGCGAGCCGTCCTCGCCGAGCGTGCCGTGCACGATCGGGAACACCACGTCGATCTGTTCGAGCGCGTGGGCCTGCTGTACCGGGCGCAGTTGCTGCGTGTCCACGCCGGGCACCAGCGCCAGCGCGCGGCCGCTGCGGTTGAACGCGATCCGCGCCGGGTCGTCGGCGTTGAGCAGGAAGCCGTCCAGTTCGGCCAGATGCCACTGGCCCTGCTTGTCGATGCCGATCAGGCTGACCTCGAAACGGTCCTTGTCCAGCGCATCGACGATGTTCTTCGCCGACTGCAACGACACCTCATGCTCGGCCGACTTGCCGCCGAACACCAGGCCGACCCGGATCTTGCGCATCATGCGGCCGCTCTCGAAAACCAAAGGGCCGCTAGCATGCGCTTCATCGCGGCGCAGGAAAACCGTCGTTGCCGTTGTAGGAGCGACTTCAGTCGCGATGTGGACTTCCCGGTAAAGCCCCATCGCGACTGAAGTCGCTCCTACGGAGCCATCGCCAGGGCTCGGCTAGAATGCGCGGATGCCAGGTTCCCCTCTCGATTCCCTCAAGCCGCTGGCCGGCCGTGCGCTGGAAGCCGCCCTCAATCGCGCCGTCGCGTTGGACCCGGATACCCGCGATGCGCTGGCCGCGCTCGACGGCCAGCGCATCGCGCTGACCCTGGAGGCGCCCGCGCTCGCGCTGCAGATCCGCGTCGCCGACCGGCGCCTGCAGGTTGGCCCGGTCGATAGCGCCGGCGAACCCGACCTGGCGGTGCGCGGCACGCTCGGCGGCCTGCTCGGCCAGCTGCCGTTCCTGGCCCAGGCCCGCCGCAACGGCCCGCCGGCCGGGCGCGTGCGCGTTTCCGGCGATGCCGAGCTGGCGCGGCGGCTGCAGCAGCTGGCCGCGCGCTTCGATCCGGACTGGCAGCTGCCGTTCGTGGCCGCGTTCGGCGAGATCGTCGGCGTGCAGGTCGCCAACGGCGTACGCGACGCGCTGCGCCGGCTGCGTCGTGGCGCGACCGACCTGGCGCAGAGCGCGGCCGAGTACGTCACCGAGGAATCGCGCGACGTGGTGCCGCGCGCCGAGCAGGAGGCGTTCCACGACGACGTCGACGTATTGCGCGACGACGTGGAGCGGCTCGCCGCGCGTATCGCCCGCCTGGGCGGGGTGCGGGCATGAAGGCGTTGCTGCGCGCCGGCCGCATCGGTCGGGTGATCCTGCGCTACCGCCTGGACGAGCTGCTTGCCGATACCCCGGCCGCGCGCTGGCTGCGCCTGGCGCGGCCGTTCGTGCCGCGCGCCTCCGGCGAGATCGCCACGCTGCCGCGCGGGGCGCGGTTGCGTCTGGCGCTGCAGGAGCTAGGGCCGATCTTCGTCAAGTTCGGGCAGATCCTCTCGACCCGCCGCGACTTGGTGCCGGCGGACGTGGCCGCCGAGCTGACCTTGCTGCAGGACCGCGTGCAGCCATTCGACGGACAGGCCGCGCGGCGCATCGTCGAGCAGGCGCTGGGCCGGCCGGTGGCCGAGGCCTTTGCCGGTTTCGATACCGAGCCGCTGGCCTCGGCCTCGATCGCGCAGGTGCACGCCGCAACGCTGCCGGGCGGGCGCGAAGTCGTGGTCAAGGTGCTGCGTCCAGGTATCGAGCGGCAGATCGACGCGGACATCGCGCTGTTGAGGTCGTTGGCCGCGCTGGTGGAGCGCACCCACCCGCGCGCCGACAAGATCCGCCCGCGCGAGATCGTGACCGAGATCGAGTCGACCCTGGCCGCCGAGCTGGACCTGCAGCGCGAGGGCGGCAACGCCAGCGTGCTGCGCCGGTTCTGGCTGGATTCCGACGATCTGTACGTGCCGGAGGTGATCTGGAGCCACACCGCCGAGCGCGCACTGACCCTGGAGCGCGTGTACGGCATCCCGTCCGACGACATCGCGCGGCTGGACGCGGCCGGCATCGACCGCCAGGTGCTCGCCGCCAAGGGCGTGCGGGTGTTCTACACCCAGGTGTTCCGCGACAACTTCTTCCATGCCGACGCGCATGCCGGCAACATCTGGGTGGACAGCGACCCGGCGCGGCGGCTCAATCCGCGCTTCATCGCGCTGGATTTCGGGATCATGGGCCAGCTCTCGCAGGAGGATCAGTACTTCCTCGCCGAGAACTTCATGGCGATCTTCAACAAGGACTACCGGCGCATCGCCGAGCTGCACGTCGAGGCCGGCTGGATGCCCGCGCATGTGCGCATCGACGAACTGGAGGCGGCGGCGCGCTCGGTGTGCGAGCCGTACTTCACCCGGCCGCTGTCGCAGATCTCGCTGGCCGAGGTGCTGATCAAGCTGTTCCGGGTCGCCCAGCAGCACCAGCTGATCCTGCAGCCGCAGCTGATCCTGTTGCAGAAGACCCTGCTCAACATCGAGGGCGTCGGCCGCCAGCTCGACCCGCAGCTGGACATCTGGGCGGTGGCGCGGCCGGTGCTCGACCGGATCCTGCGCGAGCGCTACAGCCCGCGCCGGGTGCTGAAGGAACTCGGCAAGCGCCTGCCGGAGATCATGACCCACGCCCCGGACATGCCGCGGCTGGTACACGCCTGGCTCAGCCAGCAGGTCGAGGGCCGGCACCAGGTGCAGGTGCGCTCGCACGACCTGCAAGCGCTCGACGCCAGCCTGCGCCGGCTGCAGCGGCGCGCGGTCGCCGCGGTCGCCGGCAGCGGCCTGCTGGTGGTCGCCGCGGTGCTGTACGCGCTGCATCCGGCCGGTGGGTATCTGGGCACGGTGCCGCTGTGGAGCTGGGCCAGCGGCGCGGCCGGCGCGGTCGCGCTGCTGTCGGCGTGGTGGCGGCGGTAGGAGAGAGCAGCGGAGCAAGCTCCGCTCCACGGCGCTTGTCCTTCGGCATCAATGCCGGATGAGCGGATAGGCGATCCGGAATCGCGCCGCCAACGCATGCAGCCGCTTGTCCAGCGTCCACAGCCGCGTATCCGGCGTGAGCAGGGCCGACGCCAGCAGGGAGATGTCCACCGCGCCGCAGCCCAGCCCGTAGAGCGCTTCGCGCTCGATGAAATCCAGTATCTCGGCCTGGCTGGCCTGCCGTGAAGGACGCAGCAGGGCCAGGTCGGCGAGGGTGCGGGTCCGCGGCGCCGGTGGCGTGCCGCAGGCCAGCTCGGTCAACACGAACGGATGGACCAGCACGTTGTCCTGGGCCATCAGGCCGGCCAGCTCGGCGTTGTGGCGGCGGAAGTGATCGACCCAGACCGAGGTATCCACCAGCAGGTCCATCAGCGCGCCGGCTCCTCGCGCCGGCGTGGGATGTCGGCCATGTCCGGCACACTGCCACCCAGGGCCGCCAGTCGCTTGGCCGCCTGGACCCGCACGAAGGTGCGGATGGCTTCGCGGAACAGGTCGGCCTTGTCCATGTCCGGGTCGGCCATTTCCAGGGCCTTCTCGTAAAGCGCGTCATCGAGGGTGATGGTGGTGCGCATGGTTGTCTCCTGCATCAATTTTGATGCAGGATACCATCATATTTGATGGCGGCCCGTCAGCGTGTCGGCGCGGCGACCTTGGCGAAGAAATCGTAGATACCCTCGTCGCTCATCTTGCGGGCGTTGGCCAGTTCGCCGGCCTTGGTGGTGTAGACGAGCTTGCCGTCCGGCGACACCACCACCGCGGCCGGGATGCCCTTCTGGATCGGGTCGCCGTAGGCTTGGCTCAGTTCCAGGTTGCGGTCGAAGTTGCCGACGTCGATCTTGACCACCTCGAAGTGCTGCGCGATCAGCGCGGCGTTCTTGTCGGTGTGCAGCGACTTGTCCAGCGCCCGGCAGTCGCCGCACCAGTTGGCGCCGAACACCAGCAGGGTCGGCTTGTGCGCGCGCTTGCCGGCGGCCAGCGCGCGGGTGACCTGGGCCTTGGCATCGGCATGTTCGTCGTAGGGCAGCTCCACGGCCTGGGCCAGCGGTGCCAGCGCCAGCAGGCAGATCAGCAGCAGTTTCTTCATCGGACACGCCTCGTGGTGGGAACGCGCATCGTCGGCGTTCGCCACCGCGCGCGTCAACGCGCCGCCAATGGCGCCGGGGGCGCCCGGCACGGGATAATTCGGGGGTGAGCGATACTCCCGAATCCGTGCAGGTCCTGCACCTCGACGATGCCTTGGCCGTGGTCGACAAGCCGGCCGGGCTGATGGTCCACGACAGCAAGCTGGCGCGCGGCGAGGACGATTTCCTCGCCGACCGGCTGCGCGCGCAACTGGGCCGGCCGATCTTCCTGGTGCACCGGCTCGACCGCGCCACCAGTGGCTGCCTGCTACTGGCGTTCGATCGCGAGAGCGCCAGCGCGCTGGGCAAGGCGCTGATGGCCGGCGAGGTCGAGAAGGACTATCTGGCGGTATGCCGTGGCTGGCCGGGTGAGGCCGCGTTCATGGTGGATCACGATCTCGACGGCGGCCCGGGCAAGCCGGTGAAGAAGCCGGCGATCACGCATTTCCAGCGCCTGGCGACCGGCGAGCTGGCGGTGCCGTCGGCCGGCTTCGACACCTCGCGCTACGCGCTGCTGCGCTGCCAGCCGCAGACCGGGCGCTTCCGCCAGATCCGCCGGCACCTCAAGCACCTCTCGCACCACCTGATCGGCGACACCAGCCACGGCGACGGCCGCCACAACCGGACCTTCCGCATGCTCGGCGTGCACCGCATGCTGCTGCACGCCGAGCGGCTGGCGTTCCCGCACCCGGCCGGCGGCCGCCTGGAGGTGCGCGCGCCGCTGGACGCGCAGTTCCGCAAGGCCTGCGACCTGTTCGGCTGGCGGATCTGAACAAGGGCGATACGCTGGCTTGCTGCGCGGGAGCCGGTATCGGCTGTCGCGAGCATGGTCCTGGCATCCGGGTGAGAGTACGTCCCGGCCTGCGGGGTCGATACAATCGGCCCATGGGGTACGAATCGGTCCACATCGATGCCACGCTGGCGATTCCGGAGACGGAACTCGTCGAGCGTTTCGTGCGCGCCAGCGGCGCCGGTGGTCAGAACGTCAACAAGGTCGCCACCGCGGTCGAGCTGCGCTTTGACGTGGGGCGCTCGCCGTCGCTGCCCGAGCCGCTGCGCGCGCGCCTGCTGGCCCGGCGCGACCGCCGGCTCACCGACCAGGGCGTGCTGGTGATCGACGCGCAGCGCTTCCGTACCCAGGAACGCAACCGCGAGGACGCGCGCGCGCGCCTGGCCGAATTCATCGCCGGCAGTCTGTCGGTCCCCAAGCGACGGATCGCGACCAAGCCCACCCGCGCCTCCAAGCTGCGCCGCCTCGACGCCAAGCGTGGGCGCGGCGACGTCAAGCGCGGCCGTTCCTCGTCCCACTGGGAGTGAAAGTGAGCCAGACCGTCCCGCCGTTGCCGCCCCCGGCACCGCTCGACCCCCTGCAGCGGCCGGTCCCGCCGCGTATTCCCCGCGCCCATGGGCGGTTCGGGCGCTGGCTGGGCCGCACCGCGCTGCGCCTGACCGGCTGGAAGATCGTCGGGCAGATGCCCGACCTGCCCAAGCTGGTGATGATCGTGGCGCCGCATTCGTCCAACTGGGACGGCTTCGTCGGCTTCGCGGCCAAGTTCGCGCTCGGCTTCGGGGTCAAGGTGCTCGGCAAGGCCAGCCTGTTCTGGTGGCCGCTGGGGCCGCTGCTCAGGCGCCTGGGCGCGATCCCGATCGACCGCAGCTCGCCGCAGGGCACGGTCGGACAGGCGGTGCGGCTGATCCGCCAATCCGAACGGCTGTGGTACGTGCTGACCCCGGAGGGCACGCGCAAGCGCGTGGAGGAGTGGAAGGCCGGGTTCTGGAAGATCGCCAAGCATGCCGGCGTGCCGGTGCTGCCGGTGTACTTCGACTACCCGACCAGGACCATCGGCCTGGGCGAGCCGTTCTGGCCGGGCGAGGACATGGCGGCGGACATCGCCGCGATCCGCGACTGGTACCGGCCGCGGATGGGCAAGAACCGCGGCACGGTCTGAGCCGGTCGGCGGGCATGGGTACCGGCGCGCGGACGTCGCAGCGAGATCGGCGCTCCTTCCCGTTTGCGCGCGCCGTTGTCCGGGGGAATGCCGAGCATCGCGCGTGCGCGGCGATCGGGCCGGAAGTCGCCGGCCCCCGCCTGCACGGCGGCGGCGAGGGCGAGCTGACCGCCGCCCCAGGCAACCGAGCAGGTCTCTTTCATCCATGAGGTGTCCAATGAACAAGCTGTCCCCGCGCGCGCTGCTGCTTGTCCTCGCCCTGGCCTGCGGCAGTGCCGCGGCCGCCGAGCCGGTGCTGGTGATCCATGGCGGCGCCGGCGTGGTCAGGGCCGGCATGACCGCGCAGGACGAGGCCGCCGCCCGCGCCGGCCTGGAGCGCGCCTTGCGCGCCGGCCATGCGGTGCTGGCGCAGGGCGGCAGCGCGGTCGATGCGGTGGCCGCGACGATCACCGTGCTGGAGGACGACCCGCAGTTCAACGCCGGCAAGGGCGCGGTGTTCACCCACGACGGCCGCAACGAGCTGGACGCGGCGATCATGGACGGCGCCAGCGGCAAGGCCGGCGCCGTGGCCGGCGTGCACCGGGTGCGCAACCCGATCCAGCTGGCGCGCGCGGTGATGGACCACTCCAAGCATGTGATGCTGACCGGCGATGGCGCCGAGGCTTTCGCGAAGGAGCAGGGCGTGGCCCTGGTCGATCCGTCCTACTTCCGCACCGAGAAGCGCTGGCGGCAGTTGCAGAAAGCGCTGAAGGAGGAGGCTGCCGGCCAGGCCCACGCCGACCTGGAGACCGCCAAGCACTTCGGCACGGTCGGCGCGCTGGCGCTGGACGCGCAGGGCCGGCTCGCCGCCGGCACCTCCACTGGCGGCATGACCAACAAGCGCTACGGCCGGGTCGGCGACTCGCCGATCATCGGCGCCGGCACCTATGCCAACGCGCAGTGCGCGGTGTCCGGCACCGGCTGGGGCGAGTTCTACATCCGCGCGGTGGCGGCCTACGACATCTGCGCGCGGATGAAGTACGCCGGCCAGAGCCTGGCCCAGGCGGCCGACGAGGTAATCGACCGGCGGATCCCCCAGGCCGGCGGCGATGGCGGCGCGATCGCGCTGGACGCGCAGGGCAACGCCGCCTTCCCGTTCAACACCGACGGCATGTACCGCGGCCGGATCGGCGCCGACGGCGTGCCGCATGTGGCGATCTTCAAGGACGAGGCGCTCTGACGGTCGTGGCCGGCGCGATCCGCGTCGTGCGGCGCGAGTCGCGGCCACGGCGAAACTATGTGCGTGGTGGCGGCGTAGTCTTGGCGGAAACGCCCATGCGTGGCGCCGTCTGCACCGCGGCGTCGATCCTGCGCATCACCGCGTCCAGGACTTTTTCATCTGGCATCAGCAGGTAGCGGTGCCGGCCGAGTTTCGGAACCACTGCCAGGAAGGCCAGTTCGTAGGTCAGTCCGGTCTTGACGCACGGGCGGACCTTGGCCGTGCGCAGATCTACCCGCCAGCGGCGGTCGCCGCGCTCCAGTACCGAACCATCGATCTGGAAGACGTGGCGGTGCGATTCCCCGAAGAAACTCAGATTGAAGTTCGGTAGCGCCCAGACCAGCAACGCGATCATCGGCGCCAGGATGGCCGCCACGAGCAGCGTTCCCATTTCCCAACGATCAAACAGCAGCGCCAGCACCACCAGCGCGGCCGCCAGGTGGCCTGCCAGGATCCATGCGCGGTAGGCGGGCCAGCTGAAGAAACGCGCGACGAACCGGTATGGGCGTCCATCGCTGCCGTCGTTATTGGCGGTGTCGAGTTGGAGGTGAAAGGCGAGTATCGGCCACAGCTCGGAAGGCTGAATCCATACCATCACCAGGCCGAAGCGCTCCGTGTGTATCGTGACGGTGGTGCCGGCATCGTGGTCGGCCTCGGCGGCGAGTATCTCGCACCACGGCGACAGGCCGAGCCCTTCGATGGACAGGCCGCGGGCGTCCAGTTCGACCCGCGCCTGGGCATTGAACGCCCTGCCTTCATGGCCCAGGTAGTGCGTGGGCCACCAGAGAAACCCCAGTGCGCCGCCGGCTACCATGCCGGCAACCGCCAGCAGTATGGTCCAGAACAAGTGCAGGTCCCACAACAGCAACTGCAGGGTGACTCCGAGTGCGCCCCCGATCGTGGGCAGCACCATCATCCATATCACCCAGGCGCTGGTGTCGCCGGGGATCGTGGTGACCTGTACGGTTCCGGAAAACGTCTGGGGCATGCATTCATCCGCAGCATGTGGGGTGCCGGATTGTCTCACGGCACCTCCGGCACATCGTTTCGCGCCGTTCTGGTGCCCGATCCAATGGCACATGCCACCCGCCGCCAAACCGGGTAGCCTGCGCGGCTACCTTCGTTCCCCTGTTTCCTGGAGTTCCCGTCCATGTCGCGTACCCTGATGTTGGCCGCCGCCATCAGCCTGGCGCTGGCCGCCTGTTCCAACTCTGACAAGAACGGAAATGAGTCGCCTGCCGTGACCGAGAAGACCACCGCCCAGACCCCGGACGCCGCGCCGAACCCGCTGCTGAGCCCCAGCCCGCTGCCGTTCCAGGCCCCGCCGTTCGACAAGATCCAGGACAGCGACTACCTGCCGGCCTTCGAGGAGGGCATGCGCCAGCACCTGGCCGAGATCCGCAAGATCGCCGATAACCCTGAGCCCGCCAGCTTCGCCAACACGATCGAAGCGCTGGAGCGCTCGGGCGAGACCCTGAACCGCGTCTCGCGGATCTTCTTCGGCCTGGTGCAGGCCGACACCAACGACGCGCGCCAGAAGATCCAGGAGGAGATCGCGCCCAAGCTGGCCGCGCACCAGGACGAGATCAACCTCGACCCGAAGCTGTTCGCGCGGATCAAGTCGATCTACGACCAGCGTGATGCACTGGCGCTTGATCCGGAGCAGAAGCGCCTGGTCGAGCGCGACTACCAGCAGTTCGTGCGCGCCGGCGCGCAGCTCTCCGACGCCGACAAGGCCGTCCTGCGCAAGCTCAACGTCGAGGAGACCACGCTCTCCACCCAGTTCCACACCAAGCTGGTCGCGGCGACCGCCTCCGGCGCGGTGGTGGTCGAGGACAAGGCCAAGCTCGACGGCCTGAGCGATGGCGACATCGCCGCCGCCGCCGAGGACGCCAAGGCGCGCAAGCTCGACGGCAAGTACGTGCTGGCCCTGCAGAACACCACCCAGCAGCCGGTGCTGGGCTCGCTGAAGGACCGCGAGCTGCGCGCGCAGGTGCTGCAGGCCTCCGAGACCCGCACCGAGAAGGGCGACGGCAACGACACCCGCCAGACCATCCAGCGCCTGGCGCAGCTGCGCGCGCAGAAGGCCAAGTTGCTCGGCTTCGACAACTACGCCGCCTACAGCCTCGGCGACCAGATGGCCAAGACCCCGGAGGCGGCGCTCAAGCTGCTCACCGACACCGTGCCGGCGGCCACCGCCAAGGCGCGCGGCGAAGCGGCCGAGATCCAGAAGGTGATCG
>JASGDF010000036.1:0-13095 GCA_047607345.1 Pseudomonas sp. | reverse complement strand
CCGGCGTGCCCGGCACGGCGCGCGGCGCGCGCGCGGCCGAGCT
Organism: Pseudomonas sp.; assembly: GCA_047607345.1. Classification (GTDB taxonomy): domain Bacteria; phylum Pseudomonadota; class Gammaproteobacteria; order Xanthomonadales; family Xanthomonadaceae; genus Pseudomonas_S. The sequence continues at coordinate 13,052 of JASGDF010000036.1, read as the reverse complement.
GCTGCGCCGGCTCGGCCTGGCCGACCGCACCACCCACAAGCCCGGCCAGCTGTCCGGCGGCCAGCAGCAGCGCGTGTCGATCGCGCGTGCACTGATGAACGGCGGCCAGGTGATCCTCGCCGACGAGCCGACCGGCGCGCTCGACAGCCGCTCCGGCGAGGAAGTGATGGCGATCCTCGGCGAGCTGCATGCCGAGGGCCACACCATCATCATCGTCACCCACGACATGGCGGTGGCCAGGCACGCCCAGCGCATCATCGAACTGCACGACGGCGTGGTCGTCGCCGACCGCCCGAACCCGGACGTCGCCGCAACCCGCAACCGCCGCCGCGACAACCAGCGCCCGGCCAGCGGCCGCCCGTGGCAGGCCGTGCGCGACCGCTTCGTCGAGGCGTTCCGGATGGCACTGCTGGCGATGAACGCGCACCGCCTGCGCACCTTCCTGACCATGCTCGGGATCATCATCGGCATCGCCTCGGTGGTGTCGGTGGTCGCGCTCGGCAATGGCTCGCAGCAGCAGATCCTGGCCAATATCAACTCGCTGGGCACCAATACCATCGAGGTCTACCCCGGCAGCGGCTTCGGCGACATGCGCTCGGGCCGGGTGCAGACGCTGAAAGCCAAGGACGCCATCGCGCTGTCGCAGCAGAGCTTCGTCGACAGCGCCACCCCCAACGTCTCCGACTCGGTGACCGCGCGCTACAGCAACAAGTCCTCCACCGCCACCGTCAACGGCGTCGGCGAGCAGTACTTCCGGGTCAAGGGCCTGCAGATCTCCGAGGGCGCGTTCTTCGAGAAGGACGCGATCGACGGGATCTCCCAGGTCGCGGTGATCGACCAGAACACCCGCAAGGCCTTCTTCGGCGAGACCGAGGACCCGATCGGCCAGGTGATCCTGCTCGGCAACGTGCCGGTCAAGGTGGTCGGGGTGATCAAGAAGCTGACCAGCGGCTTCGGCAGCAGCTCCTCGCTGACGATCTGGGTACCGTACAGCACCGCGATGGCGCGGATGCTCGGCCAGACCTACGTATCCTCGATCACCGTGCGCGTATCCGACGCCACCCCGATGGACGCGGCCGAGCAGGCGCTGACCCGACTGCTCAAGCTGCGCCACGGCACCGAGGACTTCTTCCTCAGCAACAGCGCCGAAATCCGCGAGACGATCGAGAAGACCACCCGCACGATGACCCTGATGATCGGCGCGATCGCCGCGATCGCGCTGGTGGTCGGCGGCATCGGCGTGATGAACATCATGCTGGTGTCGGTGACCGAACGCACCCGCGAGATCGGCGTGCGGATGGCGGTCGGCGCGCGCCAGAGCGACATCATGCAGCAGTTCCTGATCGAGGCGGTGCTGGTGTGCCTGCTCGGCGGCGTGCTCGGGGTCGCGCTGGCGCTGGCGCTGGGCTGGGTGTTCGAGGCGGCCGGCGGCAGCTTCAGCATGATCTTCTCGATCGGCTCGATCGTCGCCGCCTTCGTCTGTTCCTCGCTGATCGGCGTGGTGTTCGGCTACCTGCCGGCGCGCAATGCCGCCCAGCTCGATCCCGTCGACGCCCTCGCCCGCGAATGAAGCCCGTGACCTCACGCACCTTGCTCTCCCTGTTGCTCGCCGCGCCGCTGGCCGGTTGCGTCGGCATCGGTCAATACCGCGCCGATCCGATCGCGGTGGCGTCCCACTACGGGCGCGGCGACGCGGCCCTCAACAGCCCCGACCAGATCCTGCCGGTGCAGCCGACCTACCCGGCCCACGACATCGCCAGCGATCCGTGGTGGCGTGGCTTCGGCGATGCCCGGCTGGACCGGATGGTCGAGCAGGCGCTGGCCGCCAACAGCGACCTGGCCGCGGCCGGCCTGACCCTGCGCAAGGCGCGGCTCAGCGCCGGCCTGGACGAAGCCGCGCTGTACCCGACCGCCAGCGGCAGCGGCAGCGGTTCGGCCAGCCGCTACACCGCCCAGCACGACCACTTCGACCGCAGCTACTCGGCCAGCGCCGGGCTGAGCTGGGAAATCGACCTGTGGGGCAAGCTGCGGGCGCAGCGCGACGTCTCGCGCTGGGAAGCCCAGGCTACCGCCGAGGACCTGCAGAACACCGCGCTGAGCCTGGTCGGCGAGGTCTGCGACGACTACTGGCAGCTGGCCTACCTCAACCAGAGCATCGCCGCCGGCGAGCGCAACATCGACGAGCTGGCGCGGATCCTGGAACTGGTCCGGGTGCAGTTCGACAGCGGCGATGTCTCGCGGCTGGAGCTGCGCGAGGCCGAGCAGAACCTGGAGAGCGAGCGCAGCTCGCAGAGCCAGTTGCTGCAGCAGCGGGTCGAGATCCGCAACGCGATCACCGTGCTGCTCGATGGCAAGCCCTGGCCGCAGGCCGACGAGCCGCAGGACCTGAACGCCGCCGCCAGCCCGGCGCTGGCGCCGGGACTGCCGGCGCAGCTGCTGGGCCGCAGGCCGGACCTGCGCGCGGCCGAGCTGCGCCTGCGCGAATCGCTGGCGCAGATCAAGGCGACCGCGCGCAGCTACTACCCGGCGCTGAGCCTGACCGGCACGCTCAGCGGCAGCAGCACCGCACTGGCGCAGGTGCTGAAGAACCCGCTGGCCACCCTCGGCGCCGACCTCAGCCTGCCGTTCCTGGACATCGCCACGGCCCGCCTGGAAACCCGCATCGCCGGCACCAGCTACGAGATCGCCGCGACCGAGTTCCGCACCACGCTGTACACCGCGCTGAGCGAGGTCGACAATGCGCTGTCCTCGCGCGAACAGCTGACCGACCAGGTCGAGGCCTCGCGCAAGTCCTACGAGGCGGCACGCGACATCGCCCGGATGTACGAGGTGCGCTACCGCGCCGGCTACAGCGACCTGCGCACCTGGCTGGACGCACAGCAGACCCTGCGCAGCTCGGAGCTGGCGCTGGCCGAGGCACGGATGAACCAGTTGCAGGCCGATGTCACCCTCTACCAGGCCCTGGGCGGCAGCGCGCAGCCGCGCTGAGCGCGAGCGGATGCCGGATTGCGGAGGCGTCATCTGGCAGGTATCGACAACGCCTGCGATCGCATAGCCCCCAAGTCGGGGGCGATCCGCGCCTGGCGCGGATAGGGGACGGAGGAAACGGGCATGGGGCCCAAGGTTCCGCCAGGAACCTTGGGGCGCGAGCTGTCTACGGCAGCGCGCGCTGCCGCACCGCCTCGAACAGGGTCACGCCGGCGGCTACCGACACGTTCAGGCTCTCGATCTCGCCAGGCATCGGGATCTTCACCAGCTGGTCGCAATGCTCGCGGGTCAGCCGGCGCAGGCCGTCGGCCTCGCCGCCCAGCACTAGCGCGACGTTGCCGCGCAGGTCCAGCGCGTACAGCGAGGCCTCGGCCTCGCCGGCCAGGCCATAGATCCACACGCCCAGCTTCTGCAACTCGCGCAGGCAGCGCGCCAGGTTGGTCACCGCCACCACCGGGATGCGGTCGGCAGCGCCGGCCGAGGTCTTGCGCACTGTGGCATTGACCGTGGCCGACTTGTCCTTCGGAATGACCACCGCGGTCACGCCCGCGGCCGCGGCGCTGCGCAGGCAGGCGCCGAGGTTGTGCGGGTCCTGCACGCCGTCGAGCACCAGCAGCAGCGCCCTGCCCTCGGCACCCTCGACCAGCCCTTCCAGCTCGTTCTCGTCCCAGGTCCGTGCCGCCGCGTAGCGCGCCGCCACGCCCTGGTGGCGTACCCCGCCGCCGACGCCATCCAGCGCCTGCGTGGCGACCCGGCGCACGTCGATGCCCTTGCGCCGCGCGTTCTCCTCGATCTCGGTCAGGCGCGGGTTCTTGCTGCCTGCCTCGACCAGGACCTCGCGGACATGGTCGGCGTCGTTCTCGATCGAGGACGCGACGGCATTGACGCCGACGATCCACTGGTTCTGCTTGTTGCTCATGGGCGGGGCCGGAAAAAAGAGACGGAATGGTACGCGCTTTGTTGCTGTTGATTCTTGACTGTCGCCGGTACGCCTGGCGCCCATACGCCTGGCGAATGCCTGCGCACGCCCGTGCCTACGGGCCGGGCGACGGCCAGGCCTCGGTGTCGTGGTCCGGGTGCTGATGGGAGACGATCCGCGCCAGGAACTCCAGCGCGGCCACGTCCTCCTCGGTGTGTCGCGCCGGCAGCGTGTGCAGGCCCTCGACGAACGGCAACCGCGCCTCGACCCCGTACTGGATCGACGGCGGCAGCCGCGCCGGCTGGTCGAACGCGCCGGCGGCGATCGCCAGCCCGTCCGGCGCCTCGTAGGTCAGCGGCGTACCGCACTCGACGCAGAAGCCGCGACTGACCAGGTTCGAGGAGGCGAAGTGCTTCGGTTCGCCACGCGTCCAGGCGAACTCGGCGCCGCGCACCGACACCAGTGGCGCGTAGTAGCCGCCGAACGCCTTCTGGCACATCCGGCAATGGCAGATCGAGACGTCGGCGAGCGTGCCGCGCACGTGGAAGCGCACCGCCCCGCACTGGCACCCGCCGCTGTATTCGTCCACCACCGCCGTCTCAATATTTCTTCTTGGCGCGCTTGGCCGGCTTGCCGCGCGGCGGCAGCGGTGGCAGCTCGTCTTCCGGCGCCGCGGCATCCCCCTCGTCCAGTCGCTCAACCAGACGGAAGTCGATCTTGCGCTCCTCCATGCTGGCCTTGAGCACCCGCACCCGCACCCGGTCGCCCAGCCGGTACTCGACCCCGCGACGCTCGCCGCTGAGCGTCTTGCGCACCGCGTCGAAGCGGTAGTAGTCCTGCGGCAACTGGGTCACGTGGACCAGCCCGTTGACCTTGGACTCGTCCAGCTCGACGAACAGGCCGAAGCTGGTCACGCCACTGATCACGCCATCGAACTGGCCGCCGACGTGCTGCTCCATCCACGCTGCGCGGTAGCGCTCGTCGACCTCGCGCTCGGCCTCGTCGGCACGGCGCTCACGCTCGGAACACTGCAACGCCAGCGCGGCCATCTCGCGCGGCGAGTACTGGTACTTGTCCGCGCGCGCGCCGGTCAGCGCGAACTTGATCGCGCGGTGCACCAGCAGGTCCGGGTAGCGGCGGATCGGCGAGGTGAAGTGCGCGTAGGCCTCCAGCGCCAGGCCGAAATGGCCGTGGTTGTCCGGCGAATAGATCGCCAGGCTCTGGCTGCGCAGCAGTACCGACTCCAGCAGCGCCGCGTCCGGGCGCTCGCGCACCTTCTTCAGCAACTTGGTGAAATCGCCGGGCCTGACCTTGCCCCACGCCGGCAGGCTCAGCTTGAACTCCTTGAGGAACTCCAGCAGGTCCTCGTACTTGTGTTCCGGCGGCCGGTCGTGAATGCGGTACGGTGCCGGGATGTGCGCGCCGATCAGGTACTTGGCCGCCTCGACGTTGGCCGCGATCATGCACTCCTCGATCAGCTTGTGCGCGTCGTTGCGCACCAGCATCCCGGCCTGGGTGACCTCGCCACGGTTGTCGAGCACGAAGCGCACCTCCGAGGACGCGAACTCGATCGCGCCGCGATGCGCGCGCGCCTTGGCCAGCACCCGGTAGAGCTGGTGCAGGTGCCGCACCTGCGGCAGCACCGCGCCCAGCGCGGCCTGCGCCTGCGCGTCGTCCTCGCCGACCGCCTGCCAGACCTGGGTATAGGTCAGCCGCGCATGCGAGTTCATCACCGCCTCGTAGAAGCGCGAGCCGGTGACCTCGCCGCTGCGGTCGATCTGCATATCGCAGACGAAGCACATCCGGTCAACCTTCGGGTTCAGCGAGCAGATGCCGTTGGAGATCGACTCCGGCAGCATCGGCACCACGAACCCGGGGAAGTACACCGACGTCGCGCGCCGCTGCGCTTCCTCGTCCAGTGGCAGGCCCGGGCGCACGTAGTGCGAGACGTCGGCGATCGCCACCACCAGCCGGAACCCTTGCGCGTTCGGCTCGCAGTACACCGCGTCGTCGAAGTCCTTGGAGTCCTCGCCGTCGATCGTCACCAGCGGCACCTGGCGCAGGTCCACGCGCGCGGCGGCCGCCGCCGCATCCACCGTCACCGGCACCGCCGCGGCCTCGTCCAGCACCGCCTGCGGGAACTCGTACGGCAGCTCGTGGCCGTGGATCGCGGTCTGCACCACCAGCGACGGGGTCAGCTTGTCGCCGAGCACCGCGATGATCCGGCCGATCGCCGGGCGGCGGGCATCGGGCGGCGCGACCAGCTCGCACACCACCAGCTGTCCTTCCTTGGCCCCGCCGGTACCGTCCGGCGGCACCTGCACGTTGCGCTGCACGCGCTTGTCGTCCGGCTCGACGTAGGCGATGCCCAGCTCGTAGAAGAACCGGCCGATCAACCGGGTCATGCGCCGCTCCAGCACCCGCGCGATCGCGCCCTCGCGACGGCCACGCCGGTCGATGCCGGTGACGTTGGCCAGTGCGCGATCACCGTGCATCACCTTGCGCATCTCGAACGGCGGCAGGAACAGGTCGTCGCCCCCCTCCTCCGGCTTGAGGAAGCCGAACCCTTCCGGGTTAGCGATCACCGTGCCGGCGATCAGGCTGGTATGGCGCACCGGCGCGAAACCGCCGCGGCGGTTCTGCACCAGTTGCCCGTCGCGCACCATCGCGCCGAGCCGGCGACCGAGTACCTCGATGCGGTCCTCCAGCCCAAGCCGCGCGGCGATCTCCTCGGCGATCTGCGGCCCCTCGCAGGCTTCCAGCAGCTCCAGGATCGCCTCGCGGCTGGCGATCGGCTCGGCGTAGCGCTCGGCCTCTCTGGCGGCATGAGGGTCCTGGAACTCCGAAGGCGTGCCGACAACCGGTTTACCACGCCGGGGCGGGTCAGGCTGCTCGACTGCCGGCGCCTTGGCGGGCGACTTGGCAGGAGGCTGCTCGACCGGCTTGCCGCGCGACCTGGCCGCATGTCCGGCGGCGGCGCGAACCAGGAAATCGGGCATCCAGCCAGGCAGTTTCTGCTGCTCGGCCGTGGTGGTGGCAGCGGCCTTGGCGGCGCCGGACTTGCGCGTGCGGGGCCGATCGGACCCGGGAGTGGTTTTTTTGCTCATTGGCTCCATGGTACGCCGGTTGCCGCCGGGATGACGTCCCGCGGCCGCGGGACTTCGTCGCCGGCATTGACATGCGGCGGCGGCACCCGCAGAATTCGCGGCCCACCTGCCCAGGTGGCGGAATTGGTAGACGCACTAGTTTCAGGTACTAGCGGGTAAAACCGTGGAGGTTCGAGTCCTCTCCTGGGCACCACATCCGGCTCGGTGGACTTCCGAGGAAGTCGACGAGCCAACGAAAAAGCCCGCGCAAGCGGGCTTTTTCGTTCCAGCCGCCGCCGTGCACATCCACCGAAAGCCGCCTGCAGCAGCGCGCCGTGACGAGGGCATGGAGAAGGTCCAGTACACGGCGGCCAGGCAAAGCAATTATTTCCATCATGCTTGTGATCAGCAGTGGCGAAGTGCGCAACCACGAGCCGCTGGCATGCCCCGCTGCACCTGGCGCTTGGATGATCCGAGCCAAGCGCGGGGAAAATATCAGCACATGCGCCAATATTTTCCCCGCGCCACTCGAGCAGCGCTCTTTACATGAGAGACCGCAGAACTCCAATAAAATTAACATAACTTAATTACAAACTGGAATTAGACGAACCCACACATTCATTCTAAATTTAGGAAAAACAACACCACCATGAGACATGGCACATGCACCAGCTGAAACATAGTAAAAAACTACTTTTCAGCGGATTATTTCTGGCAATGTCGCTGGTCTCGACATCGGCTCAAGCGCATCATTCCTTTGCTGCGCTATACGATGCAAACAAGCCAGTACGAATTAAAGGCAAGCTGACCAGAATTGACTGGACGAACCCCCATACATATTTTCATATCGATGTGGTTGATTCGCATGGTGTGGTAAACAACTGGACAATTGAAGGAGCCGGGCCCGGGGCATTATCACGCCGCGGTTTCAAGGAAGGAGCAGTGAAGATAGGCGACACATTGATCGTTGACGGCTATCTCACAAAGAAGCCCAAGACCAGATTGGTGGATGGACGGGTAGTCACGCTGCCGGATGGCCGGGTCATCAATAGCGGAACACCGGGCGATGGCGGTCCCGGTGACAAGGGTAAAGCCGCCGAACCTGATGCTCCCCTCCAGGAAAAGAAGCCGTAAAGTGGATGATGCACCTGCATGGGTTGAATGGCTGCACGACCTGCCAATCAGCACCTATATTCGCGAATCATTGTATCTATACCCTGCGCTCGAGGTGATCCACGTAGTCGGCGCATTGCTCCTTCTTGGCAGCATCGCAATAGTTGACCTAAGGTTGCTCGGCGCCATTTTCCGGGATCAGCCGATTTCACGGATCAGCGCACAGGTATTACCGCTGGCCTTCCTGGGGGCACTCCTCGGGTTCACCAGTGGAATATTACTTTTCTTATCGGAGGCGCAGCAGGTGTGGAACAATCCGATGATGGCTGGCAAGTTCGCATTGTTGATATTGGCAGGAATAAATATTGGACTGTGGCATTTGGCTGAGGCCAGAAATCGCGCCAGATGGGATGCTCAAGCCAGCCCATCGGTGCGGGCACAAATAGCAGGTGGCTCATCGCTTTTGTTGTGGATGAGCATACTGGTATTAGGTCGTCTTATCGCCTTCGTATTTTGATCGCGGACATATAAATGTCATTCCCGCGCGCATTGGTCGAGTGGCTGGCCAAGACCCCTGTTTCACATGCATTCAATGAATCCAACTATTTGTTCTTCGGTGGATTCATGGCATTGCACTTGCTCGGCATTGCGTTTGTGCTGGGTACATCGCTGGTTCTGGATCTGCGTGTTTTTAATCTTGGCATTGTAAACCTCGATTTCGCAAAGATCAGGCGAGTCCTGCAGCCATGGTTCATTACAGGCCTTGCTCTTGCACTGCTTGCGGGAACATGGCTGTTTGTGGCCGACCCAATCAAGTATTACGCAAATCCTGTATTTCATGTAAAAATTTACTGCTTGCTCCTGGCATTTTCCTCGCAACTCCTCCTGATAAATTCAAAATCAAGCCACCTCATAAAGCCTTTGGCCGCAATAGCGCTGGCATCCTGGTTTGGAACCATAATTTCAGGCCGCATAGTGGGTTTGCTTTGACCAGGTTCTCCACAGCATGCCCAGCGGCAATCGGGCGTGGATACTCATGCCCCCGGCGTCGCCCCGCAAGAGCCAGGTTTATTGGCTGGATGAGGACAATGTGATGCGTTTCTTATCATTCTGCGCTGGCACCATCTGCATACTCAGTGCCTGCTCACAGCCAGACATCTCGGAAATCCCATCAGGAATCGACGATTCCGTAGCGCAAGCGGCCTCGCAAATTACGCCGTTGGTGACTTTGCAGGACCTGATGATCAATGAAATAGACGCGTCGGCCGATGCCATCTGGGATGCGTCCGGCAGTACCACGACTGCACGAGGCATCGAGATCCGCGAACCGAAAAACGATGCCGAGTGGGCCGCATTGCGGCGGCACGCGGTCGTGCTGCTGGAGGCGACCAATCTTTTGCTGATCCCCGGCCGCAAGGTCGCGGCACTGCCGTTTCCTTCCGATGGACCGGGAGTGCTCAGTTCGGATGAAATCCAGCAGCATATCGACACCAATCGCGAGCAATTCAACGCTCTCGCGCTTGGCTTGCGAGCAGTTGCTCAACAAGAACTGGCCGCCATTGATGCGCGGGATACAAGCGGACTACTACAGCTCGGCGATGCGATGGATACCGCATGTGAGGCCTGCCACCGGGTCAGTTGGTATCCAGCAGAAGCAGTGCCAGATACACCTGAAAACCCTCCGTCCATTTCGGATTATCAGTAGAGGATTACAATGCCAAAGCCCATCAAATTATACATCGGTGTTGTAATGGCATTGGTCACGATGACATCGGCACACGCACAGTACCGTGACGAAGCTAAGCCGGACGGGATTACCGAGAAATCCAAGCTGATTATCCTGGGCCAGGATGTACACAGGAAGGACCCGACGCCGATCGGCGTTGATGGGCATCCATCGCTGACGGGTTACTGGAAGCTGCTTCATGAAGATGGCAAGCCCGATGGAAATATCGGGAAAGATCTTCCTGGATATGAACTACCTTACAGTCCTGCCGGGCGTGCGCAGCTGGTGGAGAATTTCAAGCAGATCGATCCGGAGGCTCGCTGCATCATCACCGGCCTGCCGCGTGCCGAGACGGGTGTACTTCCATTTGAAATAATCCATACGCCGGAGCGATTGGCCAGCCTGTATCAGCTGGGTTGGCATCGCTGGGTCTGGATTGATGGTCGCGCGCCAGCAAGCGATCCCGATCCACGTTACGCGGGTAACGCGGTCGGTCGCTGGGAGGGAAATACACTTGTCATCGAGTCACATGCATTCCATGACAGTAAAAATGGCAAGGCGTGGCTCGACGACAATGCCAATCCAATCAGCGAAAAGGCCGTTCTTGTCGAACGCTGGACACGCCCGGATTTCTGGCATCTGGACCTGCAGCTGACCTATACCGATCCCGTTTATTATACCAAGCCCATCAGCTATACGCGTCACTTTGTTCACGCCCCATTGGATGAGCACCTCAAGGAAGTCTCCTGCGAGTGGAATACGCCTTGGCTGCTCGGCAGCCTGGAACCAGGTCCCGGCAAAATTTCACCCGATGGCAACCGGTATTTCGGCCCGGACAAGCAAATAGTGCCAGACTGGCCACTTGGCTCGGTCAGTGACGAATCCCGCGCTACCGGTTACTGGTTATATCGCAAGAACAAGCCAAAACCTTCAGATCTGCCCCTATCGGCACCATCAGCTCAGGCGCCAGCCAAGTGAGGGTACAGACAATGAAATCCATACCGAACAACATGCTTGCCCTTGCTATCCTTGCATTATTCAATACCAATGCGCTCGCGCAGGAAAAAAGCACGAGCGGCAAGCCTGCGATAGTCGATGCATCGGACGAGGATCTGTTTCGCCCCAATCCGAACCCGGGCCTCGCGGGTCCAACGCCACGCCTGGCTGATGGCCGGCCGGATTTCACTGGCTTATGGCAGGGGCAGCGTACTCACGGCGTGCCGGGAGGCAATCATGGCAAGGATCAGCCCGGCTGGATTCTACCGTACAGTGAGCTGGGCAAGCGGGCACTGCTATACACGCAGAATCATACCGTCGATCCCGAGGCCATCTGCATCAATGGAGGAATTCCCCGCCACAACTCAAGCGGATTGCCATTCGAGATTCTGAGCACTCCCGACCATTTCGCCACCTTCTACCACTACAGCACGCATCGCGTGGCGTTGATTGGACCGAAACGCGCACTGCCTCCCCCGGATAAAATTATCCCGACGTATTTCGGAACATCCGTCGCATATTGGGAAGGCGACACCTTGGTTGTTGAAACCACCGGCTTGCGTGATAGCGCGACTGATAAAATATGGCTTGACGAAAATGGTAATCCGACAAGCAATGCGACACATGTAATCGAGCGCTGGAGCCGTCCCGATTCCCTGCACCTGCATCTTGAGGAAACGGTCGATGATCCCAAGTATTACTCACACCCATTCAAGTTCACTCGCACCTGGAACTATGCCGGCAAAGGACGTGGGCTTGGCGAATATTCCTGCAACGAGAACAACATCGACGCGGAGGCGCTGGGCCCCGGGGCGGGTGTCATAGGCCCGGATGGCAATCGTGGATATGGTGGTGACGCGCCCCCACCAAAGAATCCCCCCGGACCGGAAGCCTATGACCTTTGAAGAAACACCGGAAACTCGGCCATCGCCACGCCGTCGCGCGGGAGATCCGCGACCCCGCCCGGCACGTCCGACAACCAGAGCGGCGAGCAAGGGCTGACGGGTCCCGAGGATCCCCATGCATGGTGCGGTCATCGCGCTGGCACGCACCCACCCCATAACCGCAGCTCATGGCTGCCACGAGTTTATTCATTGGCAGGCCGAGCCGGCAGGACATATACCTGCTGGCCTGCGCGGATGCTTGCGCGCCTGCCGCCCTTCCGTGCTGGATGGGATCCCCGATCGCCACTGAACGCCGCTGAGGTCACGGTGGAATGCCCGTGACAGCCGCTCAGACAGGCAACCGCCGACATTCCCTCATGACCTGTCCGCTGCTCCCCCTGCTTTCGCTGCTCGCCCTGCCCCTGATGGTCGCCAGCCCTCCCGCACGCTCGGCCATGCCGAGCGACGCCGCTCCGGCCTCGACGGCCTCGACGTCCCCTGCGATTCCCCCGCCCCCGGCGTGGCTGGAAGGCCTGGCACAGGACTACCCACGGCAACTGCGCGTGCCGGGGCTGGAGCAGCGCACCTTTGCGCCGGAGCAGTGGTGGACGCTGGTCACGCCGCTGCTGACTCCGGCACGCGGCTTCCACGTCGAGGAGATCGGCCACAGCGCCGAGGGCCGTCCGCTGCGGCATGTGCAATGGGGCCAAGGCGCCACCCAGGTGTTGTTATGGTCGCAGATGCACGGCGACGAGAGCACCGCGTCGATGGCGCTGGCCGATCTGTTCCGTTTCCTGGGCGAACATCCCGGCGACCCCAGGGTCGCGCGGCTGCGCCGACAGCTGACGCTGCACTTCATGCCGATCGTCAATCCCGACGGCGCGGCACGCTTCCAGCGTAACAACGCGCAGGGCATCGACCTGAACCGCGATGCGCGGGCGCTGAGCAGCCCCGAGGCGCGGGCGCTGAAGGCACTGCACGACCGCGTGCGGCCCGCATTCGGCTTCAACCTGCACGACCAGCGCGTGGGCTACCGCGTGGGCAGTTCCGATCGCGGCGCGGCGATCACCCTGCTGGCGCCTCCGTTCGACGCGGCGCGCTCGGTCAATGCGGTGCGGGCGCGCGCGATCGAGGTCGCGGCGGTGATCCGGCTGGCCCTGGAGCCGAGCATCGCCGGCCACATCAGCCGCTGGGACGACAGCTTCAACCCGCGCGCCTTCGGCGACCTGATGACGCAGTGGGGCACCAGCGTGATCCTGATCGAATCCGGCGGCATCGAGGGCGACCCGGAGAAGCAGCAACTGCGCAAGCTGAATTTCCTGGCCCTGGTCGCCGGCCTG
>JASGDF010000035.1:0-7378 GCA_047607345.1 Pseudomonas sp. | reverse complement strand
CCGTTGGTGGCACAGGCCACCAAGCACATCGGCTTGATCAGTACCGTCGCGACAACCTTCTATCCTCCATTTCTGGCCGCCCGGCTATACCAGACGCTCGATCATCTCACCGACGGCAGGATCGGGGTAAACCTGGTGACGGGAAGTCCCCACCAGGCGGCCCAAAATTACGGGCATGACAAGCACTTCGAACACGACGAGCGATACGTGATGGCAGATGAGTGGGTGCGCGCCGTCCAAGCGCTGTGGAATACATGGGAGGTGGGAGCACTCCAGCTGAACGAAGAGTCGGGAGTCTTCGCCGATCACACTAAAATCCATACGGCCGATTTCGCCGGCACATACTTCAAGACCCGCGGCCCGCTGAATTGTCCGCCGGGTCCGCAGGGAGGCCGGCCAGTGCTCTGCCAGGCTGGCGGCTCCGGAGCGGGCCGCGAGTTCGGCGCCGCACACGCCGATACTATCGTTGCGGCCGTTCAGGGTGTAGAGGCGATGAAAGAGTACCGCGACGATATATCGTCGCGACTTATTGAATACGGGCGCAAACCTGACGACGTCAAGGTGTTATTTCTCGTCAGTCCGATTCTCGGCGCAAGTGATCGGGAAGCGCAGGAACGGCTTGACGCCCGTAATGCGTCAATTCGCTCCAATATTGACGGTGCGCTTGCTGCAATGTCCTCCTTTACCAGTATGGACTTTTCGATGTTCGATCTGGACGCTCCCATGCCAGACCTCTCGAAGAACAACGGTCACCGAAGCACCATGGCTGACTACTCGAAGTCGGGAAAGACGCTGCGCGAAATCGCCGAGAATCACAACGTAGCCGAATCGGTGCCACTGGTAGGAACTCCCGACACTGTTGCAACTCAGATGGAAGAGGTGATGAGCTACGCCGGTGGAGATGGATTCCTGATTGCTTCGCCTGTTACTCGTCGGAACGTAATCGAGATCGCGGATGGGCTCGCTCCGGCACTGCGCGCCCGCGGGTTAATCCGTGATGGGTACGCGTATCCGACCTTTCGTGAAAATTTGATGGCGTTCTGAACAATCGGCGCGGCTTGGTCGGAGCGCGCCGTCATCTCGTCCATCCGCGCAACGGCTGCGTTACCTCGGGATGGAGCCACGGAAACATAAGTGGGTCACACTACACACTTATTTCTCGGTTACCGGATTTACCAATTAACGTCCCCTCCCAGGAGCCCCGTAACATGTTCTCAGACAACAGGCAACCACCAGAACCTTTACTGGAAGCACGTGGCGTTACAGTGTGGTACGGGGGTGCTGTTGCCCTTCGTGATGCAGACATCACCATCCGTGCGGGTGAACGTATCGCCCTCGTAGGTGAATCAGGTTCGGGAAAAACAACCTTGGCAATGGCACTGGCTGGAATGCTGCCCGCGTCGAGCGCCACTGTTTCGGCTGCGACCTTGACCTTCGCGGGTTGCCCCGTGACGCAGCCGACCGCTGTCTTGCCCAGTGGAACGCCGGGAATGTCCATCATCTTCCAAGATGCAATGACATCGCTGGACCCTACCTGGCGGATTGGGAGCCAGGTGAAGGCTGCATTGAAGGCGAATTACGGGTTGTCCCGGAGGCAAAGTACTGCAGAGGCGGTTCGCTGGTTGGGGCGTGTCGGCTTCGCCGATCCTGATCGTGTGATGCGGGCACGGCCCTATGAATTGTCCGGTGGCATGAGGCAGCGCGTAATGCTCGCGATCGCGTTGTGTAGCCGGCCGAGTCTGATCGTTGCGGACGAGCCGACCAGTGCGCTCGACGCGACGTTGGCCCGAATGACAATGGATTTGCTGACCGAACTTTCCGAAGAGTCTGGTGCCGCACTCCTACTGGTTACTCACGATCTTCAGCTGTGTATGGACTACGCCGATCAGGTGGTTGTGATGCGTGGCGGTGAGATAGTCGAGAGCGGTCCGGCGCCGACGATTGCATCCAATCCGCAACATCCCTACACCCGTGGACTTTTGGCCTGCGTGCCGACCCTCGATGGCGTCGACGTGGAGTTTCTGCCGACCCTCGCCAGCGTTATGGATAGTACCGAGACGGCACCGGAGACTTTCGCCGAGGCCGCGTCATGATGGCGCCCGTCACGCTACAGGCGGTCAACGTGGTCAAGGAGTTCGGACCGCGCTCGGCACGCCACCGCGCGCTCGATGGTGTCAGTCTCTCCGTCACAGAGGGGCAGCGTATCGGTATTGTCGGTGAGTCCGGATCAGGAAAGTCCACGATCTCGCGGATCATGGTCGGCCTGAACACGGCGACCTCGGGGTCTGTCGAGTATGCCGGGTTACCGATCAGCGCTGTATTGAGATCGCGGACGCGTCGACTGGAGTTCCGACGAGACGTCCAATACATCGCTCAAGACACGTCGTCGTCGTTTGACCCTCGCCGCACACTCTTGGACGCCGTCGTGGCTCCGCTGCGCAATCTCCGTGGCCTCGACAAGAGAGAGGCCGAGCGGACCGCTTTGGACACCATAGTCCGGCTCGAATTGGATCCGTCACTGGCCTATCGCTATCCGTCACAGGTTTCCGGCGGCCAACGGCAACGGTTCGCGCTGGCGCTCGGACTTGTTGTACGCCCACGAATTCTGCTGTGCGACGAGGTGGTATCCGCGTTGGATGTCTCAGTTCAGGGGGCGATCCTGAATCTCATTAAGAGCTACTGCCTGGAGTCGGGAGCCGGTCTGGTGTTTGTATCGCATGGATTGCCCGCGACAGCATTTATAGCCGATGAACTCATCGTGATGAACAAGGGCAAGATTGTGGAGGCAGGTAAGTCCGGTGAAGTACTTGCCGCACCGGCTGATCCGTACACAGCGAAGCTAGTACGAGCGCACACCGGGAGGGCCGCGTGATGAATTGGATTCGGACGCAACGATGGTGGTTAACACGCGTGCTAGTCTTTCCGCTGCACCTGCTGGTTTTCGTTATCATCACGTTCGTTCTGGTTCGTGCGATGCCAGCTGACCCGGTACGAGAGCTCCTGGGTACCAATTATACGCCGCAGGCCTATGCCAAACTGAAGACGGCTCTTGGACTTGATGGTTCTACATGGCATCAGCTGGTCGAGTACCTCAAGAACCTCGCGCACTTTGACCTCGGAACCTCCATCTCCACTAGCCTCTCGGTACGGAGTCAGATCGGATCTCGGCTGCCGAATACGGTGGAACTGTCAGTTCTTGGTTTGGGTCTGACGATAGTGGCTAGCCTGATCGCATCCTATGTCGCAGTGATACATTCGCGGTCTGTCCTTGGTCGGATCATTCGTGGGTATTCAGCTATGGCTGGAGCGCTTCCTGAATATGTGATAGCTGTGATCGGATTGCTGGTGTTCTACGCTTTCCTTCACTGGTCGCCACCACCTTTGGGGTTACTGAGTCCCGGGCAAGCGACTCCGCGTACCGTCACGGGTTTCCCACTACTGGACGCCCTTATCGGTGGCAATCTGGCAGCTTTCGGTGATGAGATCCATCACCTGATCCTCCCGGCGGTTGTGTTGGCGGTAGCTAATTCGGCGTTGCTGATCAAGTTGCTGATCGTGGGGTTGGAAGAAGGACTCAATGCTGCTCCTACACGCTTCCGCATCGCCACCGGGTCGCGGCGGCGGACGGTTCTTGTCAGCATTTACCGGCGGGCGGCGCCGCCCGTTGTGACTATGTGCGGCATCATGTTTGGGTACATGCTTGGAGGAGTCGTGATCTTGGAGAGCCTGTTCGGGTTCACTGGAGTCGGGGCGTATGCAGTCGATGCGGTCAACAGCGGAGATTTTATTGCCCTCCAGGGTTTTCTCCTCGTGGTTGCGGCCCTGTCGATGCTTGTGTTCCTGCTAACAGATTTGATTAATATGGCGATCGACCCTCGGCGTCGGTCCGCGGCGGCGGGGGCGATCCAATGACTATCTCGTTGGCATCCGAGGCGAGGATCATAGCGCGGAGTCCGGCCACTCGCGAGAGAATCCGTCGCGTGCTCGGGTGGTGGCCACTGTTGCCGCTCGGCGTGCTGATCGTCGTCGCTCTTATCGAGCCGACCTTGGTACGGTTCGACCCGGGGAAGGTGGTTGGCGCATCGCAGCAGGCACCAAATGCGATGTTCTGGTTCGGAACCGACGGAAGTGGTCTGGATGTTTTTTCGAGAACCATCGCGGCAACCCGTCTCAACATGATCATCGCATGTGCGGTGACGCTGATCGCCACGGGTGCGGGCTGCGTGATCGGTCTGGTACTCGGCATGAATGAGGCGCACGGCGGGATCATCGGATATGCGGCCCGAGGGCTGTCCCGCGTCCTCGATCTGATCCAGGCTGTGCCTGCAATTCTTCTGGGGTTGGTGGTAGTCGCCCTCTTCGGGAACGGAACCGTTACCCTGATTTTGGCGATCGCGGTAATTCTCTTGCCTCTGCAAGCGAGGCTCGTCCGCACTGAGACAATGCGAATCAGGTCCGAAGCGTATCTCGACGCCGCACGACTCTCGGGACAAAGTGAAGCCGCATTGATAAGGCGACATGTGTGTCCCAATGCGATCGGTCCGGCTGTCAATAACCTCTCGGTGATTTTTGCGGTGGCAATTATCATCACCGCAGGCCTCGGATTCGTCGGTGTTGGCGTGTCTCCGCCAACGGCGGAATGGGGCTCAATGCTGGCCACCGGCGCTACTGATGCCCAGTCTGGCCGCTGGTGGTCAGCTACTTTTCCTGCGTTGGCACTGTTCGCCAGCGTGGGGGCGCTTTCTCTTGCTAATGGATTTCTCACTCGACAACGGCGTCGTTGAAGGCTTGTTCATCTCGTAGCTTTCGCCCGTCTTGACGCCGGCTGCATAAGTCTGCTCAGTTCCCCATCCTGATCACGCATGCTCGGACATGCATCCCGACACTGGAGGATCGATTTGTCTATCTCACCTCTCACCCCCGACCGCGGTGTGCCGGCAAGTGCACTCACGATGCCAACTCTCGACCGCCGGACACTACTGAAGGGGACGGTGCTGGCAAGCGCGCTGGCTGGTTTGAGTGCCTGCGGGGTTTCCGGTACAGGATCGAGCGGTAGCAAAGTTACTTCCCTCGTAGAAACAATCGCGGCCACTCCCAATGGGCTTGCCTTCGACGGTCCCACGCCGGGTGGTTACGAAGGTTTCTCATTCGTCGCACTTACCGGAGCAGGACTGATTCGCAACCCATACGTTCAGGACAAATCTGATCCCAATGTCCTCACTCAAGATCTCTACAAGTGGGAAGGTGTGCTGGCTGACAGATACGAAGTCAGTCCAGATGGACTGGTCTACACCTTCCATCTCAAGCAGGGAGTGAAGAGTTCCAAGGGTAATGAGCTGACCGCCGATGATGTCATCTGGTCATACGAACGAAAGTGGAACTCCACTAGCATTGACCCGGCTATTTCGTATCCCGCACTCACGGACCCAGCGAAGCAGCTGAAGAAAATTGATAAATACACGATATCGTTCACGTTGGAAAAACGCGGTCACGGGTTTCCGTTTCTCGCATTAATATCAAAGGTGTCGGGTGAAATCTATGACTCAACATTCCTCAAAACCAAGGCGACGAAGAGTGACCCGTATGCGGTCTCGTGGTGCAATAAAAATGGATACTCCGGATTCGGCCCCTATATTTTAGAAAATTATCAAGAAGGTGTTTCGCTAACGTATACCGCGAATCCTAATTATGTTCTGGGTGAGCCTCCTATCAAGTCGATTACGCAAAAAGTATCTGCTTCTGCCGCGACTCGTGCGTCGCTCATTAAAACTGGATCGGTGCAAGTGTCTACGCAGTTACTCCCTGCTGATGTGAAATCGATGTCCGGGGTTGCGGGAGTGAAGACATATGCTCCTGCGACCAACAACTACAGTTGGATATTCATGCAGACCCAGACGGCGCCTTTTGATAATGTCAAAGTGAGGCAGGCCTTTTTCAAGGCCGTGCCGTACGAGCAAATTATTAATAACGTATATCACGGACGTGCCCGTGTGGCAAAGGGCTTCCTTAATCGCAGCGCGCCAAACGATATCACTGAGGGAATCCTCGATCAGGTGTACGATCCAGAGGGATCGCTCGAAATACTCAGAAAAGCGGGTATTAGTACGCCAGTGTCGTTTACTGTGATCTGCAGCTCGTCGGTGCCGGATATGCGAGAAATGGCTGTTCAGATGCAATCTTATGGTAAGCCAGCGGGCTTTGATGTAAATATCAAGGTAGTGCCGCCGGCGACCTGGGCGGCATTGGTGGGGGCGAAGAATTTTCAGATGTATATCACTCGCGATATGGTTATATCCTATGAATCGCAGCCGTATACGCTTACGCTAATATATCCGGTGGGTGGACCTAGTGCGCCCGGCAATCTGTGTTCGTGGGGTCCTGATGAATTCTATGATGCCATCAATCGTGGCGTTGATGCTGGTGACTCATTGTCCGATGAGGCCGCAAAATACTGGCATGAAGCCGAATTGATTTGGCAGGAAGGGCGTTCGTTCATTCAGGTATGCAACGTGGATCCGCTAATGGTGACATCCACCGCGGTAACCGGATTTGTCCATCGATCCGATAATGTGCTTGATGAGAGCATTTTCAAGTCGGCATGATGATGTCATTCGACCAGGTTATTTACGCGCACGGTGCGGGATTATTGGAAATTCGTTCGGTGCTCATGTGTCTATGAATGCGAGAATGCTTGCCATTATTGCTGCGATTACCGCCTTCGCGCCGCTATCTATGGATCTTTATTTGCCGGGATTACCTGATCTACAGGCTGAGTTGAGCGCATCGCCTGAAGCTGCCCGGGCAACGGTCACCGGCTGTATCGCCGGGCTCGCCTTGGGTCAACTCGTGTCCGGAATGTTGCGGCCTGACCGGCCGCGTAAGCCGGAGCTGCTTATATCGATGTCGGCCTGGGTGTGTCTCACCATTATCTGTGCGTGCGTTTCCAGTGTGTGGGTTATTGTCGGGTTGCGGGTTCTGCAGGGGTTAGCGGCAGGAAATTCGATCGCGCTGGCTCGGACGGTGATGGCCGATATCGACCCGGACAATCTGGCTCGGAACCTGTCACGAACGATGTTGGTTCTTGCCGCGGTACCCATACTGGCGCCGGCTGTTGGCGGTTTCGTCTTGTCGTTCACGAACTGGCGAGGCCTGTTTGCGATGTTGGCGTCGGTCGGTGTCGTGTTGGTCGTGGTTGTCGCACTCATCCTTCCGGAGAGTCGCCGGGTCCAGGTTTGTTCCGACTCTGACTCCGAATCCGCAACCACTATCCGTAGTATCGCGTCAGCACGCTTCCTGATCCCGGCCGTGGCCTCTGGCCTAGGATTCGGTGTCATCTTCGCGTATGTCGGAGAGTCCGCCTTCATTTTTCGGGAACACT
>JASGDF010000034.1:0-6536 GCA_047607345.1 Pseudomonas sp. | reverse complement strand
CTGCTCGATCGCGCCGGCCAGCCGCTGGCCGTGCCCGGCCTGGCCGCCGACGCGCCGGCCGCGCTGCTGCTGCCGACCGGTCCGGCCGGTCCGGCGTTTCTGGTATTCCGCAACTACGACGCGATCTACGCCTACAACGCCGCCGAGAGCTATGCGCTGGCGATCGCGCTGCTGTCCGACCGCCTGCGCGGCGATACCGGGCTGGTAGCGGCCTGGCCGACTGACGATCCCGGCCTGGGGCGCCCGCAACGGCGCGAGCTGCAACAGTTGCTGATCGTGCGCGGCCACGACCTGGGTAGCGCCGACGGCCTGGTCGGCACCGCCACCCGCCGCGCGATCCAGGCCGAACAGCAGCGCCTGGGCTTGCAACCGGCCGACGGCCGCGCCGGCCAGCGCATTCTTGACGCCTTGCGCGCCGAAGCTGCCGCGCCCACATCGTCCCCGCCGGCCCCGCTCCCCGAACTGCCGCCGGCGCGCTGACGCGCGTGTCATTTCCCGTTCCGATCCTGACCCCGCCCATGACCCTGCCTGACCTGCCCGGCCTGAGTGCCGGCGACTTCCACGGATTTCCCGCGCTGCGGGTGCAGACCCCGTTCTCCAGCGCCGCGATCAGCCTGTTCGGCGGCCAGCTGCTGTCGTTCGTGCCCGACGGTGGCCAGGACCTGCTGTGGCTGTCGCCATTGGCCAGGCAGCCGCCGACGCCGATCCGCGGTGGCGTTCCGGTGTGCTGGCCGTACTTCGGCAAGCAGGGCCAGCGCGCCGACGCGCCGGCGCATGGCTTCGCGCGCACCGCGCAGTGGCGATTGCTGGAGGCCAGCGCCGAGTCCGATGGCACGCTGCGGCTGGTGCTGGCGCCGCCGGCCTTCGACGACTTGCCGCTGCGGCTGCGCATGCAACTGCGCATCGGCCGCACGCTCGAGCAGACGCTGATCACCGAGAACACCGCCACCGCCCCGGTGTGCTTCACCCAGGCGCTGCACAGCTACTTCCGCGTCGGCGACGCGCTCGAGGTCGACGTACAGGGCCTGGATGGCCTGGACTATCTGGACAAATACGAGGACTACGCCACCGCGCACCGCCAACATGGCGCCTGGAACCTGCGTGACCCGCGCGACCCCGGCCGCAGTGACCGCATCTATACCGGCGCTGCGGGCCGCTACGTGCTGGCCGACCCGGTACTCGGCCGCCGCATCGCCATCGCCACCGCGGGCAGCCGCACGCTGGTGGCATGGAATCCGGGCGAACAGGGCGGTGCCGGCATGGCCGACGTCGGCCCGCACTGGCGCCAATACGTATGCCTGGAAGCGGCCAACGCCGGCCCGGAGGTGATCGAGCTGGCGCCCGGCGGCCGCCACGCGCTGGCGCAGACGCTCGATGTGGAACCGCTCTAGCCCACGCCCTTCCCTGTGCGTGGGGGAAGGTGCCTGAAGAGCCTGCCCCGGACTTGATCCGGGGGTGGATGGGGGACAAGCGCAGCAAGCTCCACGCGTGCCCTTCCCGTTCGCCGAGCGCCACCGCAAACCCCACGCGCGCCGAGGCGCCGCTACACTGCGCCGATTTCCCGGCCCGCTCCCGCGCATGACTCAGACCGACCCCGCTCCCGGCGTGCGCCGTGCAGCGCTGATCTTCATCTTCGTCACCGTGCTGATCGACGTGCTCGCCTTCGGCCTGGTCATCCCGGTGCTGCCCGACCTGGTACGCCAGTTCACCGGTGGCGATTACGTGCAGGCGGCCGAGTGGATCGGCGGCTTCGGCTTCCTGTTCGCGGCGATCCAGTTCTTCTGCGCGCCGATGCTCGGTGCGCTGTCCGACCGGCACGGCCGCCGCCCGGTGATCCTGCTCTCCTGTCTCGGCCTGGGCGTGGACTTCCTGCTGATGGCGGTGGCGAACAGCTTGCCGGTACTGCTGCTGGCAAGGGTGATTTCAGGCGTGTTCTCGGCCAATTTCGCCAGCGCCAACGCCTATATCGCCGACGTGACCGCAGCGGACAAGCGCGCCCAGGCGTTCGGCATGGTCGGCGCCGCGTTCGGCATCGGCATGGTCGCCGGCCCGCTGCTCGGCGGCTGGTTGGGCGGCCTGCACCTGCGCCTGCCGTTCTTTGTCGCCGCCGCGCTGGCGCTGCTGAACGTGCTGTACGGGCTGCTGGTGCTGCCCGAGTCGCTGCCGCCGGAAAGCCGCAGCCCGCGTTTCGACTGGTCGCATGCCAATCCGTTCGGCGCGTTGCAATTGCTGCGGCGCTATCGGCAGGTGTTCGGCCTGGCCGCGGTGGTGTTCCTGGCCAATCTGGCGCACTACGTCTATCCCAGCATCTTCGTGCTGTTCGCCGGCTATCTGTATGGCTGGGGGCCGTTCGAGGTGAGCTGGGTGCTGGCCCTGGTCGGGGTGTGCAGCATCGTGGTCAACGCGCTGCTGGTCGGGCGCATCGTCAAGGCATTGGGCGAACGCCGCGCGTTGCTGTTCGGGCTGGGCTGCGGCGTGGTCGGCTTCGTGATCTACGGGCTGGCCGGCAGCGGTTGGGTGTTCCTGATCGGTATTCCGATCAGCGCGTTGTGGGCGGTGGCCGGCCCGGCCGCGCAGGCACTGATCACCCGCCAGGTCGGCGCCGAGGTCCAGGGCCGTCTGCAGGGCGCGCTGAGCAGCCTGATCAGCCTGGCCGGCATCGCCGGTCCGCTGCTGTTTGCCTACGTGTTCGCCTGGTTCATCGGCAAGCAGGCCCCGCTGCACCTGCCAGGGGCGCCCTGGCTGCTGGCCGGGCTGCTGCTCGCCGCCGGCTGGTGCGTGGCCTGGCGCAAGGCCGCGGTCGCGCCGGCAGCCCGCCCCGGTTGAGCTTCGCCAACGCGTTCATGTAGTGCGGCCGGATGCGCCCGCGGCGGTCACGATGCGGCTGCTACGCTTTGGGCCCATCCCGTGGCATCGCGCCGCCGAGCAAGGCATGGAGTACCGACGTGACGAGCATCGACCTGGACGTCTGCGCCCGCGAGCCTATCCACATCCCCGGCCTGGTCCAGCCCTACGGCGTGCTGCTGGTGGTCGAGCCGGCCGATGGCTGCATCGTCCAGGCCAGCGCTACCGCCGCCGCGCTGTTCGGCCTGCCGATCCACGAACTGCTGGGTGCTCATTACGCCGCGTTGCTGCAACTGCCGCCCGAGGCGCAGCCGTATCCGGTGGAGGACGGCGAGCCGCAGCACCTGACCCATGCCGAGGTGGGATTCACGCGCGCCGCCGCCGCCCTGTCGGGCAGCTGGGTCGCCGCCTGGCACCTCTACCCGGAACACTGGCTGGTCGAGATCGAACCGCGCGACGCCGCGCTGATGGACGTGGTGCTGCGCGAGGCCTTCCCGCTGCTGCGCAAGATCGAGCGCGACACCAGCATCCTCGTGGCCAGCCAGCGCGTCGCGCAGGGCCTGCGCGGCCTGCTCGGCTTCGACCGGGTGATGGTCTACCGCTTCGATGAACAGTGGAACGGCGATGTCATCGCCGAGGCGCATGCCCCCGAGCTGGAGTCCTATCTGGGACTGCATTACCCGGCCAGCGACATCCCCGCGCAGGCCCGCGCGCTGTACCTGCGCAACCGTGTGCGCCAGATCGCCGATGTCGGCTACACGCCCTCGCCGATCGAACCGACACTGCATCCGCGCCTGGGCATCCCGGTCGACCTGAGCGATGTCAGCCTGCGCAGCGTCTCGCCGGTGCACCTGGAATACCTGGCGAACATGGGCGTGAGCGCGACGCTGGTGTCCTCGATCGTGGTCAACGACACGCTGTGGGGACTGGTGGCCTGCCACCACTACCGCCCGTTCTTCAGCTCCCACGCCATGCGCGACGCGACCGACGCGATCACCCGCGCGCTCGGCGGCCGGGTCGGCGCGTTGCAGGCAGTCTCCCGCTCGCGCCTGGAGTCGGTGCTGCTGACCGTGCGCGAGAAGCTGATCACCGACTTCAACGACACCGACACGGTGACCGTGGACATGCTTGCCGACATGGCCGCGGACCTGCTCGACGTGGTCGACGCCGACGGCGTGGCGATCTTCCATGGCGACCACATCACCCGCCACGGGCAGATGCCCGACGCGGCGTCGCTGCGGCGGATCCGCGCCGCGATCGAGGGCATGTACCGGCAGGCGCTGCGCGAGGACGCCGTTGGCGCGCTCCACGTCGAGGCGATCGGCGAGGAGTTTCCCGAGCTGGCCGACCTGGCACCGCTGGCCGCCGGCTTCATCTTCGTGCCGCTGATGCCGCAGTCGCGCAGCGCCCTGCTGTGGACCCGCCGCGAGCAGGTGCAGACCATCAACTGGGCGGGCAATCCGCAGCTGTCCAAGCTGGAGGACATCCCCAACTCGCGGCTGTCGCCGCGCAAGAGCTTCGACCTGTGGCAGCAGACCGTGCGCGGTCGCGCGCGCGCCTGGTCGCCGCTGCACCTGGAATCGGCGCGCAACCTGCGCGTGCTGATCGAGCTGATGGAGCGCAAGCGCTTCCAGCAGGACTTCGCCCTGCTCGAGGTTTCGCTGTCGCGGCTGCGCGAGGGCGTGGCGATCATCGAGCGCAGCCGCGACGACGCGCCCAGCCGGATCGTGTTCGCCAACGATGCGCTGTCGCAGCTGTGCGGCTTCTCGCCGGCCGAACTACTGGGTTGGGACCTGCGCGAACTGTGCGCGCCCGATGCCCTGCCCTGCAGCCTGCAGATACTGGAGGAGGCATTGCGCAGCCACCGTGCTGCCTACGTGACCCTTCCGCTGCGCATGCATGACGCGCAGCCGCTGTTTCGCCAGTTCGATCTTGAGCCGTTGCCCAGCCCGGACGGACAGCCGACCCACTGGCTGCTGCAGCTGCGTGACCCGAGCTGAGAAGTGCCCGCGCGCGCGGCAGCTCACTGCTGTCCCCGCGAAGGCGGAAACCCGGCGGCTTCCGCGGCCGCATGCGGCACGGCGATCCGGCACGTCCTCAGCGTGCCCGGCTCTGCGCCAGCAGCACGGCACCGCCGGCGACCAGGCCCCAGAACGCCGCCCCGATACCGGCCAGAGTTAATCCGGAAGCGGTGACCAGAAAGGTCACCAGCGCCGCCTCGCGTTGCTGCTCCTCGCGCATCGCCGCGGCCAGGCTGTTGCCGATCGTGCCCAGCAGCGCGATGCCGGCGATCGCCATCACCAGTTCCTTCGGGAACGCCGAGAACAGCGCGGCGACGGTCGCCCCGAACACCCCGATCAGCAGATAGAACAGGCCGGCGAAGACCGCGGCCATGTAGCGCCGCGCCGGATCCTCGTGCGCCTCGCGGCCCATGCAGATCGCCGCGGTGATCGCCGCCAGGTTCAGCGCATACGCGCCGAACGGCGCCAGCAGCGTGTTGACCACGCCGATCCAGCCGATCGCGGGTGACACCGGTACCTCATAGCCAGAGGCACGTGCCACGGCCACGCCCGGCACGTTCTGCGAGGCCATCGTCACCACGAACAGCGGCAGCGCGATGCCGGCCACTGCCGCCAGCGACAGCGAGGGCATCGTGAACACCGGGCGCGCCAGCGCGAGTTGCACTTCACTCCCGTGCATCGATCCGCTGCCTGCCGCGATTCCCAACCCGACCAGCAGTGTGGCGATCACCGCATAGCGCGCGAACAGCTTCCTGCCGCACAGGTAGACCACGAACATCGCCAGCGCCATGCCCGGCCGGGTCTGCATCGAGACGAACAGGTCCAGCCCGAAGCGCAGCAGTACCCCGGCCAGCATGCCCGAGGCCAGCGCGACCGGTACCTGGCGCATCGCCTTGGCGAACATCCCGGAAAAGCCGGCGACGGCGCCGAGCAACGCCGCCAGCACGAAGGCCCCGATCGCATCGGAGAGCGGAACCGCCGCCGCGCTCGCGATCAGCATCGCCGCCCCGGGCGTGGACCAGGCGGTGACGACGGGCATACGCCAGCGCAGCGACAGCCCGATGCAGGTCGCGCCCATGCCCAAGCCCAGCGCCCACATCCACGAACCGATCTCGGCTTGGCTCGCACCGAGGTGGCGGGCGGCCTCGAACACGATCACAGCCGAACTCGCGAAACCCACCAGCACGGTGAGGAACCCCGCAGCGAGCGCGGAGAGTGAAGCGTCGGCAAGGATCGAGGGCCTGGAGTGAATGGGCATCGGCAGACTCCTGCATGTGATGTCTGCATTCTCTCCGAGCACAGCGTCCGCTCATCCGTGCAAAAAGTGATTGACGAATCCTGCAATCCGATTAAACTGCGCAGCCCTCGTCGGTGACGGCCTTCTCCTCGCGGAGAAAGGAGCCCCGAAAGAGGACTCGAGTCAAAGACTTCCGAAACAAAGTTGTTGACGATTCGAGAAGCTGCGCTATGATGGACGGCTCCCCAGCGAGGCAAGACTGAGAAGTCGGGACAAGCGGAGGGGGGACGTCAAACATCCTCGGAAACGAGGTGTTGACAGAAGGAAAAAGTCCGCTAAGATAGGCGGCTCGGTTCGGCAAAGACCTTCGGGTCGCTGGAACGGAAGTTGAAGTCAACGGCTCGAAACGAGGTGTTGACGGAAACGAAAAGCCG
>JASGDF010000033.1:0-15930 GCA_047607345.1 Pseudomonas sp. | reverse complement strand
GGCCTGCGCCGGGCACCGCCGCGGCTGCGTTTGCGCCTGCTCGACCCGGCGCTGCGCGCGGCGGTCGGCGGTCTGGAGGACATCGCCGCGCCGATCGAGCAGGTCGCCGCGCTGCGCCTGCCGGCCCGCTGCGCGTTCATGGTCGAGAACCTGGAAACCGGCCTGGCGTTCGCCGACCTGCCCGGCGCGGTGCTGGTGATGGCGCGGGGCTACGCGGTGGACTGCGTGGCCCGGATCGGCTGGCTGCGCGCGCTGCCGCTGTTCTACTGGGGCGACCTGGACACCCACGGCCTGGTCATCCTGCACCGCCTACGCCAGTACGCCCCACAGGCGCAGGCACTGCTGATGGACGAAGCCACGCTGAGCCGCTACCTGGCGCTGGACCTGTGCGGCAGCGAGCGCCGCCCGCACCGCGCCCAGCGCCTGAGCGGCCTGCATCCGCACGAGCAGCAGCTGTACGACGGGCTCAAACGTGGCGGCTTCGACGGCCGCATCGGGGTGCGCCTGGAGCAGGAGCGCATCGCCTGGGACGAAGCCTGGCCGCAGCTGCTGGCCGCCGCCACTGGCTGAAACCGGCGTCGCAATGTCGCTTGCGAGCGGCCAACGGACCGCCTCGTTCCCGTGCAGGCGGGGATCCAGGGACGCGGGATATCAAACCGGCGGGCAAAGCGAGCGAAACTCAGCCTTCATGCGCGGGGATCGCATGGACATACCACTCGGACGCCAGATGCGCGCCGGCGCCGAGCAACGCCGACCGTTTGGGGTCGTCATGCGCACCCGACACCGTGATCGAAACCACCGCCCCCGCCTGCCTGGCCCGGGTTTCGAGCTGGCGATGCAGCGCAAGGCCGGTCGACTCCCATAGATCGGCATCGGCGACGGCGAAGTCGTCGATCAGGCAGGCCTTCCCACCCGGCGCATAGACGGGCGGCGCCGGCATCAGGCGGCCGATGATGAATCCGTCGATGACTTCATCGCGCAGATGGACCAGCACGATCCAGTCGGGCTGATCGAGCAGCTTGGCGAAGAACACCGCCTGCACCTGCGCGGAATTGTCGGCCTTGCGCCAGAACACCGGCGAGTGTGCTTCATAGCTGGCACGTTTGGCTTCGGACAGTTCGACCATGCGCGGGATGTCCCGCTGCTCGGCGCTTCTGATGCTCATCTGCATGCTCTTCGGAAGGAAATCCAATCCAGCCACGTCTTGCCACGAGTGCATCGTCAGGCAGGTTCGGGCGTATTGATGACGGCTTCAATTCTGTGGCCGTCAGGATCTACCAGAAATGCGGCGTAATAGTTCGGGCCGTAGTCCGGCCGTAACCCCGGCTGCCCATTGTCCTGGCCGCCGATCCGTAGTGCGTGCGC
Source organism: Pseudomonas sp. (assembly GCA_047607345.1). Classification (GTDB taxonomy): domain Bacteria; phylum Pseudomonadota; class Gammaproteobacteria; order Xanthomonadales; family Xanthomonadaceae; genus Pseudomonas_S. The sequence goes on along the minus strand of JASGDF010000033.1, from coordinate 14,565 downwards.
ATGGAAGGCATCCACGGCCGCTCGGGACGGAGCGGAAAATGCCAGATGGAACCCTGGGCCTGGAGGGGAAGGGTTCGTTTCGAGGTTCAGCAAAAGAACGTCCTGGCCATCGATCAGGCCATAGCCGACCGACGCGGGGCCATCGAAAACTCGGCGTAATCCGAGTGCGCCCAGCGCGGCGTCGTAGAACGCACCGGACAGCGCCAGGTCACGAACGCCAAAGGAGATGTGATGAAGCATGGTGGAGATCCAATTCCCTGGTTGAGACGAACTGCGTGGTGGTTACGGCTTGTACGCAGTGTTAGGAACCGTAAATCCCTCTCCCCATGGTGAGCCAGAAGATAACAGTGATGAAAACGCTGAGGGCCAATATGATGCGGCTAGCGGGAAAACCAGGATCATCAGAGGGGATCATGACTTTCTGGCGACTTCCGGAAAGAAGCAGGCCGATAGGCGCAACCGCACTTTCAAGAGCTGCGACTTTCAGGGCGGGCAAGATAGGTCCCTGGTAAAACAGTACGCTGATACAGGCAACGGCGACAGCGGAGAAATATGCCAGATAGAGAGGTCGGTCCCTGGGCAAAAAATCACGCGCATTACTAATAATCAGTCTGTATAAAACAATCCCAGAAATTCCAAGGAAAATTCGCCATATCCATTTTGGTTCCAATGATAGGTCACGTAATACGAATGCAAGATCACCCGTATCGGCGATTGCAGAATAGATGGAGTAACCAGCGCCCCATAATCCACTGAATGCCAAAAGCAGTGCCCAGAAGACTCTCGCGTGCGAGCTTTGGGAACATCGCCTAACTGCAAGGGCAGACAGGCCGGCAGCGACCAGATTCATTAGTGGACCAGCAGCATCAACGAAAGGAACACTCGGATGGCAGCGGAAGTAGACGGACGTTAGAAGAGTAACCTTACCTCCAGTCGCCAGACAGGCAAGTCCGTGCCCGATCGCCTCATGAGCCACGCATGCGGTGACGAACGCCATGACGGAAAGTGCACATAGCGTCACGTTCGATTGCTTGGTCTGCATGGCCTATCGTACCTGGCGTCTGAGTTGAGCCGCCTCGCGGAGCGGCATCGGCTTGAATGAACTATTAGGCGATGGAGCCAAGCAAGTGGTGAACCATGGACCGGGCTTCCCAGCATTACCGCTGCGAGCCGAGCATGTCACAGGTTGCGGGAGTGGGCTTGCCCGGGTTGACACGCCCCACTGACGTACTTCGAAAGTGAGCCTTGCTGGAGTATTCGGACGTCCGAGTCAATCCGAAGATCGAGGTCCGCCCGGCCCGCCGCCGCCGCCGCGCCTCGAAGATGCCAAATGGCGCTCGCGCAGCAGCAGGAACAGCGGCAGCGCTAGCGAAACCCCGATGGTCAGCCCGAGCAAGGACATCCAGGCGCGCGGCATGCCCAGCCGACGTCCCTCCGCCAGCACGAACACGGCAAGCACCAGCGCGGAAACCACCACATCCGACCAGGCAAATGCGGAAATGGGCGTTGCAACCGCCTGCTGCACGAGTAGCGGAGCATTCAATCCGTTTTCGGCGATCCAGGGCACCAGATCGGTAGCTGGAAGCAGGATCCCGACGACGCAAAGGGCTGCATAGACGATTTGCATGGTGGCTCCTTGGTGGATTGGCATCCGTACCAGGAATCGCAGATAGGACGCGTCATTCCCGTCTGCGCGGGGACGACGGCTGGGTTTGTTAGCCGCGCTTGGTCGCCGAGCGCATGGGCGAAGCTCGTTCTGCTCGGATGAACGGTCAGACCGGAGTGACTCGCTGGATTTCAGCCAATTGAGCGACCAGCCTCCTTGGTGCGACGAGTTGCCATGACTGACGCAGCAATCCGTTGAAAAATGACGCCTCGACGGTTGCGAGTTGAACATAGGTCCAACCGTGATGACCCCATTGCGGAACAGAAGAAAATGTACCGGGTGAAGACATTATGAGGGCCCCCTGGTCCGCAGCAGATAATTTAACCAATGCGCACTCAACACTGTTGGAGTGTGGGGATAACTGCGCAAATATCTTGCCTTTTACTCGAAATGAAGGACTGCCAAAGTGATCGCGTTCCTCTGCATGGGGCAAGGAAAGTGCCAACTCGCGTGCGGCTTGCCAACTGAGCATACGAGACCGCCTTGAAGTTAAGTAGATTGGAATAGAGGGCCCGGATTGGATGAATCTTTAGGTGTTCCACCGAGATTTTTCTTGAACCGGTAGCTGGTTGCCTCGTAGCCCAGTGACTTGTAAAATTCATGGGCCCGTTCCAGCCGGAAATTGCTGGTTATCTCAACCAGGCCACAACCGCATGAAGCCAGTAACGCTTCCGCCTGGGCAACAAGCTTGCGGCCGATGCCAAGGCTATGGCTACTTTTAGTCACCACGAGCGAGGAAATCCTTCCCACGGGTTCTGGGCGATGCAGAACCGGCATGACATTGGTGGTGATGACACCGACGACATGTTCGTCCACTACCGCAACCAGGCCGATGTTTCCTGATCTGGCAAGGCGGGCTGAAATATCGTGCGATGAAGCGGGAAATCCAAGTTCAGTAAAGAGGGCGGCCAGGGACGCCGAATCGGACTGTTCCGCTTGTCGAATTGTCAGCTGCATGTCCGACTCCACAGGCGCCCCGATCTAGGTCGTGAGCGGAAGGCTGTTGTTGGAATTCCACCTGGTGAAATAGATCTACATATGGAGCGGGTTGTTCAGAAATCTCCCAAAAGATGGACAATCTCGATTGGAATCGATGAGCCACCCCGAGAGAAAGTACCGCTGCCGACCTTGAAGAACCCGAACTTTGCATAGAAAGACTCGGCATTCTTCGTTGACTCGATGCGTATAGGGCCATGATGGCCACGCTGCGCGAGCTTGATACCTGCGCTCATGAGACGGCTGCCTATGCCTATTCCTGCTGCTGAGCCACGCACGAAGAGTTTTACAATTTCTCCCGATGTAGCTTCCACGAAACCGACGATATGTCCAGCTGAAACTGCGACATGGATTTCACCGCGAGTTATCGCGTTCAAATAGGTTTCCGAGGACCGCCCATCCATCCATTGCGCAATCTGCTGTGGTAGGTAGGACCCCGAACATAGGCTGGCTACCGAGTCCTTGTGCACAGAAAATATGGCCTCTGCATCCAGCGGCTTGGCGACGCGAATCGTCCAACTTGCGGGTGATGTGAGGTCATTCATTTTCTTATGATCGCCTATTTTGCGAAGTTTTCAATGTGCGCCGGAGCGGCGGACCTTGGATGAATGCCGATCTATGGAAAGACTGAGCTTCATCACCGAAGTGACTTGCTCATGACGACGCTACGGTATGACTTGCCAGGCCATTGCACGAAGCCAACGTGTGCGAAACCCATGCCTTGGTAGAGATTGACGAGGTGGATGGCGGGTTCCGCGGTGTCCAGCGCCAGTTCGCGATGCCCGCTTTGACATGCCCAGTTTTCGCAGGCCTCGACAAGCGCATGGCCGATGCCTCGCCCTTGTAGATCGGGATCCACGGCGAATTGCCTGAGCGAGGCAACGCTGTCTCGAACGAAATACTCGCATTCGCTCGTCGGGTCGGGCGGCTTGACCAAAACGGTACCTGCCAACTGGCCATCCCAGTGGGCCACGAAACAGTGGCCTCCGTTCATCCGTTCTGACGTCATCGCCGGTGTTTGATCGACGGCGGTGTAGTTCAGTCCCATTGCACCCAGACGTGCATAGGCGCGGTGAAGCAATATGGTTATGGATTCCAGCGAATCTGCCGGTTCGATCGATCGAATGAGAAGCATGCCGTGGCCACGGAGATGAGGTCCAATGCTTGGGTCCGGCCACGCCGGGAGGCAGCATCGGAGAATGAATCGTCAGGACTACAGCGCAAGCTCGAATGGCACGCCGGGTGTCAGTGGGACTAGCCTGTCGCCACGATTCAGCAACTCGAACGCATGTCTGATGTCGTCGAATGATTCGGAGAAGTGCCTCCAGCCTTCGGTATGGATGACTGCGATCCTGGCCTGCGGGAACACGTGCGCGAGCTCGAGTACATCGTTGGTGTCGAGCGTGAGATCAAACGGCCCGCGCGTACGCGCGGCACCCGCGAACGCAACGACGAGTCTGGGCTTGTGGCGCTGCGCGACCTCGCGCACGCCATCAAAAAACACGGTGTCACCAGTGATGTAAACCAGGTCGTTTCCGCCCTCGGCGAGTGCAAATCCGATGACGTCTCCGACGATATGCTCGGAGCCGGCAGGGCCGTGGCGTGCCGGCGTCGCGGTCACACGCACGCCATCGACAATACGATCCTCCCACGGCGCCAAGCCGACGGCGGGCGCGCCGAGACGCCCGGTGCCGGCATTCGTGGTCAAGACGACGCCAGCGTTAGGAAGATATTCACGTCCCGCCGGGTCGAGGTTGTCGGCGTGGTGATCATGCGTGAGCAACACCGCATCGACCTTACCAATGGTTTCAGCAGCCACGGCCGGTGCCGTAAGTTTCGTCAGCACAATCGCACCCGAGCGATAGTCTCCAGGCGGGCTGAAGGTCGGATCGGTCAAAAACCGATGTCCCCCGAACTCCAGCAACAATGTTGGCCCGCCGATGTGGGTGAGGCGAATGGTGGTCATAAAGCCTTCTTGTCCTTGCTAAGGATCCCAGCGGGCTTGACGACTATCCTGGGCTGCTCGACCCGCAACATGAGTGGATACTGGTAGACGCCAGCAGGGCCGTCAATCACTCACGCGAACTCGGGCTCGCGGGAAATCTCACGCGCCCAGAACGAAATGACGAAATATTGCCATCCGATGCCATTGCCGCCATAACCATCGCACCCGCTCGAAAGCGGGTGCGATGGAAAAGGGCCTGGTTTTCACCGCATCGCCCTTCAGCGCCGCGCGGTGTCATGCTCTTGGTGATACCGCGTGGCCACCTCCACCTCACCCTTGGATCCAAGGAATACCGGCACGCGCTGGTGCAGCCCGCTTGGCTGGATCTCCAGGATGCGCTCGCGTCCCGTGGTCGCCGCACCGCCGGCTTGCTCGACCAGCAGGCCCATCGGGTTGGCCTCGTACATCAGCCGCAGTTTGCCCGGCTTGCTCGGGTCCTTCTTGTCCCACGGGTAGATGAAGATGCCGCCGCGGGTCAGGATGCGGTGCACGTCGGCGACCATGCTGGCGATCCAGCGCATGTTGAAGTCCTTGCCGCGGGGGCCTTCCTTGCCGGCCAGCAGGTCGGCGATGTAGCCCTGCATCGGCGCTTCCCAGTGGCGCTGGTTGGACATGTTGATCGCGAATTCCTGGGTGTCCTCTGGGATGCGCATGTCTGGCTGGGTCAGCAGGAAGCTGCCTTCCTCGCGCTCGAGCGTGAAGGCGTGGGTGCCGTGGCCCAGGGTCAGCACCAGCATCGTGCTCGGGCCGTAGATGCAGTAGCCGGCCGCGACCTGGCGCGTGCCCGGTTGCAGGAAGTGCTCGTCGCCGGGGGTGTCGGTGCCGGGCGGGGCGCGCAGCACCGAGAAGATCGTGCCGACCGAGACGTTGACGTCGATGTTGGAGCTGCCGTCGAGCGGGTCGAACAGCAGCAGGAAGTCGCCGCGCGGGTACTTGTCCGGCACCGGCTGGCTGTGTTCCATCTCCTCCGAGGCGCTGGCGGCCAGGTGGCCGCCCCAGGCGTTGGCCTCGATCAGGATGTCGTTGCTGAGCACGTCCAGCTTCTTCTGCGCCTCGCCCTGCACGTTGCCGGTGCCGGCGTCGCCGAGCACGTCGCCGAGCGCGCCCTTGCTGACCGCGATGGAGATGCGCTTGCAGGCGCGGGCGACGATGCTGACCAGCTGGCGCAGCTCGGGGTCGATGCGGCCGGCGTGCTGTTCTTCGATCAAAAAGCGGGTGAGCGAGGTGCGCGACATGGGAGGGCGGAGGCCTTGCGTGGGAAGTGGAGCGCCATTGTCGCGGCTGTGGCGTTAGATTTCGATGCTAGGGGAGTTTGGGTAGGAGCGACTTCAGTCGCGATGAGGCTTTCCCGGTGAAGCCCCGTCGCGACTGAAGTCGCTCCTACGGGGAATACCGGGCATGAAAAAAGCCGGGAGGCTTGCGCGCTCCCGGCCCTGACTGCGACGTCGCGGCGATCAGCTCCTGCTGACCGTCGCCACCGCCTGCGCCACGTATTCCAGGTTGTTCTGGTTCAGCGCGGCCACGCAGATGCGGCCGCTGCCGACCGCGTAGATCGCGAACTCCTCGCGCAGCCGGTCCACCTGCGGCTTGGTCAGCCCCGAGTACGAGAACATGCCGGCCTGCTGCTGGATGAAGCCGAACTCCGGCACTCCCTGCTCGGCCAGCTTCTGCACCAGGCCGGCGCGCAGCGCGTGGATGCGCTCGCGCATCTCGGTCAGTTCCTGCTCCCAGGTCTGGCGCAGCTCGGCGCTGGTCAGCACGCCGGCCACCAGCTGCGCGCCATGGGTGGACGGGCTGGAGTAGATCGTGCGGATGATGCGCTTGACCTGCGACTGCACCGCCTTGGCGTCGGTCGCGCTCGGGGCGACCACCGACAGCGCGCCGACGCGCTCGCCGTACAGCGAGAACGACTTGGAGTACGAGCTGGCGACCACATAGCTGTCGATGCCGGTCTCGGCCAGCAGGCGCACCGCGTAGGCGTCCTCGGCAATGCCCTTGTCGAAGCCCTGGTAGGCGATGTCCACGAACGGGAACAGCTTGCGCTCCTTGAGCACCTCGGCGACCTGCTGCCACTGCGCCTGGGTCAGGTCCGCGCCGGTCGGGTTGTGGCAGCAGGCGTGCAGCAGCACCACGGTGCCCGGCTCGAGCTTTTGCAGGTCGGCGAGCAGCCCGGCGAAGTCCAGGCCGTGAGTGGCCGGGTCGAAGTAGGTGTAATCCACCACCTCGAAGCCAGCCGCGCCGAACACCGCGCGGTGGTTTTCCCAGCTCGGGTTGGAGATGGCCACGGTGGCCTTCGGCAGCAGCTTCTTCAGCAGCTCGGCGCCGACCCGCAGCGCGCCGGAGCCGCCGACGGTCTGGGTGGTGGCGACGCGGCCGGCCGCCAGCAGCGCCGAGTCGGCGCCGAACAGCAGCTGCTGGGTGGCCTTGCTGTAGGCGGCCAGGCCGTCGATCGGCAGGTAGCCGCGCGGCTTGGCGTCCAGCGCGAGCTGCTGCTCGATCTGGTAGACCGAGCGCAGCAGCGGGATGCGCCCGTTCTCGTCGTAGTAGATGCCCACGCCCAGGTTGACCTTGTTGGGGCGGCTGTCGGCGTTGTAGGCCTCGGTCAGGCCCAGGATCGGGTCGCCTGGGACCAGTTCCACGTTTGCAAAGAAGGACACGGCGGTACTCGTTGGGAAGCGGAGGTGGGTGTGATGGCGCGGGCTGGCGCCCGCGTTGCGCGGACGGAGAAGCAGCCAATCGTAACAGGCGTCCGGCCCTTGCGTGGCCGGGCGTTGCATCGGTAACGGTCCGGATCCCGCTTGGGTGACAATCGGCCGATGCGATGCTTCCGCCCTCCGCTGTGGTGCGGCCTGCTGGCCGCCGGTCTCGCCCCGGGGCTCCGTGCCGAAGCGCCGGACGACCGGACCCCCACTCTCGCCGCCGTGCAGGTCGAGGCCGCACGCGTGCAGGGCGTCGACGACTTCGACCTGCCGGCCTCGCTGACCGCCGTGTCCATCGGCCGTGACTTCGGCGGCCGCGCCGCGCAGGTGTCCGAGGTGCTCGGCGGCATCCCCGGCGTGGTCGCGCGCGAGCGCCAGAACTACGCGCAGGACACCCAGCTGTCGATCCGCGGCTTCGGCGCGCGTTCGACCTTCGGCGTGCGCGGCGTGCGCCTGTACGTGGACGGGGTGCCGGCGACGATGCCGGACGGGCAGGCCCAGCTGTCGCACTTCAACGTGCTCGGTGCCGAGCGCATCGAGGTGCTGCGCGGGCCGTTCTCGGCGCTGTACGGCAACTCCTCCGGTGGCGTGGTGCAGCTGTGGAGCGCCGACGGCCAGGAGGGCGACCCGTGGCGGTTGCGCACCACCTACGGTTCCTACGGCACCTCCAGCACCGGCGCGCAGCTGCTCGGCCAGCAGGGCCGCGTCCACTACAACGTGGCCGCCAACCATTTCGAGACCGAGGGCTGGCGCGACCATAGCCGGGCGCGGCGCGACTCGCTCAACGCCAGGTTCGGCATCGACCTGGCCGAGCGCAGCCGGCTCGACCTGGTGTTCAACTACCTCGATGCACCCGACGCGCAGGACCCGCTCGGCCTGACCCGGGCCCAGGTCCAGGCCGACCCGCGCCAGGCCACGGCGGTGGCGTACCAGTACGACACCCGCAAGTCGGTGCGGCAGGCGCAGGCCGGCGCGGTGTTCACTCAGCGCTACGACACCCAGACCCTGCGCCTGATGGCTTACGCCGGCCAGCGCGAGGTCGAGCAGTACCAGTCGATCCCGAAGGCCACCCAGGCCAACTCGCTGCATGCCGGTGGCGTGATCGACCTGGACGGTGGTTACGGCGGCGCCGATGCGCGCTGGGCCTGGCATGGCGCGTGGCTGGGCCGGCCGCTGGAGCTGACCGCGGGCGCGAACCTGGACCGCCAGCGCCAGCACCGCACCGGCTACGAGAACTTCGTCGGCGACACGCTCGGCGTGAAGGGCGCGCTGCGCCGCGACCAGCGCGACACGGTCGAGAACGTCGACCAGTTCGCGCAGGCCTGGTGGCAGTGGAGCGAGCGCTGGTCGGCGCTGCTGGGCCTGCGCCACAGCCAGGTGCATTTCCGCTCGCGAGATCACTACATCACCGCTTCCAACCCCGACGACAGCGGCAGCCGCGACTATGCGGCCACCACCCCGGTGGCGGGCGTGGTGTTCAGGGTCGCCGGGGATCTGCGCCTGTATGCCTCGGCCGGGCGTGGCTTCGAGACCCCGACCTTCAATGAGCTGGGCTACCGCAGCGACGGCAATGCCGGGCTGGCGCTGAACCTGGCGGCGGCCAGGAGCCGCAACTACGAGACCGGCGCGAAGTGGCACAGCCGGTCCGGCGCGCGGCTGGAACTGGCGCTGTTCCGCGCCGACACCGACGACGAACTGGCGGTGGCCAGCAATACCAATGGCCGCAGCACCTACCACAACATCGGCCGCACCCGCCGCCAAGGCGCGGAACTGGACTGGCTGCAGCCGCTCGGCCAGACCCAGCAGCTGCAGCTGGCTTACAGTTTCCTCGATGCGACCGTGCGCGACGGCTACTTGACCTGCGTCAGCAGCGGTTGTGCCACGCCGACGACGCTGGTCGCGGCCGGCTCGCGCCTGCCCGGCGTGCCGCGCCAGCAGCTGTCCGCGCGCTGGCAGTGGCAGCCGTCGGCGTGGCAGTTCGCGCTGGAGGCCGAGGCCTACGGCGACACCGTCGCCAACGACCTGGGCAGCGCGGTGGCGCCTGGCTACGCATTGCTGAACCTGGAGGCGGCACGCAGCTGGGCCACCGCGCACGGCAACCTGCGTGCCTTCGCCCGCATCGACAACCTGCTGGACCGCGACTACATCGGCTCGGTGATCGTCAACGACGGCAACGGGCGCTACTACGAGCCGGGGCCGTCGCGGGGCTATACCGTTGGGTTGCAGTGGGAGTTCGGACGCTGAGCGAGGGGCCGGGCCTGGCATGTGACGGTGTTTGCCGGCACCGGCAAACCGTGGCGAAGCGTGCCGGAAAGAATTCGTGAAAGCCCAGTCGAGGAGGCTGCGGTTCGTCCCCATTGCGGGTGCCGGGCGCACGCTGATCCGGCCTGCTTGGGCGACCGTCACTCCGATCGGCTATTGCGCTTCCGATGAAGGTTTCCAGACTGCCGCTGGCCCTGCTGCTGACTGCCTCGCTGTGCGGCTGCTATCCGGCGTACATCCAATCGCTGCGGATGCGCGAGTCGCTCCAGGAGTATCGTGAGAAGCGCCAGGCGAAAAAGCCGATGTCCTCGACCGCGGTGCAGTACGCGCCCAAGCCGGCCGCGCCGGTAGTGGCGGCGGCCGGTGGCGAGGTCGGCCGGCTGCTGCGGGTGGAGTTCGAGGAAGTCCCGCCGGCGCACGCCACCGAACGCACGGGTGTGAAAAAGCCCTCCGGCCTGCTCGACAATCCGCTCGTCGAACGGCTGCGGCGAGGCGGCAACGGCGGCATGTCCGCCACGGTGATCCGGCAACTGTACGACGGCCGGTTGCTGGTATGCGGCCAGAAACCGCTGTCCGGCGAGGCTGCCGGCTACGTCCAGCTCGACGGCATCGTCGATCCGCGCGATGTCGATGGCGAGGGCAAGGTGCTTTCCAGTCGCGTGGTCGAGCCCCGACTCAGCTACTCCGGCGACAGCGCTGGGCGTCCGCCGGAGGTCGCCGAGCTGGCGCGGTTCTTCCAGGGCGGCGGCGAGCTGTAGCGCATTGGTTTCGGGCGGTTGCGGCTTGTTCGCTCTGCCACCCGCTCGCAGGGGAAGGTCGGGTCATCATTCACCCATCGACATCGGGCGATTCCGCGCGCGCGGGGGAGGACTGGCGCGCGCGGGGGGGGCTGGATGCGTCAGCGGCGCTCCCCCATCCGCCCTGCGGGCACCTTCCCCCGCTCGCGGGGGAAGGCATTGATGGCGCGCCTCAGCGCGGCGGTGCTTGCAGCTCGCGTGCGCTGAGATAGCCGTCGCCGTCGGCATCCTGCCTGCTGAAACGCTCGGCCAGCGCGGCACGATGCCGCGCGCGCGTCACCGGGTTGCCGCGGCCGCCGGGCAGCTCGGTGGCGTCGAGCACGCCATCGTGGTCGCGGTCGCGCTGGTCGAAGCCATGGCTCATCCAGTCCAGGTATTCGTCCAGGCCGATCCGGCCGTCGCCGTCGCGATCGATGCGCCGCAGGTAATCGTCGGTATCGGCCACCTGTGCGGCGGCTGGCCGGGCCAGGACCAATGCCAGCGGCAGCCACAACAGCGCAGGCCAGCGCGAGCGCAGATCCGCGGAGCTCATGCGCCCAGGCCTATCCGAGCCACTTGTCGCAATGCAGGCAGAAGTCCGGATAGAACTCGCTGTAAACGCGGTCATCGGTGGGATCGTCTGGGGCGACGATCACGATGGTCGGGTCCTTGCCGCATTGCGGGCAACGAAAATCCTCCATCCGCTTTTGCCACCGCATGAGCAGCGATGCGCTGAGCAGGAGTCCGCCGAATGCCATGCCCGCGATCGCAAGGGAGCGCAAGCCAGCGGCCAGGGTGGTCCCCAGGATCATGCAGAGGAAAAAGCACAGGCTTAGCCTTTTTATGCGGCTGCGCAGCCGGCACCATTCCTCCAGCGTTATCGCCTCCTGGGGCTGGGATGATCTGGCTGGCCCGTCGTGCTTGCGGCGGGTCCTCACGCGGTCCGCAAGGCGTAGCCCTTCAGGCGCTCGGCATAGGCCTGCAGCGCGGCGATGCCGCTGGCCTCGGCCTCGTGACACCACTGCTGCAGCTGGCGCAGGCGCTCGGCCGCGTCGTGGCTGCGCGCCTCCAGCAGCGCCGCCAGGCGGGCACGGTGTTCGACCAGGGTACGCATGCGCGGGCGCTGCTCGACCCAGGCCTGCAACTGCGCGCGCGCATCCGGCTTGAGCCAGCGGCCATCGTCGACCAGGCCCTTGCGCAGGCGCCGCGGCAGCAGCTGGCGCAGCCTGGCGCCGGCGGCGGCGGCCTCCTCCTTCAGCGCCGGGGTGAACACGTTGCGCTGGTAGTCGCTCATCGCCTGGAAGCGGTGCGAGAGCAGCGCGCGCAGGGTGTCCGCGTCGGGCGTGGCGATGTTGGGGCGGATGTCGAGCTTGGGCGCGACCCGCAGTACCCTGGCCAGGCGCAGCGCCGCCAGCGCGCGGATCGCGGCCCAGCCGATGTCGAATTCCCAACGCCGCATCGAGAAGCGCGCCGAGCTGGGGAAGGCGTGATGGTTGTTGTGCAGTTCCTCGCCGCCGATCCAGAACGCCCACGGGGTCAGGTTGGTGGAGGTGTCGGCCGAGGCGAAGTTGCGGTAGCCCCACCAGTGGCCGAGGCCGTTGACCACGCCGGCCGCCCAGAACGGGATCCAGGCCATCTGGATCGCCCAAAGCGCCACGCCCGGCAGGCCGAACAGCGCGGCATTCACCGCGAACAGCAGCACCGGGCCGAGGTTGGCATGCGGCGTGTACAGGTGTCGCTCGATCCAGTCGTCCGGCGCGCCCTTGCCGTACTGTTCGATGTCCGCGCGCTGCGCGCGCGCCTCGCGGTACAGCTCCACGCCGCGCCAGAACACCCGGCCGATGCCCTTGGTCTGCGGGCTGTGCGGGTCGTCCTCGGTCTCGACCTTGGCGTGGTGCTTGCGGTGGATGGCGACCCACTCGCGGGTGATCATCGAGGTGGTCAGCCACACCCAGAAGCGGAAGAAGTGCGCCAGCACCGGATGGAAATCCACGCCACGGTGGGCCTGGCTGCGGTGCAGGTACAGCGTCACCGCGAAGATGGTGATCTGGGTGAAGACCAGCAGCACCGCGAGCATGCCCCACCAGCCGGGCGCGAGCAGGCCGCCGGCGAGCAAGTCGATGATCGGATCGGACGACATGCGGGACTCCTCGCCGGCGTGCGGCTTTCGGGGGGCACGGGATGCAGACATGATGGGGCGATTGGCGGCAAACTTCACCCGTCGCCGGCGTATGTCGTTCAGGCGATCCCCACGATACCGCCAGACCCCGCATTCATGTCCGTCGCCGCCCCTGCCGTTGCCGTTCCGCCGCCGTTGATCGAGCTTGACCATGCCAGTGTGATGCGCGGCCAGGTCAAGGTCCTGCACGAACTGAGCCTGCGCATCGAGGCCGGACAGCACACCGCGATCCTCGGTCCCAACGGCTGCGGCAAGTCGTCTTTCATCAAGCTGATCACCCGCGAGCTGTACCCGCTGGCGCGGGGTCCGGGCGAGGCGCCGGTCAAGGTGATGGGACAGACCCGCTGGCAGGTCGACCGGCTGCGCTCGCAGCTGGGCATCGTCACCGGCGATCTCAGCGTCGACCTGGCCGACATGCCGGGGCTGAGCGTGGAGGACGCGGTGCTGTCGGGGTTCTTCGCCAGCTACGTGGTGCCGTCGCACCGCGAGGTGAGTGAGGTGATGCGCGAACGTGCGCGCGAGGCGCTGTCGCTGGCCCGCGCCTTGCCGCTGCTGCCGCGTGCCTATGCCGAACTGTCGGCCGGTGAGACTCGGCGCGTGCTGATCGCGCGGGCACTGGTCAACCGCCCGCAGGCGCTGCTGCTGGACGAGCCTTCCACCGGCCTGGACCTGGTTGCGCGCCAGCACCTACTCGACACGATGCGCGACCTCGCCCGGCAGGGCATCACGCTGGTGCTGGTGACTCATCACATCGAGGAGATCGTGCCGGAGATCGCGCGGGTGATCCTGATGCGCGGCGGGCGCATCTGCGCCGACGGCGCGCGCGATGCGCTGCTGAGCGACGCGCAGCTGTCGGCGGTGTTCGATGGCCCGGTGCGGGTGCAGTGCGAGCAGGGGCGCTACTCGGCGGTGGTGGCCGCCGGTTAGGCTGGCTCGCAGGTCACTTAACGTTCCAGCAGAGATTTCCCATGGCATCGTTCCTGCGTATCAGCGCCTTGCTCGCCGGCCTGGCATTGGCCGCTTGCTCCACCACCCCGCGCACCACCGCCGGCAGCGCGCATGAGGGCGAGGCCAAGGCGAGCGGCTACCTGGCCGCCGATGCGGTGCCTGACAGCCTGGCGCTGGTGCCGCCACCGCCGGCCGCCGACTCGGCCGGTTTCGCGCTGGACGAGGAAGTGAGCCGGCAGGCGCTGGCGCTGCGCGGCAGCGCGCGCTTCGCCCAGGCCGCGCGCGACGCCGACCTGAGTTTCCCGGCCGGCGCCGACCACTTCGCCTGTGCGCTTGGCGTACCGATCGATCGCGCGCGCACCCCGCGCCTGTACACCTTGCTGGAACGCAGCCGCATCGACGCCAGCGCGGCCACCAAGGCCGCCAAGAACCATTACCGGCGCCCGCGTCCGTTCATGCTCAACGGCCAGCCCACCTGCACCCCGCAGGATGAGCCCGGCCTGCGCGACAACGGCTCCTACCCGTCCGGCCACACCGCGATCGGCTGGGCCTGGGCGCTGATCCTGAGCGAGATCGACCCCGCTCATGCCGACGCTATCCAGGCGCGCGGGCGCAACTATGGCGAGAGCCGGCTGGTGTGCAACGTGCACTGGCAGAGCGACATCCTCGAGGGCCGCGTCATGGGCGCGGCCACGGTGGCGCGGCTGCACGACGATGCCGCGTTCCGCGGCGACCTGGCGGCGGCGCGCAAGGAGATCGCCACCGCGCGTGCGCAGGGCCTGAAGCCCGCGCGCGACTGCGCGGCGGAGACCGAAACGCTGCGCGCGCGACCGGCCAGTGCGCTGTAGGGCTCCCCCCGGCAGGTTGGTCGCTCCCGCGAAAGCGCACTGCTGTCTGGAGAAATCCTGCTCGTCGCCCCCGCGCAGGCGGGAGCCCAGGGACTTGCGCGGCGATCTGCACGAAAGTCCCTGGATCCCCGCCTTCGCGGGGATGACGCGGGGGGGGGGGGAGTTCGGTGTGCAAGCCACGATGCG
>JASGDF010000032.1:0-23766 GCA_047607345.1 Pseudomonas sp. | reverse complement strand
CGCGCGCGCGCCACTACCCGCGCCAGCTCTCCGGCGGCGAGCAGCAGCGCGTGGCGCTGGCGCGCGCGTTCGTGGCGCGGCCGCGCATCCTGTTCGCCGACGAGCCGACCGGCAGCCTCGACCAGGCCACCGGCCGCCAGGTCGGCGACCTGCTGTTCGCGCTCAACGCCGACAGCGATACCACGCTGGTGCTGGTCACCCACGACATGGCGCTGGCGCGGCGCTGCCGGCACGTCTACCGGATCGACAGCGGGCGCCTGTACCCGGCGGCCGGAGCCTCGGCATGAACGTGCCGCGCCAGGCGCTGCGCGCGGTGCGGCGCGAATTCCTGGCCGGCGACCTGCTGACCGTGTTCGCCGCGCTGGTGCTGGGCGTGGCGGTGATGACCGCGGTCGGCACGCTGGTGGAACGGGTCACGCGGGCACTCACCTCCAGCGCGGCCGAGGTACTTGGCGGCGACCTGGGCGTCACCGGCCGCCAGGACATCCCGCAGGCGTTCGCCGACGAGGCCGCGCGGCGCGGCCTGCGCAGCACCCGCATGGTCGCGTTTCCGAGTGTGCTGTTCCACAGCCAGGCCAGCCAGATGGCGACGATCCGCGCGGTCGGCGCCGGCTACCCGCTGCGCGGGCAGCTGCTGGTCTCGCGCGAGGCCACGGCCACCTCCGGCACGCCAGACGGCCCGCCGCCGCCGGGCCAGGCCTACGCCGACCCGCGGTTGATGGAGGCGCTGGGCCTGAGACTCGGCGACGCGCTGGAATTCGGCGCCGGCACGCTGCGCGTCACCGGCGTGCTGCGCGCCGAGCCGGACACCTCCGGCGAACTGCTGCAGCTCTCCCCGCCGCTGATGGTCAATCGCGCCGATGTCGACGCCGCCGGCCTGCTCGGTCCCGGCAGCCGCGCCTCCTACCGGCTGATGTTCGCCGGCGCGCCCGACGCGATCGCCGCGCTGCGCGACTGGCTCGGGCCGCGTGCCAAGGCCTATCGGCTGGTCGGCATCGAGGACACCCAGCGCGGCATGCGCGCCGCGTTCGACCGCGCCGGGCGCTTCCTGTCGCTGTCGGCGCTGCTGGCGGTGCTGCTGTCGGGGGTGGCGACCGCGCTGGCCGCCAACCGCTTCGCGCTGCACCGCATCGACGCGGTCGCGGTGCTGCGCTGCCTGGGCGCACGCCAGCGCGACATCCTGCTGAGCCTGGCGCTGCAACTGCTGCTGGTGGCGGTCCCGGCCTGCGCGGCCGGCATCGCGCTCGGCATGCTGGCGCAGGAAGGCCTGGTGCAGGCGCTCGGCAGCCTGGTCCCGGAGCGCCTGCCGCTGCCGCCGGCGATGCCGGCGCTGACCGGCGCCGGCATCGGCCTGGTGCTGCTGCTCGGCTTCGGCCTGCCGCCGCTGCTGCGCCTGCGTGACGTGCCACCGATGCGCGTGCTCAACCGCAGCTTCGCCACCACCCCGCCCAGCTCGCTGCTGACCTATGCGGCCGCGCTGGCCGCCACGCTCGCCCTCACCCTGCACGCGACCGGCGATGCGCCCCTGGCCGGCTGGGTGCTGGGTGGACTGGCCGCGCTGGCGCTGGCGGCCGGCGGCCTGGGCGCGCTGCTGCTGGCGGGCATCCGCGCGCTGCAGCATCGCCTGCACGGCCCGTGGCGGCTCGGGCTGGCCGCGCTGACCCGGCGCCGCGCGCTCAGCGTCGTGCAGCTGGTCGGACTGTCGCTGTCGCTGTGCGCGCTGCTGTTGCTGGCGGTGGTCGGCCCGGGCCTGCTCGGGCAGTGGCGCGAGCGCCTGCCGGCCGATACGCCCAACTACTTCCTGATGAACATCCAGCCCGAGCAGACCGGCGCGGTGCGCCGGCACCTGGCCACGCTCGGTGTACGCGACGCGGCACTGGAGCCATTCGGCACCGGCCGGCTGGTGGCGATCAACGAGCGCCCGCCGCGCCGGCTGGACCGCGGTCCCGACGACGACGGCGACGGCGAGGACAGGCCGATCAACTTCTCGTGGCGCCACGCCTTCCCCGCCGCCAACACGCTTACCGCCGGCCGCTTCTGGACCGCCGGCAGCACGGCGGCCGAGGCCTCGGTCGAGGAAGGCTGGGCGCAGCGCTACGGGATCGGACTCGGCGACCGCATCACCTTGCAGCTGGGCGAGCAGCAGCGCAGCTTCACCGTCACCAGCCTGCGCAAGGCCGACTGGGATTCATTCCGGGTCAACTTCTTCCTGCTGCTCAACGCCGGCGCGGTCGGCGACGCGCCGTACAACCTGATCTCCAGCCTGCACCTGCCGGCAGTCAAGGCGCCGCAGCTGGCCGGGCTGACACGCGAGCTGCCGAACGTCTCGGTGCTGGACATCGACGCGATCCTGTCGCGGGTGCGCGAGGTGATGGCGCAGGTCGGCCAGGCGGTGCAGCTGGTGATGGGCTTCAGCCTGCTGGCCGGCCTGCTGGTGCTGCTGGCCGCGCTGCAGGCCACCGCCGGCGAGCGCCGCTACGACAGCGCGGTGCTGCGCACGCTCGGCGCCAGCGCGGCGCAGTTGCGTGGCGCGGTGCTGGTGGAGTTCGGCGCGCTCGGCCTGTGCGCGGCGCTGCTGGCGGTGGCGGCCGCGGCGGGAATCGGCGTGGCGGTGGCGCGGCAGGCGTTCGAGCTGGCCTTCAGCCCGCCGTGGCCGGCGCTGCTGCTGGGTGGCGCCGCGGGTGTCGTCCTGAGCATGTTCGCCGGCTGGTCCGGCACGCGCCGGATCCTGTCGACGCCGCCGATGCGGGCGTTGCGCGCGCCCTGAAGGCCTCTGTGCCCCGCGCCCGCGCCACCAACACCGCATGCCGCGCGTCATGCCTCCCGGGCATATGCACCTATCCAGCCGTTCGTTCACCTCCAGGCGGTCGCCGCCTAAGGTGGCGGGTCAAGCCGTCCACCGGCGCCCCCGCCGCCCAGGTGATTCGACCATGGCCCACCGCTCCAACGTCGCACATGCCCTCGCACCGGTCCCATCGACCGGTTCCGTGCGGATCCGCCCCTTCGACGGCCCGCTGGGCGCGGAGGTGCTGGACCTGGACCTGTCGGTCCCGCTCGACCCGGACAGCTTCGCGCGCATCCATCAGGCGCACCTGCAGCACCACGTGCTGGTGTTCCGCGACCAGCGCATCACGCCCGCACAGCAGGTTGCCTTCAGCCGCCGCTTCGGGCCGCTACAGATCCATGTGCTGCGCAAGTTCCAGTTGGCCGGGCATCCGGAGGTACTGATCGTCTCCAACATCAAGGAGAACGGCGAGCCGATCGGCCTGGGCGACGCCGGCCACTACTGGCACTCGGACCTGTCGTACAAGGAGCACCCCAGCCTCGGCTCGCTGCTGCACGCGCAGGAACTGCCAGCCGAGGGCGGCGACACCCTGTTCGCCAACCAGCACCTGGCCTGGGACACCTTGCCGCAGGCGCTGAAGAACGCGGTGGAAGGCCTGCACGCCGAGCACAGCTACCTGGCCAAGTACGAGGAACTGCGCGCGCGCAGCCCGTGGCGCCCGGCGCTCACGCCCGAGCAGGTCGCCGAGGTCGCGCCGGTGCAGCACCCGGTGGTGCGCACCCATCCGGAGACCGGCCGGCGCGCGCTGTTCGTCAGCGAGCACTTCACCACCCGCATCGTCGGCCTGCCGCAGGACGAGAGCGACGCGCTGCTGGCCGAGCTGTTCGCGCACAGCACGCGCGAGCAGCTGGTCTACCGCCACCGCTGGCAGCCGCACGACATGGTGTTCTGGGACAACCGCTCGGTGACCCACCTGGCCGCCGGCACGCCCGAGCACCTGCGCCGCCGGCTGCACCGCACCACCATCGAGGGCGACGTGCCGTTCTGAACCGTCGCCGTTGCCGCCCCACTCCCCCACCGGAGCGACACATGCCCCACACTGCCTTTCCCCTTTCCGCACTGCCGGCCTCCCGGCGTGCCGGCGTCTTGCTGCTGGCGCTGGCGATGGCCGTGCTCGCACTGCTGCACAGCCCGCGGGCGCAGGCCGAAGGCCAACTGCGCATCGCCAAGCAGTTCGGCATCGTCTACCTGCTGCTCGACGTGGCCCAGGACCAGAAGCTGATCGAGAAGCAGGGCAAGGCAGCCGGCGTGGACATCGACGTGCAGTTCCTGCAATTGTCCGGCGGCGCGGCGGTCAACGACGCCCTGCTCAGCGGCGCGATCGACATCGCCGGCGCCGGCGTCGGCCCGCTGTTCACGATCTGGGACCGCACCCGCGGCCGCCAGAACGTGCGCGGCGTGGCCTCGCTCGGCAACTTCCCGTACTACCTCATCAGCAACCAGCCGCGGATCAGGAGCATCGGCGACTTCACCCCGCGCGACCGCATCGCGTTGCCGGCGGTGGGCGTATCGGTGCAGTCGCGGCTGCTGCAATACGCCTCGGCGCAGCGCTGGGGCGACAAGGGCTACAACCAGCTCGATCCGCTGCAGGTGGCGCTGCCGCACCCGGACGCGGCGGCGGCGATCATCCGTGGCGGCACCGAGATCAGCGCGCACTTCGCCACGCCGCCCTTCCAGGAACAGGAGCTGGCGCGCAATCCCAAGGCCCACGTCGTGCTGAATTCCTATGACGTCACCGGCGGCCCGTCGTCGGCCACGGTGCTTTACGCCACCGAGAAGTTCCGCCGCGACAACCCAAAAACCTACCGCGCCTTCGTCGCCGCGCTGGCCGAGGCCGCGCGGTTCGTCGGCGAGCATCCCGAGCAGGCCGCCGACATCTTCCTGCGTCGCAACGATTCCTCGCTCGACCGCGCGCTGGTGCTGAAGATCCTGCAGAACCCGCAGGTGCAGTTCAAGGTGGCCCCGCAGAACACGCTCGGGCTGGGCAAGTTCCTGCACCGCGTCGGCGCGATCAAGCAGGAGCCCGGCTCGGTCGCGGACTACTTCTTCGACGACCCGCTGGTCGCGGGCGGGAGCTGAGCGATGAGCCTGTCGACGCTGCCGGCCGCGCTGCTGCAGGTGGACGGGGTCAGCCTGGAATACGCCGATGCCCGACGCGTGGTCCGCGCCACGCATCGGGTCGGCTTCGACGTGTACGAGGGCGACCGCTTCGTGCTGCTCGGGCCGTCGGGCTGCGGCAAGTCCACCCTGCTCAAGGCGATCGCCGGCTTCGTCACTCCGCGTGAGGGCCAGATCCGCCTGGACGGCCGTGCGGTGCGCGCGCCCGGACCGGACCGGGTGGTGGTGTTCCAGGAATTCGACCAGCTCTCGCCGTGGAAGACGGTACGCCAGAACGTCGTGTTCGGGCTGCGCGCCACGCGCCGGCTCGGCCGCGCCGAGGCCCGCGAACGCGCCGAGCACTACCTGGACAAGGTCGGCCTGCGCGGCTTCGCCGACGCCTACCCGCATACCCTGTCCGGCGGCATGAAGCAGCGCGTGGCGATCGCGCGCGCGCTGGCCGCGCAGCCACGGGTGCTGCTGATGGACGAGCCGTTCGCCGCGCTCGACGCGCTGACCCGCCGGCACATGCAGGAGCAGTTGCTGGAACTGTGGGAGCAGGCGCGCTTCACCCTGCTGTTCGTGACCCACTCGATCGAGGAGGCGCTGCTGGTCGGCAACCGGGTACTGCTGCTGTCCGCCCACCCCGGCCAGGTGCGCGCCGAGCTCAACGCTCATGCGTTCGGGCCGCACAGCGCCGGCGGCGCCGCGTTCCAGCAGGCCGCGCGACGGATCCACCAGTTGCTGTTCGACACCGCCACGCCGGACCAGCCGCTGACCACCGGCAACGTCGCGCGGCTGCATCCGGCCGGCGCGCGCCGCGAGGCGGCCTCGTGAGCGCGTCCGGCAGCGCGTCGCCGCCGATCCGCGCCGAATACGAGCGGCAGGTGCTGCCCGTCGACCCGGCACTGCTGTCGGCGCCGCGCCGGCAACCGTGGCGCGTGCCGCCCTGGCTGCGCAGGACGCTGATCCTGGCGGTGCTGGCGCTGGCCTGGGAAATCGCCGCGCGCGTGGTCGGCGACGACCTGCTGCTGCCCGGCTTCTTACAGACCGCGCGCGCCTTCTACGAGGGCCTGGCCTCCGGCGAGCTGCCGCGCCGCGTCGGCAGCTCGCTGGGGGTGCTGGCGCAGGCCTACCTGGTGGGCGTGGCCCTGGCGTTCGTGCTGGCGGCGCTGGGCGCGTCCACCCGGCTCGGGCGCGACCTGCTCGACACCCTGACCTCGATGTTCAACCCACTGCCGGCGATCGCGCTGCTGCCGCTGGCGCTGCTGTGGTTCGGCCTGGGCAAGGGCAGCCTGGTGTTCGTGCTGGTGCATTCGGTGCTGTGGCCGCTGGCGTTGAACACCCATGCCGGCTTCTCGGCGGTGCCGGAGACGCTGCGCATGGCCGGGCGCAACTACGGCCTGCGTGGGCTGCGCTACGTCGTGGCGGTGCTGGTGCCGGCGGCGCTGCCGTCGATCCTGTCCGGGCTGAAGATCGCCTGGGCGTTCGCCTGGCGCACCCTGATCGCCGCCGAGCTGGTGTTCGGCGCGACCTCCGGCCAGGGCGGTCTGGGCTGGTACATCTTCCAGAACCGCAACGAGCTGTACACCGACCGCGTGTTCGCCGGCCTGGCGATGGTGATCCTGCTCGGGCTGCTGGTCGAGGGCGTGGTGTTCCAGCTGCTGGAGCGGCTGACCGTGCGGCGCTGGGGCATGCAGCGCTGAGCCCCGCGGCGGCGGCCTGCCCTGGCAACGCCGAGCTGACTCATCCCACCGATGCGGGCATTGCGCGCGCGCCGACGCCACGAGGGATCGCTGGATGCCGATCTGACCGGGTTTGCAGCTGAATCGATGCCACGTCCTCGGGTATCGTGGCATGCGACTGCCCGATGAGCGCTCCGATGTCCCGCCCCGCCGTGCTGTTCGCCACCGCCCGCAAGCCCGACCGAGCCGAGCCGCTGGCTGCCGAACAGGGCAACATCGTCGGCCTGGCCGAGTGGCTGGACACCTTGCCGGATCTGTTCCTGCTGCTGATCGGCCCGGATGGCGAGCGCCTTCCCTTCAGCGCGCTCGATGACAGCCCGGCGCAGGCGGTACTCGCCGCGCCATCCGCACCGGCCCTGGCGCGGCTGCGGGCCTTCGCCGCCTGGGCGGAACCGCGGCTGCCGCAGGCCGAGGCGCGCACCGAACTGGCCAGGATGGTCGCGGCGCTGCAGGCCTGCCCGTTGCCATGGCTGCTGCTGGACACCGTCGAACAGTTGGCGGCCCAGGGCTTCGATTCCGATCTGGCGGCGGGCCTGGAGCCGCAGCACCAACGCGCCAGCGCGCTGGCGAGCGCGCTGTCCGCGGTGACCGCGGCGCACCGACGGGACACCGAAACTCCGGCCATCCTGCTGCCGCTGCTGCAGGACTGGCGGCGCCAGTGGGGCTGGTGGTCGCCGGTGACCGTCGCACGCACCCAGGCATTGGGCTGCGCCCCCCAGGAGGACCAGGCGTTGTTCGAGCGCGAAGGCGTGCGCTTGGACAAGACATCCTGGTGGGCCGAAGGTCCCAGCGCCTACGTGGTGCACCCGGCCGCCAAGGCGGCCGGATCGCGACCGCCAGCGACCGGCCTGCTGGCGCCACACGGGCGCTGGCTGCTGGGCTTCGACGCCGGCGTTGAGCACGTCCAATGGAATTCCTGGACGCCACGCCTGCTGGTATGCCACCGCGACGGCCCCCCGCGGCAGGACGCCACACCCACCGAGCAAACGGCGCTGCTCGATGTCAACGGCCTCTGGATCCATCCCTTCGGCAGCTTCAGCGACATCCTGGTGATCTCCTACGCGCTGGCCCTGGTCCGGTCCGACGCCGCGCAGCCGTACTCGCTGATCCGCATCGAGGACGGCCAGGTGCTGCACCAGGACCTGGCCGGCGCCTACATCGACGATGTGGATGGCGGCGATGGACTGTTGCGGCTGACCGACACGCAAGGCCGGCAGACGGTCGCCGATCCGCACGACGCGCGCCTGCTGCTGCCCTTCCGCTACGCCCGCGTGCGCGATGTGCATGCCCGCAAGCGCTGGGCCGTGGTCGCCGACGAGCAGGGTCGCGAAGGCATCGCGCACCTGGACAAGGGCGAGCTGATCGCCTGCCGCCACGAGTTCTTCGTGCGCGGCAACACGGACCAGCCACCGCGCGTCTACCGCCGCGACCGCTGGGCCGCGGCCGACTTCGATCCCAGGCCACGGCTGACCCTGTATGCAACCGACGGCCGCCACGTCGCCGGCCCGGTGCCGTTCCCGGGCTGGATCACGCCGCTGCTGACGCGGGGCGATCTGGTGCTGGTCTACGAGTACGGCGATGGCCCACGATCGCCGGTGGCATGGATGGATTTCGACGGCAACATCGTAGAACGTACCGGCCGCACCTGGGAAGAAGTCCACGAGGAAGAACTCCAGCGCTCCGGCGTGCTGTCCCGCGCCTCGCCGAAGGCGAACAGCGGCAAGCACTCCGGATGAGCTGCCGCCCAGGCCGGCCGCCGCCTGTCGCCAACACTCCCCTGGCAGCCGTACCCTCTCGGCGATGAGCGCCGTTTCCGAATTTTTCTGGTACATCCCGAATCAGGTCGTCGGCGGCCACCGTGGCGACGCGGACGCGGCCGACCACAACAGCCTGGAGCGCCTGGCCGGCCAGGCGCTGGCGCTGGAAGCGCACGGCTGGAAGGGCGCGCTGATCGGTACCGGCTGGGGCCGGCCCGATGCCTTCACGGTCGCCACCGCGCTGGCCGCGCGCACCACCCGTTTCGAGCCGCTGATCGCGATCCGGCCAGGCTACTGGCAACCGGCGCAGCTGGCGGCCGCGGCCGCCACGCTGGATCAGCTCAGCGGCGGCCGGGTGCGGCTCAACATCGTGTCGGGCAAGGACGAGCTGGCCGCCTACGGCGACCGCGAAGGCGACCAGGCGCAGCGCTACGCCCGTACGCGCGAGTTCATGCGGCTGCTGCGCCGGCTGTGGACCGAATCGCAGGTCAGTCACGCCGGCGAGCATTTCCACCTCACCGATTCGACGGTGCAGCCGCGCATCACCGTGCGCGGCGAGCGCCCCCATCCACCGCTCTACTTCGGCGGCGCCTCGGAGGCCGCCGAACAGGTCGCCGCCACCGAGGCCGACGTGCAGTTGTTCTGGGGCGAGCCGCTCGACGGCATCGGCGAACGCATCGAGCGGCTCAAAGCGCTGAGCGCGCGACTGGAGCGCCAACTGCCACCGCTGGAGTTCGGGCTGCGGATCACCACCCTGGTGCGCGACACCACCGAGCAGGCCTGGGCCGAAGCGCACGCCAGGGTCGCGCATATGGCCAGGACCGGCGGCGCCGGCTGGCACGATCCCCTGCAATCGATCGCGGCCGGCCAGCGCCGCCTGCTCGATCTGCACGCACGCGGCGAGGTGCTCGACGACAACCTCTACACCGCGCCGACCAGGTTTGGCGGCAGCAGCGCCGGCAGCACCTGGCTGGTCGGCTCGGCCGAGGAGGTGGCCCGCTCGCTGCGCAAGTACCGTGACCTGGGCATCACCCGCTTCATACTTTCCGATACACCTTACCTGCCGGAGCTCGAACGCCAGGGCCGGCAACTGCTGCCGCTGCTGCGCGGATGAACGTTCGCCAGGGATCGGCGGCATACTCGATCCGAGACGCGATGACCTATCCTGGCCGCCCGCTTGGTCACTGCTACGCCATGCTCACCACCGCGTTCACCGCCTACCTGTATCCGGTCCTGCTGTTGCTCGCCAGCAACGTGTTCATGACCTTCGCCTGGTACGGGCACCTCAAGTTCAAGACCGCGCCGCTGCTGCTGGTGATCCTTGCCAGTTGGGGCATCGCGTTCTTCGAGTATTGCCTGCAGGTGCCGGGCAACCGGCTGGGCAGCGCGGTGTATTCGGCGCCGCAGCTCAAGGGCATCCAGGAAGTGATCACCTTGCTGGTGTTCGCGGTGTTCTCGATCGCCTACCTCGGCCAGCCGCTGAAGTGGAACCACTGGGCGGCGTTCGCGCTGATCGCGGTGGCCGCATTCCTGATGTTCAAGGAATGAGCCTGCGCGCAGGCACTCGATAGATCGCGGCGGCTTGCCGCGGCCGCGATCGCGTGACTACAGGCGTACGAGCGGTGGCTCGCCGGCAGCGGCGATGCCCGCATGGCGCGCAGCACCACTGCAGCAGCAGTCATGGGCCGGCGCGGACCCGGGTAGATCCAGCCCTTCCTCCTGCGCGACCCGGCGCAACAGCCCGGCGCCCAGCGCCGACAACGGCGCGGGGCTGGCGGCCAGTTCCCGCCCCTGGCCGCCGATCGCGTGCAGGCGTAGCACACTCATGCGCCAGGCGTCGCCACGCACCCGGTTGGCCAGCCGGCGCCACAGCCGTTCGCCAATCCCGCCACTGGTGGCGTCCTGGACAGGCAGACCGGGCAGGCTCGATGCCAGCCCGTCCCACGCCAGGAAGTCACTGTCGGGCAGCAGGTGCAGACGCCAGCAGCACTGCCCCTCGCGATCGAAGAACCACAGACTCTCGCGCAGTCCGTCGCTGTCCATCTGCGACTGCACGGCCAGCGTCACCGCGCGTGTCCAGCCCGCCAGTTCGCTGCCGACCGATGGCCGGTACAGGCATAGCACGGTGCCCAGCGCCGCCAGCCGGGAGGGCTCGGGCAAGGCGTCCGGCGGCCCGGACGGACGATCCGGCAACGCAGTGGAAGCCCCAGACACCGGCCTCGCGACCAGGTCGAGGCCAGGCGAGCGAGAGCCGGAGAGCAAAGAAGCGGAGAAAGCCGAATAGCGCATGCGGATCTCCCTGGAACGTATCATCGTTTTGCGGCAAGGCCGTGCCCGCCCCTGGTGGCCCCGCTGTCGCGGTCACCCGAGCCACCCGGACCACGCCAGCATCAGCGAACCAGGCGCCCCGGACCTCCAGAAACGCGTTACTTGGTCAGGATCAGCTTGTCGTTGCTGGTGTGACGCAGACGGTAGATGCGGTCGCCGTGCTGGATCAGCACTTCGCGACGGCCCTTGAGCAAGGCTTCACTGCCGATGGTTTCCTCGACCGGCACCGAACGCACGGTGCGCTCACGCAGGGACAGGGTTTCGGGACGCAGCAGGACGGGTTGAGCGGTCATGATCCGTACTCTTGGATGGGTGTCGGATCAAATGATAATTATTCTCACGAAGTTATCAAGATCCATTCTCATCTATTGCGATTGAATCTGACGATGAATTTCGCCCCGAGACCAGGGCTCGATCAATTGCGCCGCGCCTGCTAACCCATGATCGAGGCTTCGATCCGGTCCCAGGTGTCCGCATCCTGGCGTTCGAGCACCTTGAGCGCAGCAAGGTTTTCCTCCAGCTGCGCCACCCGGCTGGCGCCCAGGATCACGCTCGAGACGTTCGGGTTGCGCAGGCACCAGGCGATCGCCAGCTGGCTGGGGCGCTCCCCCAGCTCGGCGGCGAGGGCAGTGAAGCGGCGCGCCTGGCCAAGCGGGTCGATTCCGTTGTGCGGGCCAAGCACATTCTCGCGCAGCCAGGCATAGCCGGGCTGGTCCAGACGCGTACCCGGCGCGACGCCTTCGTTGTACTTGCCGGTGAGCAGTCCCGACGCCAGCGGCGACCAGATCGTCGTGCCCATCCCCGCCGCGCACAGCTCGGCGTACTCGCGTTCCACGCGCAGACGGTGCAGCAGGTTGTACTGCGGCTGCTCCATCGACGGGCCGAACAGGTGCCCGGCGCGGGCGATCTCGCGCGCCTCGAGGATCTGCGCGGCCGGCCATTCCGAGGTGCCCCAGTACAGCACCTTGCCCTGGCGCACCAGCAGGTCCATCGCCCGCACGGTCTCCTCGACCGGTGTGTCCGGGTCCGGGCGGTGACAGAAATACAGGTCCAGATAGTCCACCCGCAGCCGCCGCAGCGCCGCGTGGCAAGCATCGGTCACGTGCTTGCGCGACAGGCCGCGCTGGGTCGGCAGCGGCGACTCGGTCGCGCCGAAGAACACCTTGCTGGAAACGCAGTAGCCATCGCGCGGCAGGCGCAGGTCGGCGATCACATCGCCCATCACCTGCTCGGCCTGGCCGGCGGCGTAGGTCTCGGCATTGTCGAAGAAGTTGACGCCATGATCCCAGGCGCAGGCGATCAGGTTGCGGGCCTCGTCACGGCCGATCTGGCGCCCGAAGGTCACCCAGGCGCCGAACGAGAGCGCGGACAATTGCAGACCGGTGACGCCGAGACGGCGATAGAGCATGGCGGGACTCCTGACAAGGGCCACCGCAGTGTAAGGCGCGGCATCGGCGCGAGGCACCCCCGCGGCGCCGGACGGCCGATGAACCGGGTTTTCCTTGCCCACCGCCCGCCCCTGCCCTAGGCTTCCCGTTTTGCCGGACGCGGGGCTACGCATGGTCGAAGGTTTGGGGAGGATCGGCTTCGGCCTGTTCGGGCTCGCGGTCCTGATCGGCATCGCCTGGCTGTTTTCCAGCAACAAGCGCGCGGTGGACTGGCGCCTGGTCGCAACCGGCCTGGTGCTGCAGATCGGCTTTGCCGGCGTGGTGCTGCTGGTACCCGGCGGGCGCGACGTGTTCGACTGGCTGGGCAAGCTGTTCGTGAAGGTGCTGAGCTTCGTCGGCGAGGGCTCGACCTTCGTGTTCGGCAGTCTGATGGACGTCAAGAGCTACGGCTTCATCTTCGCCTTCCAGGTCCTGCCGACCATCATCTTCTTCTCGGCGCTGATGGGCGTGCTCTACCACCTGGGGGTGATGCAGTTGGTGGTACGGGGCATGGCCTGGGCGATCACCAAGGTGATGCGCGTGTCCGGCGCGGAGACCACCAGCGTCTGCGCCAGCGTGTTCATCGGCCAGACCGAGGCGCCGCTGACGGTACGCCCGTATATCGCCAAGATGACCCAGTCCGAGCTGCTGACGATGATGATCGGCGGCATGGCGCACATCGCCGGCGGCGTGCTCGCCGCCTACGTGGGCATGCTCGGCGGCAGCGATCCGGCGCAGCAGGCGTTCTACGCCAAGCACCTGCTGGCCGCCTCGATCATGGCCGCACCAGCGACGCTGGTGGTGGCCAAGCTGCTGGCGCCGGAGACCGGCACCCCGCTGACCCGCGGCACGGTCAGGATGCAGGTGGAGAAGACCACCAGCAACATCATCGATGCCGCCGCAGCCGGCGCCGGCGACGGCCTGCGCCTGGCGCTGAACATCGGCGCGATGCTGCTGGCCTTCATCGCGCTGATCGCGCTGATCAACGCGCCGCTGACCTGGCTCGGCGACATCACCGGGATCGCCGCGGCGATCGGCAAGCCCACCAACCTGTCCACGATCCTCGGCTACCTGCTGGCGCCGGTGGCCTGGGTGATCGGCACGCCGTGGGCGGATGCGACCACGGTCGGCGCGCTGATCGGCCAGAAGGTGGTCATCAACGAATTCGTGGCCTACAGCGAACTGTCGCAGATCCTGAACGGGCAGCTGCCGGGCATCGTGCTGAGCAAGGAAGGTGCGCTGGTCGCCACCTACGCGCTGTGCGGCTTCGCCAACTTCAGCTCGATCGCGATCCAGATCGGCGGCATCGGCGGATTGGCGCCCGAGCGCCGCCACGACCTGGCTCGATTCGGCCTGCGCGCGGTGCTGGGTGGCTCGATCGCCACCTTCATGACCGCGACCATCGCCGGCGTGCTGTCGCACTTCGGCTGAGCGGCGGGGCTCGCACCCCGTCCTTCAAACCAATGTTTCACTCAAGCAAACAGGTGTCCAATGAGTTCGGTTGTAGTCGTCGGTTCCTTCAATGTCGATCACGTCTGGCGCTGCGAGGTGTTGCCCGCGCCGGGCGCGACGATTGCCGGCCGCTACAGCACCGGGCCCGGCGGCAAGGGCTTCAACCAGGCGGTGGCCGCCGCCCGTGCCGGTGCGCAGAGCACCTTCGTGTGCTCGCTCGGCGCTGACGCCGGCGGTGCGATGGCGCGCGCGCTGGCCAAGCAGGACGGACTGGAGCTGCTGGCCGAGCCCAGCGACGAGCCGACCGGTACCGGCGGCATCTACGTCGACGCGCATGGGCGCAACACCATCGTGATCGGCCCCGGCGCCAACGCGGTGCTGAGCCCTGGCTTCATCGAGGAGCAGCGCGCGCGGTTCGGCGCGGCCCAGGTGGTGCTGGCGCAGCTGGAGTCGCCGGTCGAGACGATCGAGGCCGCGCTGCAGCTGGCACGCGAGTCCGGCGTGCTGACCCTGCTCAATGCCGCCCCGGCCAATGCCCAGAGCACGATCGGACTGCTCAAGGCCGCCGACGTGCTGACCCCGAACGAAACCGAGTTCGCCGCCCTGCTCGGGCGCCATGTCGGCGAGCGGATCAGCGCCGACGACGTCGCCGCCACCGATGGCAATACGCTGCACGCACTGTGCCGCAAGCTGCTGCCGGGTGGTACCGTGATCATCACGCTCGGCTCGGTTGGTGTATTCGTCTCGCACGCCGAGGAGCAATTGCGCGGCGATGCGCAGCCCTACTACCGCATAGGTGCCGAGCCGGTGCAGGCGATCGACACCACCGGCGCCGGCGATGCCTTCAATGGCGCACTGGCCGCATCGCTGGCGCAGCAGCCGGCCGCGCCGTTCGCCCAGCACGTGCGCTTCGCCAATCGCTACGCCGCGCGCTCGACCGAAACGGCCGGAGCGGCGGTATCGATGCCGCGGCTTACGCCTGCGGCATAAGCGCGGCGTATCCCCGCTTCGCGGCGATACGCCCCCAAGATTTGCTACGCAAACCTTGGGCCCCGGCTTCTGCCTTGCCTATCCCCGCGCCTG
Organism: Pseudomonas sp.; assembly: GCA_047607345.1. Taxonomy (GTDB): domain Bacteria; phylum Pseudomonadota; class Gammaproteobacteria; order Xanthomonadales; family Xanthomonadaceae; genus Pseudomonas_S. The sequence goes on along the minus strand of JASGDF010000032.1, from coordinate 9,032 downwards.
TCGGCGCGCCCCCTTAACAAAGGGGGGACGCGGCATCCCGCCGCTGCGCGACGGCACGCCCCCAAATTTGCTCCGCAAATTTGGGCCCCGGCGCCGGCCTTGCCTATCCCCGCACCTGTCGGCGCGCCCCCTTAACAAAGGGGGCTGTGCTCCAGAATTATCCGGTGGGCTGCATCTTTTTGTAGAGGCCTCATCCGCGATGCGGCGTTGCCAGAATCGCCCGGATCAGGGTGGCTGTGGGAGGGACTTCAGTCCCGACGGGCTTTGCCAGTAGAGCCCGTCGGGACTGAAGTCCCTCCCACAAAGTGCATCGGCTCAGCCCCGTCTCGGTTGAAAGTTACTCCTACAGGACAGCGCCGGGAACGGTCTGGCCTGCGCCGGTACAATGCGGGCATGCGTATTGGTCCTTATCTGATCGAACCGAGCGTGGTCCTGGCGCCGATGGCCGGGGTCACCGACAAGCCGTTCCGGCTGCTGTGCAAGCGGCTGGGCGCGGGGCTGGCGGTATCGGAGATGACGATCAGCGACCCGCGCTTCTGGAATACCCGCAAGTCGCGTTCGCGCATGGACCACGCCGGCGAGCCGGATCCGGTCAGTGTGCAGATCGCCGGCACCGAGCCGCAGCGGCTGGCCGAGGCGGCGCGCTACAACGTCGATCACGGTGCGCAGATCATCGACATCAACATGGGCTGCCCGGCCAAGAAGGTCTGCAATGCCTGGGCCGGCTCGGCGCTGATGCGCGACGAGGCGCTGGTGGCGCGGATCCTGGAGGCCGTGGTCGGCGCGGTGGACGTGCCGGTGACGCTGAAGATCCGCACCGGCTGGGATTGCGACCACCGCAACGGGCCGGCGATCGCGCGCATCGCGCAGGACTGCGGCATCGCCGCGCTGGCGGTGCACGGCCGCACCCGCGACCAGCACTACACCGGCCAGGCCGAGTACCAGACCATCGCCGCGATCAAGGCGCGGCTGTCGATCCCGGTGATCGCCAACGGCGACATCGACTCGCCGCGCAAGGCCGAGCAGGTGCTGCGCCGGACCGGCGTGGACGCGGTGATGATCGGCCGCGCCGCGCAGGGCCGGCCATGGATCCTCAGGCAGATCGCGCACTACCTGGCGGCCGGCGAGGAGCTGCCCGCCCCGTCGCTGCCCGAGGTGCGCGCGATCCTGCTCGGCCACCTGCATGAGTTGCACGACTTCTACGGCGAGCCGCAGGGCGTGCGCATCGCCCGCAAGCACCTGGGCTGGTACGCGAAGGATCACCCGGAGAGCGGCGCGTTCCGCGCGGTGGTCAACCGCGCGGAGACGGCCGAGGAACAGCTGCGCCTGACCGCGGAGTACTTCGACCGGCTGATCGCCGGCGATGCGCTGTCGGCCGCGGCGTAGCGGCGGCGGACAGCGCCGCGCCGCCCGGCCACACTTCATAGCGGCCAACAAACTCGTCATCCCCGCGCAGGTGCACTCCTGTCCGGGGAAATCCTGATCGTCGCTCCCGCGCAGGCGGGAGCCCAGTGACTTGCGCGACGATCTGCATGAAAGTCCCTGGGTCTACGACCCCCGGCCCGCGCGCATAGCGCGCGGGCGTTCGCCCGGGTGCGAGCCAGTGGCTCGCAAGCCACCCGCCCTCTCCCCCGCCTGCGCGGGGACGACGGCTCGGTTTTGTTTGCCACGCCTACGGCTTCAGCCCGCGACGATGAAGCGCTTGGTATCCTCGATGAAGCTCTTCTCGCCGATCGGCGCCTCGTTGGAGCCGAACGGCAGCTGCGCGCGTAGCTTCCACGACGCCGGTACGTTCCACTGCTTCTGCACGGCCTCGTCGACGATCGGGTTGTAGTGCTGCAGGCTGGCGCCGATGCCGGCCTCGGCGAGCACGGTCCACACCGCGAACTGGGCGATGCCGGTGGAGTGCTCGGACCAGACCGGGAAGTTGTCCGCATACAGGGTGAACTGCTCCTGCAGGCCCTTGATGACGTCCTGGTCCTCGAAGAACAGCACGGTGCCGGCGCCGGCGGCGAATCCGTCCAGCCGCTGCTCGGTTTTGGCGAAGCCGTCGGCCGGGACGATCTTGCGCAGCGCGTCCTTCACCAGTTCCCAGAACTTCACGCTCTGCGCGCCGAACAGGATCAGCGCGCGCGAACTCTGCGAGTTGAACGAGGACGGCGCCTGGCGGATCACCTCCTTGATCAGGGCGGTGGTCTCGTCCTGGCCGATCGGCAGGTTGCGGCCGAGTGCGTACTGGGTACGGCGTTTGCTGATCGCTTCGAGCGCCTTGTTGCTCATCGTGGGCATCCTCTCTCTGGGAAGGCGAGAAGCGCACCATGCACATCCCGCGGCTGCCCAGGATAGAACCCACGCATACCCTGCCAAGGGGCCGGCGCGGCAATGGATCGTTCCACCCGCCGCGCCGCCCGCTCACGCCGCTATGGCTTGCCGTCGCCGGGCCGTGCCTTGGCCGCGGCCAGCCTGCGCTCGCCGGCGGCGAAGTCGCCGGCCACGAAGGTGCTGACCTGGTCGGGCCGGATCCGCCGCGCGATCGCGGCGTTGACCTGCTCGAGCGTCAGCCCGGCGATCGCCGCCTCGAAGTCCTCGGTCCACTGCTGGCTGCGCCCCAGGAACAGGTCCATGCGCAGCTTGCCGGCAATGCTAGTGTCGTCGGAGCGGTTGTCCTTGTAGACGGTCAGCAGCCCGGCCTTGGCGTCCTCCAGCTCCCGCGCGGTGATCCCGTCGCGCACGAAGCGCGCCAGTTCCTCGCGCATCGCCGTCTCGACCCTGGCCATGTTCTCCGGCGCGGAGGTGGCCTGCATGTAGAACGTGCCGTTGCCCGATACCGGATCGACCAGGACGCCGCCGCCGACGTAGTAGCTCAACCCTTCCTTCTCGCGCACGCGGTCGCCCAGCCGCGAGGCCTTGGCACCGTTGCCGAAGATGCGCGCGGCCACCAGCAGCGCCGGATGGTCCGGGTCGTCCACGCCCAGCTCGAAGCTGCTGCGCGAGACCACCACCGCATTGGCCTTGTCCGGGGTCTCGAAGCTGCGGTGCACGACCTCGCCCGGCTGGTAGAACGGCTCGGGCTTGAGTACGTAGGGATGCGGCGACTTCCAGCCGGCGAACAGCGTGGTCAGTTCCTGCTTGACCTGCGCCGGATCGAAATCACCGACCAGCACGGCCTCGCCCTGCGCGGTGCCGTAGAACTCGCGATGGAAGGCGCGCACGTCCTCCAGCTTCAGCGACTTGAGATCGGCCAGCCGCTCCTCGACGCTGCGCACCGCCTCCGGATGCCCGGCCGGCCAGGGATCGAAATGCTTGCGCATGGCCAGGTCGACGATCGAACCGGGCTGGCCGCGATCGACCTCCAGGCCGGTGATCGACTGCATCCGCAGCTGCTCGAACTCGGCTTCCGGATAGGCCGGATTGCGCATCACGTCGGCGGCCAGGCGCAGCGCCGGCACCAGGTTGCGCCTGCTGACCCGCAACGAGATGATGCCCAGCTGCGAGCCGCCGGTCACCGACACCCGCGCCTGCAACTCGTCGAAACGGCGCGCGATCTGCTCGCGGCTCATGGTCTTGCTGCCGTACATCAGCATGCTGCCGGCGAAATCGCCGGCCGTGGTCCGGCCGGCGGTCGAGACGTCGTCGCCGAAGTGGAACATGATGCTGACGTTGACGATGTCGCCGCGCGACTGCTTCGGCAGCAGGGCGACCTTGAGCCCGTCGCCGAGGGTCACGAACTCGGTGCGCGCGGCGATGTTGCGCGGGCTGGAGTCGAACACCTCGCCGCTGGCGATCGGTGGCTGGCCGACGTAGTCCTTGAGCAGCGCCTGCACGCCCGGCGCCTGCGCGATCTCCACGCGCACCGGGTTGGGAGTCGGGATGAAGCGCGCCAGGGTGCGGTTGCTCGGCACCAGGTAGGTCGCGGCGACCCGGTTGACGTCGGCGGCGGTGACCTTGGACAGCGCGTGGCGGCTCAGGAACCACAGCCGCCAGTCGCCGGCGGCGATCGCGTCAGACAGCGCGTTGGCGGTGCCGATCACGTTGTTGCGGGCGCGCTCGTAGATGTTGTCCAGGCGCTGCTTGGCCGCGGCGACCTCCTCCTCGGTGAACGGGGTGCGCGCGGCGCCCTCGACCTGATCCAGCAGCGCCCGCTCCAGCCGCGCCGGAGCCACGCCCGGCGCCGGCACCGCGAAGAACGTCACCAGCCCCGGGTCGAGCGCGCTTTCCGAGCCGCTGTCGGCGTTGGAGGCCAGCCGCTGCGCCACCAGCGCCTTGTGCAGGCGCCCGCTGGGCACGCTGCCCATCACGCTGTCGAGCACGTCCAGCGCGGCCGAGTCCGGATGGGTGATCGCCGGGCCGTGGTAGCCCAGCGCGATCATGTCCAGTTCGCCGGTACGGCGCACGTTGATCTCGCGCTCGCCGTCCTGGGCCGGCTCGACCGTGTAGCGCGCCGGCAGCGTGCGCGCCGGGCGCGGGATCGCGCCGAAGTAGCGCTGGATCGTCTTCAGCGTCTGGTCCGGGTCGAAGCGGCCGGCGACGATGACGGTGGCGTTGTCGGGCTGATACCAGGTGCGGTAGAACGCCTGCAGGCGCTCGATCGGCACGTTCTCCACGTCGGAACGGTTGCCGATCACGCTCTTGCGGTAGGCATGCCACAGGTAGGCCTGCGAGGTCAGCCGCTGGGTCAGCACCCGCTCGGGCTTGTTCTCGCCGATCTCCAGTTCGTTGCGCACCACCGTCATCTCGCTGTCCAGTTCGCTCTTGGCGACGTTGGCGTTGACCATGCGGTCGGCCTCCACCGCCAGCAGCCAGTCCAGGGTCTTCTCGTCGGGCGGGAACCAGCCGTAGTAGTTGGTGCGCTCGCGCGCGGTGGTGCCGTTGTAGTAGATACCGCGCTTCTTGAATTCCTCGGCGATGTTGGCCACCTTCGGGGTGCCCTTGAACAGCAGGTGCTCGAGCAGGTGCGCCATGCCGCTCTCGCCGTAGTTCTCCTGCGCCGAGCCGACCGAGTAGGTCACGTTGACCAGGGTCGTCGGCGTGGCCGCGTCGGGAAACAGCAGCACCCGCAGGCCGTTGTCCAGGCGATACTCGCTGATCCCCTCCAGCGTGGGGCCGGCGCTGATGCCGGCCGGCAGCGCGTTCGCCGCGGGCGCGGCGGCGCAGGGCATCGCAAGCCCGGCCGGCAGCGCCAGGCCCAGGGCGAGAAGGAAAGCACAACGTCGCATCGTCTACTCCGTAGCGTGATGGAGGCCGCTCGGGCAGAGCGGCCCCGATGGCCGCCCTTGCCCGCCGCGCGCCGGGATGGGTCAGAACCTGCCGCGCAGGATCAGTGCATAGCGGCGCGGCTCGCCGTACCAGTTGCCGGAAAAGGTGTTGCCCACGGTCTGGTAGTAGCGGCGGTCGAACAGGTTGTCCACGTTCAGCGCCAGCTGCCAGCGCGGCGTGACCTGGTAGGCCACGCGCGCGCCGAACACCGCGTAGGTGCCCTGCGCGAACTCGAAATCGGCGAAGCCGCCGCTGCATGCGCCGGTGGCCTGGTTGTAGCCCAGGCAGGCGGTGCCGGCGTAGTAGCCGCGAGTCTGCGCGTTGACACCGCCACCGACGCTGAGCCGGCCCAGCCAGCCGCCGTCCTGGAACTGGTAGCCGGTCCACAGCTTGAGCAGGTGCTTGGGCAGGCGGCTCTGCAGCGGCTGGCCCTCGACGAAGGACTCGCTGCCGGTCTCCTCGTTGTAGTTGCGGGTGTAGCTGGCGGCGATCTGCCATCCAGGGAGGATTTCGCCGGTCACCTCCGCGTCGATGCCGCGGCTGATGCGCTGCATGTCGGTGTCGGTGGTGTAGCAGCACCAGTGCTCGCTATCGACCTGGAAGTAGTCCTCGGCATTGGCGTAGCTGCCGTCGATCATGCCGAAGTTCTTCTGCTCGATGCGGTAGCCGGACAGGGTCAGGTTGAGCCGGCCGTCGCGCGCGGCCCACTTCACGCCGGCCTCGATATTGTTGCCGGTGATCGGGTCCACCGGGCTGCCGTCGCGACCGATGAAGGTCGACTGCTCGATGTAGATGTCGCTGTAGGCGACGTAGGCCGATACCGCGTCGGTCACGTCGTAGACCAGCGACACCGTCGGCGGCCAGCTGAAATCGGAGGTGCTCCAGGCCGACGGATAGGTGCCGGTCACCTCGCCGAACGCGCGCTGCACGCCGTCGCTCTGCAGATCCTCGCAGCCGCTGCTCTGCCAGCACAGCGTCTGGCGCACGCTGCGGTTGCGGTAGGTGCTGTAGCGCAGGCCGATGTTCAGGTGCAGCGGCGCCCAGAAGGTCAGGCTCAGGTTGGCGTAGGCGTTGGTCTGCCGGCGCAGGTCGACCGGATAGGTCTGCTGCGGCACCGCCGCGTCGCCCATCGCGTAGGCCGCGTCGTAGGGGTCGAAGTCGAACACGTTCACCGCCACGCTGCTCAGCGAGGGCGGCACGTACATCGTGTAGCCGCCGCCGTCGGCCCGCGCGTAGTTGCCGCCGACGGTGAGCCGCTGGGTATGCCCGAACAACTCGAAGCTGCCGTTCAGCGCGAGGTCGGCGGTGAGCTGGGTGCTGACCTTGTCCTCGCGCTCCTGCACTTGGCGCGGGCCGGCCAGTGTGACCGGGTTGACCGCGCCGCTGACGCTGCCGTAGACCGAAGCGCGATCCTGCTTGATCCGCGCCGTGTTGAACTTGAGGTTCCAGCTGTCGTTGAACTTGTGTTCGAGCCAGCCAAACACTTCGGTGGTGTCCAGCGCGTAGTCGTTCCACGGAAACGCGAAGCTGGTGCTGCGCGGCAGGTTCAGGTCCGCGCCAGAGCGGTAGCGCGGCAGGCCGCTGGTGAACGGCAGCGCGTCCTGCCAGGTGCGGCTGGCGCCCAGCCCGACCACGGTGGCGGGCGTCAGGTCGTAGTCGAGCACGCCGTAGGCGATCTTCTTGGTCGAATGGGCCAGGTCGTAGAAGAAGTCCTGGTCCTGCCAGACCAGCACGCCGCGCCCGCGCAGGCGGCCGTCGGCGGTCAGCGGCGCGGTGACGTCCAGGCTGCTGCGGTAGTTGTTCCAGCTGCCGGCCTGCAGTTCCAGCTCGGCCTGGAAGTGATCCAGCGGCCGCTTGCGCACCAGGCTTATCACCCCGCCGGGACTGCCGTAGGCGTTGAACAGGCCGTCGGCGCCGCGCAGGATCTCGGCGTGGTCGTACAGCGCGGTGTCGATCTGCGGCAGCAGGCTCCAGTTGCTGGAGCCGATGTCGATCGGCGCGCCGCCGTCGATCTGCAAGCGCTCGATGCGGAAGCCGCGCGCGTAGTATTCCGACTCCAGCGCGCCGTTGGTGCCGGTGATCGTGCTGATGCCGGGAGCTTCTTCCATCAGCGAGGCGAAGTCGGTGATGTTCTGCTCGTCCAGGCGCTGGCGGGTGACCACGCTGACCGATGCCGGCGTGTCCTTGATCGACAGTGGCGACTTGCCGGCGATGCTCAGCGCGCCGCTGGTATAGCTGCCGCTGCCTTCGGTGGCGGTGATGTCGCTGCTGCCGTTGACCCCGTTGGTCGCACTCCCCTGCTCGGCGCCCTCGATGCGCACCGGCCCCAGCACGCGTGCGTCGCCGGTCTCGGGCAGCGCCTCGATCACCACCGAGCGCGGGCCGGCGAAGCGATAGGTCAGGCCACTGCCGGACAGCAGCTGGGCCAACGCGTTCTCCACCGAGTGCCGGCCATGCACGCCGCCGCTCTGCCGGCCGTCGGTCAGGCGGCTGTCGACGTTGAACTGCAGCCCGGCCTGCGCGCCGAAACGCAGCAGCGCCGCGCTCAGCGGACCGGCCGGGATCTCGAAATCATGGGCCGCCGCCTGTTCCTGGCGCGGCGACTGCGCCTGCACCGCCGGCATCGCGACGACCGCCAGCACCCCGGCCGCGAGCACGGCCGTTGCGCAGCCGCGCAACGCCTGCCCGAGCATCGAAGCGAATCCAACATACCTCGTCCTTTGTCTCATTCCTTATCCCCTGGTGCAGTGATGTGGATCGAAACCGCCCCGGTCCCCGTGCCGGTGGCGGATGGCCGACACGCCGTGCGCTCACCGAGCGCGCTGCCGTCCTATTCCGGTAATGCTCGGGAGCACACGATCTGACAAGCCGATTGCACATCGGCGGCGTGATGCGCGCGCCACCGCGTTTGCACGGCATGCTTTCCCACGCGGCGACAATCCATCAGGCAGCGAAATGCCGTGGCGGCATCACTACCGCGCATGCGAAACGATCACGATGCAAAACGCGTCAGCCGTTCGCGGCCGCACTTGCCGGCGATGAACGTATCCAGATGAACGGCCCGATCCGGGTGACGTCCACCGGCAGCGACTGCGCGAGCGTGTCGTACCACTCGTCGATGCGCGCCAGGTCCACGATGCTGGTCACCCGCAGCCGGCGCACGGCGGGATCGCCGATCAGCAGCACGCGGCGGTCGTAGCGCCGCAGTTCGTCAAGCACCTCGCCGATCGGGCGGTTCTCGAACAACAGCCGCCCGCTGCGCCAGGACAGCGCCTGTTCCGCATCGACCGATGCGACCTGCTTGCGCGGATCACCGGCATGCACGCGCACCGTCTGGCCCGGCATCAGCACCACCGACGGCGAACCGCCGCCGGCCACCTGCACGCGGCCGCGCTGCACGGTGACCACCACGTCGCCTCCATCGCGGCGCACGCCGAACGCGGTGCCCAGCACGGTGATCCAGCCGGTGCCGGCATCGACCACGAATGGATGCGCCGGGTCGCGCGCCACGTCGAAATAGGCTTCGCCGCGCACCAGCCGCACCTGGCGCCGTGCCCCGTCCATCGTCAGGTCGACCGCGCTGGCGGTGTTCAGCCACAACGTGCTGCCGTCGCGCAGCGCAATCGTGCGCTGCTCGCCGGTGGCGGTGGTCTGATCGTGGCGCCAGTCGCGCAGCCACTGCGTGCCCAGCCCGGCGGTCAGCACCAGCGCCGCGGCCGCCGCCAGCCAGGGCCGCCAGCGCCGGCCGACGTGCCCGCGCCGCCTGCGCGGCGGGG
>JASGDF010000031.1:0-9944 GCA_047607345.1 Pseudomonas sp. | reverse complement strand
TGTCCTTCGACATCGACGCCAACGGCATCCTGCACGTGTCGGCCAAGGACAAGAAGACCAACAAGGAGCAGAAGGTCGAGATCAAGGCCGGCTCGGGCCTGTCCGAGGACGAGATCGCGCGGATGGTGGCCGATGCCGAGGCGCATCGCGACGAGGACAAGAAGTTCCAGGAGCTGGTGCAGGCGCGTAACCAGGCCGACGGCCTGGTCCACGCCACCCGCGGCGCGATCAACGAGCACGGCAGCAAGGTGTCGGGCGAGGTGATCGGCAAGGTCGAGTCGGCGCTGGCCGACCTGGAGACCGCGCTGAAGGGTGACGACAAGGCCCAGATCGAGGCCAAGGCCAAGGCGCTGGAGGAGGCCGGCCAGTCGCTGTACGCGGCGGCCGCGGCGGCCGAGCAGGGAGCCGCCGGCGGCGCTGCCGATGCCGGCGCCCAGGCCAGGCCGAACGACGACGTGGTGGACGCCGAGTTCACCGAGGTCAAGGACGACAAGAAGTAAGTCGGGATCAGGGATTCGGGATTGGGGATTCGTAGGGCGATGCGCCTCATGGTCCTGCTCTCCCGACGCCCTTTCCGAAGTGCTGGCAAAGGCGGAAGGGCGCAGGCTCTCCGCTTTTGCGTTTCACCCATCCCGAATCCCGAATCTCCAATCCCCGCCCCATGAGCAAACGCGATTACTACGAAGTGCTGGGCGTCGCCCGCAACGCCAGCGACGAGGAATTGAAGAAGGCCTATCGCCGCTGCGCGATGAAGCACCACCCGGACCGTAATCCGGGCGATGCCGCGGCCGAGGCGGCCTTCAAGGAATGCAAGGAGGCCTACGAGGTCCTCGCCGACGCCAACAAGCGCCGGATGTACGACGCGCATGGCCATGCCGCGTTCGAGCACGGCATGGGTGGCGGCGGTCCGGGTGGTCCGGACATGGGCGATATCTTTGGCGACATCTTCGGCAACATCTTCGGCGGGGCCGCCGGTGCGCGTCAGGCACGGCGCGGCGCCGACGTCGGCTACGTGATGGAGCTGGAGCTGGAGGAGGCGGTCGCCGGCATCGAACGACGCATCGAGATCCCGAGCCTGGCCGAATGCGGCGAGTGCCGCGGCAGCGGTTCGGAGGACGGCAAGGTCGAGGCCTGCACCACCTGCGGCGGGCGCGGCAACGTGCGCGTGCAGCGCGGCATCTTCGCGATGCAGCAGAGCTGTCCGCATTGCGCCGGGCGCGGCAGCATCATCCGCAACCCGTGCAAGCGCTGCCATGGCGCCGGCCGGGTCGAGGAGGAGAAGGTCCTCTCGGTCAAGATCCCGGCCGGCGTGGACACCGGCGACCGCATCCGCCTGGCCGGCGAGGGCGAGGCCGGTCCGGCCGGCGCGCCTGCCGGCGACCTGTACGTGGAAGTGCGCGTGCGCGAGCATGCGATCTTCCAGCGCGACGGCGACGACCTGCACTGCGAGGTGCCGATCCGCATCGCCCAGGCCGCGCTCGGCGACAGCGTGCGCGTGGGCACGCTCGACGGCGAGGCAGAGATCCGGATCCCGGCCGAGACCCAGACCGGCAAGCTGTTCCGGCTGCGCGGCAAGGGCGTCAAGTCGGTGCGCAGCCGCGTGCCTGGCGATCTGTACTGCCGTGTGGTGGTGGAAACCCCGGTGAATCTCACCGCCGAGCAGCGCAAGCTGCTGGAGCAGCTGGAGGCCACCTTCGTCGGCGAGGATGCGCGCAAGCACTCGCCGAAGTCGGCGACGTTCATCGATGGGGTCAAGAGCTTCTGGGACCGGATGACGTCGTAGCGCGAAAATCGATCGTCATCCCCGCGCAGGCGGGGATCCAGGGACTTTCGTACAGATCGTGTTGAAGTCGCTGGGTCCCCGCCTGCGCGGGGACGACGATGTTCGTCCGGCGCATCGTCTGCGCTGGCGTGGAAAGATCCAGAAGAAAGCATGCGGTTCGCGGGCCTTCTGCGGTTCTAGAATGAACGCATGAACGCTACTACCGAAAGCCACCTCGTCCACGGCCGCCGCCAGCGCCCGGATGGTCCCGCGCCGATCGATGTCATCTCGGTGCAGTCGCAACTCGTCTACGGCCATGCCGGTAACAGCGCGGCGGTGCCGCCGCTGCGCGCGCTCGGCGTGCGGGTCGCGGAGATCCCGACCACGCTGCTCAGCAACGCGCCGTTCTACACGACCCTGCGCGGGCGCATCCTGCCGGCGGACTGGTTGGCCGAGTTGTTGCTCGGCGCCAGCGAGCGCGGCTTGCCGCAGCGCGCGAAGATGCTGGTGTCCGGCTACTTCGGCAGTCTCGCCAACGGCGAGGCGTTCGCCGACTGGCTCGACGGTTTGCAGGATCAGGCGCCGCAGTTGCGCTATTGCCTGGATCCGGTGATCGGCGACACCCACACCGGGCCCTACGTCGAGCCGGCGCTGGAGCAGGTGTTCGCCGAGCGGCTGCTGCCGAAGGCCTGGCTGGTGACGCCGAACGCCTACGAACTGGGCCGCCTCAGCGGTCGCGAAAGCCTGGCGCAGGACGATGCGATCGCCGCCGCGCGCGAGCTGCTCGCACGCGGTCCGCAGTGGGTGCTCGCGCATAGCGTGGCTGGCGCCGACGGCGAGCTGGTGACGCTGGCGGTGGGTCGCGACGCGGTCTGGCGCTGGGCCACCCCGTACCTGCCGGTGGACGTGGCCGGGACCGGGGATGTGTTGATGTCGCTGCTGGTCGGCTTCCTGCTGCGTGGCGAACCGTTCGAGGCGGCGGTCGGGCGCGCACTGTCGGGCGTGCATGCGGCGCTGGAGGCGACCTTGGCCGACGGCTACGAGGAATTCGACGTGGTCGCCGCCGCGCCGGCGGCATTGTCCACTCCCGCGCGCTTCGTCGTCGAGCGCCTGGCATGACCGCGCGGCCCATCGTCGGCATCGTCGGCAGCGCCGGGGCCTATGGCCGTTGGCTGGCGCAGTTCCTGCACGAACGCATGCGACTGGAGGTGATCGGTCACGACCCGGCCGATCCGGATTCGCTGGACGAGGCCGCGCTGGTCGAGCGCGCTGACGTGCTGGTGTTCGCGGCGCCGATCCGCCACACCGAAGCGCTGATCCGGCGTTACGCGGCGCTGGCCGCCGGCCGTGAGCGCGGCAAGCTGTGGCTGGATGTCACCTCGATCAAGCAGGGGCCGGTAGCGGCGATGCTGGAATCACAGGCCGAGGTGGTCGGCCTGCACCCGATGACCGCCCCGCCCAAGTCGCCCACGCTCAAGGGCCGGGTGATGGTGGTGTGCGAGGCGCGGCTGCTGGAGTGGCGGCCGTGGCTGCTCGGGTTGTGCGAGGCGCTGGAAGCCGAATGCGTGCCGGCCTCGCCGGAGCATCACGACCGGGTGATGGCACTGGTGCAGGCGATGGTGCACGCCACCCATCTGGCGCAGGCCGGGGTGCTGCGCGACTACGTGCCGTTGCTGGGCGACCTGGCAGCGCTGATGCCGTTCCGCTCGGCCTCGTTCGAGCTGGATGCGGCGATCATCGCGCGTATCCTCTCGCTGAATCCGGCGATCTACGAGGACATCCAGTTCGGCAATCCCTACGTCGGGGAGATGCTGGACCGATTGTTGTCGCACCTGCAGGAGCTGCGCGCGCTGGTCGCGCGGGGCGACGATGCGGCGCGGGCGCGCTTTCGCGAGCTGTTTTTACGGGACAACCGGACCACGCTCGGCGAGCAGGCACTGGCCGGAGGCAACTACAGCTACGAGCGGGTCGGTTATCTGCTGGCCGACCTGACCGAGGCGCGTGCGCTGAGCATCTACCTGCCGGAGGACCAGCCAGGTTCGCTGCGCGCGCTGCTGCATGTGTTCGAGCGGCATGCGGTCAACCTGTCCTCGATCCATTCCTCGCGTACTCCGGCCGGCGAGGTGCATTTCCGGGTCGGTTTCGACCACGCCGGCGACGCGGCGGCGCTGCAACGCGCCGCGCGCGAGATCGACGCGAGTGGTATAGGCCGGGTGCTGCTGCGGTGAGAAAGATCAATCGCCACCCGGAGTCGCTCCTACGGACGAGCGTACGGGATGCATTCCATCCACACCGGCTGTGGATGGAATGCGGACAAGCATGTGGATAACACGCTGCGCGCCTTGTGGCGCGGGCGTGTCAAGATGGGTGGTTAAAAAATGACCAGTGCCGGCTCGGGCGGCGGACAACGTGAGTTCGCCACCGATGGTGGCGTGATGTGGAGCTTGGCGCAGCAGGTGCCGGTGGTGGGTTCCAGCAGCGCTGGATTCCGTTGTCCCTGCGCAGGCGGGGACCCAGCGACTCGCGGCCTTGTTGCGAAAGGTACTGGGTGATCGGCGATTCGGCCGCTGCAAAGCGCTTCCCGTCTTCGCGGGGGACGACGTCGGTTAGTGGCCTCAATCGATGAACTGGAGACGGGCGAGTTCGGCGTACAGGCCGCCCTGCGCCAGCAGCTCGGCGTGCGTACCCTGAGCGACGATGCGTCCCTGGTCCATCACCACGATGCGGTCGGCCTTGAGCACGGTCGCCAGCCGGTGCGCGATCACCAGCGTGGTGCGGCCGGCCATCAGCCGCTCCAGCGCCTGCTGCACCGCGCGTTCGCTCTGTGCGTCGAGCGCGCTGGTGGCCTCGTCCAGCAGCAGGATCGGAGCGTCCTTGAGCAGCGCGCGGGCGATCGCGATGCGCTGCTGCTGTCCGCCGGACAGGCGCGCGCCGCGTTCGCCGAGCTCGCTGGCGTAGCCCTCAGGCAGGGCACGGATGAATTCGTCGGCCTCGGCGGCGACGGCGGCGGTGTGCAGCTCGGTATCGCTGGCTTCCAGCCGCCCGTAGCGGATGTTGGCGGCGGCGCTGGCGGCGAACAGCGCTGGCTGCTGCGGCACCAGCGCGATGTGCTCGCGCAGCGCGACTGGGTCGAACTGGCGAATATCGATGCCGTCTATGCCGACGATGCCACCGTTCGGATCGTGGAAACGCAGCAGCAGCGACAGCACGGTGCTCTTGCCGGCGCCGGACGGGCCGACCAGCGCCACGCTCTCGCCCGGGCGCACATGCAGGTCGAAGCCGTCCAGCGCGGCCTGGTCGGGCCGCTGCGGGTAGTGGAATACCACGTTGTCGAAGCGGATCTCGCCGCGCAGCGGCGCCGGCAGCGGGTGGGGCGATGCCGGCGCGATCACGCCGGGACGTTCGTGCAGCAGCTCGGCGATCCGGCTCATGCCGCCGCCGGCGCGCTGCAACTCGTTCCAGACCTCGGCGAGCGAACCGACCGAACCGCCGCCGATCAGCGCGTACAGCACGAACTGGCCGAGCGTGCCGGGCGTCATGCGGCCCTCGATCACGTCGTGCGCGCCCGACCACAGCACCAGCACGATCGCGCCGAACACCAGCACGATCGCGATCGCGGTGACCATGGACTGGGTACGGATGCGCTTGCGCGCGGTCTGCACCGATGCCTCCAGCGCCGCGCCGAAGCGGCCGCGCTCGTAGGATTCGCGCGCGTGTGCCTGCACCGTGCGCACCGCGCCCAGGGTCTCGGCCGCCAGCGTGTTGGCGTCGGCGACGCGATCCTGGCTGGCGCGCGAGACCTTCTGCAAACGGCGCGCGCCGATCACGATCGGCAACACCGCCAGCGGGATGCCGATCAGCGAGTACGCTGCCAGCCGCGGGCTGGTGACGAACAGCATCGCCAGGCTGCCGACCACCGTGACCATGCTGCGCAAGGCTACCGACATGGTCGAGCCGATCACGCTGCGCAGCAGCTCGCTGTCGGCGGACAGGCGCGAGACCAGCTCGCCGCTGCGGTTGCGATCGTGGAAGCCGGCGTCCAGGCCGATCAGGTGCGCGTACAGCCGGTTGCGCAGGTCGGCGACGACCTTCTCGCCCAGCAGCGACACGAAGTAGAAGCGTGCCGCGGTCGCGAGCGCGAGTACCACCGCCACCGCGAACAGCAGCGCGAAGGTGCGGTTGATCTGGCCGCCGCCGCTGAAGCCATGGTCGATCACCTGCTTGACCGCGGCCGGCAGGCTCAGCGTCGCCGACGACGACAGGCCCAATGCCGCCAGCCAGCAGACGAACAGGCTCAAGTGGCGACGCACGAACGGCCACAGCGTGCGCAGGCTGCCCAGTTGCTTCATCGAACTCGGCGGCTTGCTGGGGGAATCATTCATCTATTCGTTCTTCGTCAATGCCGATGCGATTGCGGGTGGCATCGCGCAGGCGGGTTTTCAAGGCATTCTCGCGGTCGGCAGGCAACTGGATGTGCATCCGCATGCCGCCTGCATCGAAGGTTTCTTCCAGTTTCACTGCGGCATGCGTGGGCAGCAGCGCGTGCACCACGCCGATGTCGTCGAAGCCACAGTACAGTGCCAGCTCGCGCATCGGCACCAGTGGCAGGCGCGGTGCCTGGCGCAGGCATTCGGCGGCGGTGCCGCCGTAGGCCCGCACCAGTCCGCCGGCACCGAGCTTGACCCCGCCGAACCAGCGCGTGACCACGACCACCACGCGGTCGAAGCCCTGCCCGTCGATCGCCGCCAGGATCGGCCGTCCGGCGGTGCCGGCCGGCTCGCCATCGTCACTGGAGCGGTAGTCGCTGCCGTGGCGGTAGGCCCAGCAGTTGTGGGTCGCCTCCGGATCGGAAACCTCGCGGACGAAGGCCAGCGCCGCCTGGGCGCCATCGATCGGGGCCGCCAGGGCGAGGAAGCGGCTGTGCCTGACGTCCTGGGCATGCCGGACCGGGTTGGCGAGGGTGTCGTGCATCGATCTGGATTTTATAAGACTCCGTGCCCGATCTTGGCCTTGTGGCGTTCGCCGATGGGATGGAGTCGCCTCGCGCTGCATCTTCCGGGGCGCGCTGTCAGGATTCATGCAAGACGTTATGCTCGCGGCGGGCAATGTGCCCGAACCCGTTAGACAAGGCGTGGATGGACAGCCACAGCGCAGCAGGCGGCAGTTTTTCGTGGCTTCGCTCATCGGAGGCCTGCCAGCGGGTGGCCGTGGCGCTGGCGGGGTTGCTGCCCGGTGCGAGCGCGGTTGCAGTGGCGTGGCGCGACCAAGCGTCGGGCGTCGGCGAGGCCGGCTTCGATCCTGCCGCAGCCTCGTTGCGGCCACGCCTGGTCGATGCGCTCGGTGTGCGCGCGAACGAGGAGAGCGCTGTCCATCGATGGTTTTCGACGGGCGGCGAGGTGGCTTTCGCCGTGGTCTGGGACAGCCAGGTGGTGCCGGACGCGAGCTGGCTGGACGCGGCGCGGGTCGTCACCGAGGCGGCGCACGAGCGCGCGTGCCTGCAAGCGCAGGTCAGCGAGCTGGAGAAATCCAAGCGCCTGCGGCAGGCGCTCTACGAGATCGCGGACCTGTCCGGCCAATATCTCGAACTGCCGCGGATGCTGCAGCGGATCCACGAGGTGGTGGCCTCGCTGATGTACGCCGAGAATTTCTTCATCGTCGAGTACGACCCGATCGACGAGAGCATGCGCTTTGTCTACTTCGTGGATACCCAGCATGGTTTCGCCCCGGATCCCGGCCATGCCTATACCCATGAGGATTTCCGGGGCAGCCTTACCTTCGCGCTGCTTGAGCGGGGTACGCCGCTGTGGGGGCCTTCGGATCACCTGGCGCTGGGGCTGGGGATGCCGCACGATCCCAGCCGTGGTCCGGACAGCAAGGACTGGCTCGGCGTGCCGATGCTGCGCGATGGGCGGGTGGCCGGGGCGATCGTGGTACAGAGCTACGACGAGCGGATCATCTTCAATGCGCAGGACCGCAGCCTGCTGATCTTCGTCGCCCAGCATGTGCAGACCGCACTGGAGCGGCGCCAGGCCCAGGTCCGGCTGGCGGCCATGGTCGCCGAGCGTACCGCCGAGCTGCGGCAGGCCAATCGCAGCCTCCAGAAGGAGATTGTCGAGCGCAGGCGGGCTGAGACGTTGCAGATGGCATTGTTCCGCATCTCCGAATTGGCGGTGGCCTCGGAGAGCCAGGAGCAGTTCTATGCCGAGGTTCACTCTGTGGTGGGGGGGCTGCTCGATGCACGCAATTTCTATATCGCGACCCTCGACGACAGCGGCGAGTACCTGGAATTCCCTTACTCGGTGGACGAACACCATCGTGTCCGGCCGCGGCGCAGCTTCAGCAATGGCCTCACCGAGTACGTGATCGCAACCCGCTGCGCGCTGCTCGCCGATCGCGCGCAGATCGATGTGCTGGCGCAGGCCGGTGAGCTGACGAGGCTGGGGCGCGAGGCCAGCAGCTGGCTGGGGGTGCCGCTGTTCATCGAGGACGAGGTGGTCGGCGCCGTGGTGGTGCAGAGCTATTCCGACGACGTGCGCTATTCGCTGGACGATCAGCGACTGCTCGCGTTCGCCGCCCACAACATTGGCAACGGCCTGGCACGGCAGCGCGGCCAGGCGCGACTGCGCCAGGCGCATGCCGAGCTGGAGCAGCGCGTGGATGAGCGTACCAGCGAGCTTGCGCAGCTCAATGAACAACTGGTGGGCCAGATCGCCGAGCGCATTCGCGCCGAGCAACGGCTGACCCACCAGGCCCTGCACGATGCGCTTACCGGCCTGCCTAACCGCGCGCATCTGCTCGACCGGCTGGACCGCGCGATCAGCCTTGCACTCGCGGGCACCGCGCCGCCCTTTGCCGTGCTGTTCCTGGATCTGGACCGCTTCAAGCTGGTCAATGACAGCGTCGGGCACGCAGCTGGCGACCGGATGCTGGTGGAAGTGGCGCAGCGCATCGTCGCCACGGTACGTGCCGAGGACGTGATCGCGCGGTTGGGAGGCGACGAGTTCGCGATCCTGATGCACTGTCCGGAGGGGCTCGAGGAGGCGAGTAATCTGGCGCGCCGGCTGCACGGGGTGCTCGGCCAGCCGATGTGGGTGGCCGGGCGCGAGCTGTTTCCGTCCGGCAGCGTCGGCGTGGCGTTCTGGAACGCCCGCTACCGCAGCGGCGAGGAACTGCTGCGAGATGCCGATGCGGCGATGTACCGCGCCAAGGCGCAGGCGCACGAGCGCTTCGCGGTGTTCGACGAGGCGATGCGCGAGGAGGCGATGCGCAGCCTCGATCTCGAGGCCGATATCCGGCGTGCGCTGAAGCGTCGCGATTTCCAGCCCTACTACCAGCCGATCGTGCGGCTCGACGACGGCTGCGTGGTCGGTTATGAGGCATTGCTGCGCTGGAACCATGAGAGTCGCGGCCTGCTGCGACCGGATGCGTTCATTCACCTCGGCGAGAACAGCGGTCTGATCGAGTACGTCGACTGGCAGCTCTACGAGCAGGTAATCGGCCACCTGGCGCGCACGCCCGCCGGTTACATCTCGGTCAATGTCTCGCCGCTGCACTTCCGTTCGTCGGGCTTCATCGAACGGTTGCTGGGGCTGGTGGACGCGGCCGGCGCCGATCCGGCGCGGCTGCGCCTGGAGATCACCGAGGTCGCGCTGCTGGAGGACGCACCGCGCATTCTGGACATCCTCAACCGGCTGCGCGCGCGAGGGGTGATGGTGTTGCTGGACGACTTCGGGACCGGCTACTCGGCGCTGTCCTATCTGTACCGTTTCCCGATCTCGGTATTGAAGATCGACCGCAGTTTCGTGGTCAACCTGCATGCCCAGGACGGCCAGGATTCGCTGGCGCTGGTACGCAGCATCCTGGCGCTGGCGGCCTCCCTGGGGATCGAAACGGTGGGCGAGGGCATCGAGACCCAGCGCCAGCTGCAGACGTTGCGCGAATTCGGCTGTCACTACGGGCAGGGCTACCTGTTGGGCGTGCCGGTACCGGAGATACCGGGAAGCGGCTGCCAGGCGGTATAGCTTTGTAGCCGCTCCCGCGGGAGCTGTATCGCGTGCCCAGAGCGAAGGAGCGCGTCGCCACGCGCCAGGATCGTGCCGCGCGACTCAGCGCAATGCCTTGCGGCGCTTCTCGTCGATCCGCGCCGCAGAGACAGGAGGGCGCCGAATGGGTTGGCGCGTCA
>JASGDF010000030.1:0-27893 GCA_047607345.1 Pseudomonas sp. | reverse complement strand
TCTTGCCTTCCTCGGTGCGGCTGAACGGAACGCCCTGGTGTTCGAGCTCGATCACCGCGGGAATCGCCTCGCGGCACATATATTCGATCGCGTCCTGGTCGCCCAGCCAGTCCGAACCCTTGATGGTGTCGTAGAAGTGGTAGCGCCAGTCGTCCTCGCCCATGTTGGCCAGTGCGGCGGAGATGCCGCCCTGCGCGGCCACGGTGTGCGAGCGGGTCGGGAACACCTTGGTCAGGCACACGGTCTGCAGGCCCTTCTGGGCCAGGCCGAAGGTGGCGCGCAGGCCGGCGCCGCCGGCGCCGACCACGACCATGTCGTACTTGTGTTCGGTGATCTTGTAAGCGGACATCTAGTCAGTTCCCCAGCGCGATGCGAACCACCGCGAAGACGCTGGCGATCGCACCGACGACGGCGATGAACTTCACCGTCGTCTGCAGCGCCAGGGCCAGCAGCGAGTTGTGGATGTAATCCTCGAGGATCACCTGCAGGCCGAGCTGGGCATGCCAGAACATCGCGACCAGGAAGCCGACCAGCAGCACCGCGTTCCAGGGGCGGGACACCGCATGGGCGGCGGTCGCGTAGTCCGCGCCAAGCAGGCTCAGCACGAACACCAGGAACCAGATACCGAGGAATACCAGCGCGGTCGCGGTCAGGCGCTGGTGGATGAAGTGCTCGGTGCCGGTCTTGGCCGAGCCGAGCCCGCGCACGTTCTTGAGCGGAGTACGAAAACGACTCATGCGCCGGCTCCCAACAGGACGTAGGCCCAGATCAGCGCGACGATCACCAGGCTGCCGATCACCGACAGCCAGCTGCTGCGCTTGAAGGCGGGGATGCTGAAGCCGTGCGCGAAGTCCTGCACGATGTGGCGGATGCCGTTGCACAAGTGATAGGCGAAGGCCCAGGACCAGAAGAACAGGAACAGCTGGCCGTACCAGGCACCGACCACGTGGGTGAAGCAGCTCCAGTGTTCGGGACCGAGCATCAGCACCAGCAGGCCGGTGGCGATGATCAAGGCACCGAGTGACAGAACGACGCCCGTGGCTCGATGCAGGATCGAGGTGGCCATCTGGATCTGCCAGCGATACACCTGGAGGTGTGGAGACAACGGTCTTTCTTGGGTCGCCATTCGCTGGACTCGTTTTTCTCGGCTGGGCGGCGCGAGGCCGCGTTGGCTGGGCACTGATCAGAAATCGATGCAGCGCCCGTTCTTCTCCCAATCGCCGTATCGCACCGGATCCAGTCCGCCGCGACCACCGACCTCCTTGCGCTCCGTCTCGCCGGTGGAATCATCGACTCCATCGGGTGGCGGCGCTTCGGGCTCGGATTCGGGAGTGGGGGTTGTTTGGCCTATCATGAGGGTCTCGCAACGCAGCAAATTTTAGTCCTGCCCCCCGTGCCTGACAACCTTCACATTACCGAACCGGCATTTGCCCTGCTGCCGGAGGCGGAAATCGTCACGCTGCAGGGGCCGGATGCGGTCGCATTCTGCCAGGCCCAGTTCGCCAGCGACGCGGCTTCGCTGGCGGTCGGCCACTGGCAGTGGAGCGCCTGGCTCACGCCCAAGGGCCGGGTCATCGCGCTGTTCCTGCTGGCGCGGCCGGACGAGCAGACCATCACCCTGGTGCTCCCGGATGGCGATGCCGGCACGATCGCCGAACAACTGCGCCGGTTCGTATTCCGGCGCAAGCTGCGCATCGAGGCGCGCGGCGATCTTGCCGCGCATGGACGGCTGGCAGCTGCCCCGACCGGTGGCAACCAGCTGGCGATCGAGCCCGACCGCCTGCTGTTCGACCTCGGCACCGGCGATCTCGGTCGCACCCTGTGCGTACAGGCATCGACGCCGCAAGCAAACAGCGATACCGGCCTTGCCCTGGCCTGGCGTGAGCTGGACCTGCGCATGGGCATACCACGGCTGGAGGCCTCGCAACGCGAGCAATGGACCCCCCAGCAGATCGGCCTGGACCGGCTGGGCGCCTACAGCGTCAGGAAAGGCTGCTATCCCGGCCAGGAAATCGTCGCGCGCACGCACTTCCTCGGCAAGGCCAAGCGCAGCACGCGCCTGCTCGAAACCGACGCGCACGCGCAGCCGGGCGACGAGGTGCGGCGCGACGGGCAGGCGATCGGCAGCCTGGCCAGCGTGGCGGCCGGGCTGGCCTTGGCGGTGCTGCCGCTGGAGGTCGAGGAAGACGGGTTGACGGTACGCGGCGAGCCCGCGCGCGTCGTCCCGTTCCTGGAAGGGCTGGCGCGCTGACGGGCTTTTCGTAGGAGCGGCTTCAGCCGCGATCGGGCTTTCCCCTTGAATCCCCGCACAGGGATGTGCGGTGCTTTTGCGAAGGATTCGCATGCAAGCCCCATCGCGGCTGAAGCCGCTCCTACGAAAAGCAGGTGCCGTCAGGCTGCCGGGGACAGCCGCTCGCCGCTTTCGGCATCGAAGAAATGCAGGTGCGCGACCTGGATCGCCAGCGGCAGCGTACCGCCCACCGCGGGCAGCGCCTGCGGCGGCACGCGCAGCACCAGCGGCGCCCCGTCCAGCGAGACATTGACGAAGATCTCGTTGCCGACCGGCTCCACGCCCTCGACCACGACCTCGAACGCAGCGGGCTGTCCCGGCACCACCGGCTGCAGGTGCTCCGGGCGCACGCCCACCGCGACCTCGCGCCCCGACCAATCCGGGGCGACGGCGGCCCCGTCGATCAGCAGCGTGCGCCCGCCCGCAAGCTGCAACCCCAGGTGCGGCCCCGCCACCAGCCTGCCCCGCAGCACGTTCATCGCCGGGCTGCCAAGGAAGCCGGCCACGAACAGGTTGGCTGGCCGCTCGTAAAGCGCCATCGGGGTGTCGATCTGCTGGATCACCCCATCCTTGAGCACCACGATGCGCTGGCCCAGGGTCATCGCCTCGACCTGGTCGTGGGTGACGTAGATCATCGTGGTGCCGAGCTTGCGATGCAGCTGCGCGATCTCGGTGCGCACGCTGTGGCGCAGCTTGGCGTCGAGGTTGGAGAGCGGCTCGTCGAGCAGGAACACCGCCGACTCGCGCACCATCGCCCGGCCCAGCGCCACGCGCTGGCGCTGGCCGCCGGACATCGCCTTGGGCAGCTTGTCGAGCATCGGGGTCAGACCGAGCATCTCGGCGGCCTCCTGCACGCGCCGCGCGATCTCCTGCTTCGGCGTGCCGCGCAGCTTCAGGCCGAAGGCCAGGTTCTCGGCCACCGTCATGTGCGGGTACAGCGCATAGCTCTGGAACACCATCGCGATGTCGCGATCCTTGGGCGCCACGTCGTTGACCACCCGCTCGCCGATGCGCAAGGTTCCGCCGCTGATCTCCTCCAGCCCGGCGATCATCCGCAGCAGCGTGGACTTGCCGCAGCCGGAAGGCCCCACCAGCACCATCAGCTCGCCGTCGGCGACCTCGAAGCTGGCCCCCTGCACCGCCACCTGGCCGTTGTCGTAGACCTTGCAGACCTCATCCAGCTGCACTTTCGCCATCTGTTCGCCTCAATCAGGGGATACCGACCGGCGCCGGCCCTCCCGACGTCAGTGACAGACAATCGCCGCGGGGATTCCCGCATACGAATGCATTGGTTTATTCTGCCATGTAATCGTTTTCAGCTGGCAACATCGAAATCTAGGCCGGCCGCGGGCACCCGCGCAAGGGATTCCAGAACACAGGGGCACTCGCGACGCTCACACATCGATGCGTGCGGATTCCAACCAAGAAGGGAGAACATGGCGCCATCGCCGACAATGTCCGCACGCCGCAGACCAGGCCAGTCATTGCATATCCGCCCGCCATGTATGCCGGGCCTGCCCTAAACATGCCGGCCCTTTGCTGCGACAATTGAGGGTTCATCATCACCAGGCGGGAAATATCCATTGGTCGCGCCCTGCCCGCCAGCGCAGCCGAACTGACCACCAGAACGCCTGGAACTCCTCGGGCCAGCCAATTGACAACGATGTCACAGGAATCTGAAACTCGATCCATGCACACCACACTTCTCCTGTTCGGGGCCACGGGCGACCTGGCGCAGCGCTATCTCTTTCCCTCGTTGCTGCGCCTGTCGATCGACGGCCTGCTGCCGGAGGATTTCCGGGTCCGTGCGCTGGCGTTGTCGCCGCACGACACGCCCAAGTTCCACGCGATCCTGCGTCCACGCCTGGAACAGGCGCTGCCACATGCCGAAACCACCCAGATCGATGCACTGCTGCAGCGCATCGACTACCGCTCGGTGGACCTGCGCGACGCCGCGTCGGTGGCCGGCGCGGTGCGCGAGCTGACCGACCGCCCCTGCGTGAGCTACCTGGCGATCCCGCCGGGCCTGTACATCAGCACCTGCCAGGGCCTGGCCGAAGGCGGCGCGCTGGCGGCACCACACCGGCTGATGCTGGAAAAGCCGATCGGCCACGACTCGGCCAGCGCCCAGGAGATCCTGCAGTCGATCGGCGCGCTGATCGACGAGGACCGCGTGTTCCGCCTCGACCACTACCTCGGCAAGGCCGCGGTGCAGAACCTGATCGCGCTGCGCTTCGGCAACACGCTGCTGGAAGCGGTGTGGAACCGCAACTACATCGAGTCGGTGCAGATCCTGGTCGCCGAGAGCGAGGGCGTGGACGGGCGTGACGCCTACTACGCCCGCTCCGGCGCGCTGCGCGACATGGTGCAGAGCCATATCCTCCAGCTGCTGTGCCTGGTCGCGATGGAGCCGCCGGCCTCGCTGGAATCGGACCGCATCCGCGACGAAAAGGTCAAAGTGCTGCGCGCGCTGCGACCGCTGAGCGCCGAGCACGCCGAGCGCGACAGCGTGCGCGGCCGCTATACCGCCGGCAGCATCGACGGCCAGCCGGCGCAGGCCTACCAGCCGCCGGAAGGCAGCGACGTGGAGACCTTCGTCGGGGTCACCGCGCGCATCGACAACTGGCGCTGGGAAGGCGTGCCGTTCCACCTGTGCACCGGCAAGCGCATGCCCGAGCGCACCACCCGCGTGGTGGTCACGCTCAAGCCGGTGACGCATTGGCTGTTCGAGCGCCCCGACCGCCAGCACGCGGTGCCCAACCGCCTGACCTTCCAGTTGCAGCCGCAGGAAAACATCGAGCTGGGCCTGATGAGCAGCCTGGCCGGCCCGGAATGGGGCGCGCTGGAGCTGCAGCCGCTGGAGCTGGAACTGTCGGTGCCGACCGGCCTGCATCGCCGCATCGCCTACGAACGTCTGTTCCTGGATGCGTTCAACGGCAACCACGCGCTGTTCGTGCGTGATGACGAGGTCAGGGCCGCCTGGGCCTGGATCGACAGCGTCAGCGATGCCTGGAAACAGGCCGGCCTGGCGCTGGAGCCCTACCCGGCCGGAAGCTGGGGACCACAGCGGGCCGAGCCGTTCCTGCCACCGGGCATCGACGGCCAGGGAGCGGAAGCGTGAGCCTGACGTTGTCCAAGCCTGTGCTGGTCGCCGACATCGGCGGCACCAACGCGCGCTTCGCGCTGGCCGACCTGGATGCGTCGATCCCGCTGCTCGACGACAGTGTGCGCGAGTACCCGGTGGTCGAGTTCCCCTCGCTCGGCGACGCCGCGCGCCACTACCTCGAGCAGACCGGCGTGAGCACCAGCCGCGGCGTGTTCGCGGTGGCCGGCCGGGTCGACGGCGACGAGGCGCGTATCACCAACCACCCGTGGGTGATCTCGCGCAGCCGCACCGCCGGCATGCTCGGCTTCGACACCCTGCACCTGATCAACGACTTCGCCGCGCAGGCCATGGCGATCAGCCTGTTGCAACCCAAGGACGTGGTGCAGGTCGGTGGCGCCGGTTGGGCGCCGACCCCGGTGGAACAGCCGCGCAACTATGCGGTGATCGGTCCGGGCACCGGGCTGGGCGTGGGCGGCCTGATCGTCCGCGACGGCCGCTGCTATCCGCTGGAGACCGAAGGCGGCCACGCCAGCTTCCCGCCGGGCACGCCCGAGGAGGTCCGGATCCTGGAAATCCTGTCGCAGCAGTTCGGCCGCGTGTCCAACGAACGGCTGATCTGCGGCGCCGGCCTGGTCAACATCTACCGCGCGCTGAGCGAGATCAGCGGCGTCGATCCAGGGCCACTGCAGCCCAAGGACATCACCGAGCGCGCCAACGCCGGCGATCCGCGCGCGGCGCGCACGATCGACCTGTTCTGCGCGATCTTCGGGGCGATCGCCGGCGACCTGGTACTGATCCAGGGCGCCTGGGATGGGGTGTTCCTCACCGGCGGGCTGGTACCGCGGCTGCTGGATTCGATCCAGCATTCCGGCTTCCGCCAGCGCTTCGAGCACAAGGGCCGGTTCTCCTCGATCATGGCGCGGGTGCCGTCGCTGGCGGTGATGCACCCACAGCCCGGCCTGCTCGGCGCGGCCGCCTACGCGGTGGACGCCGAGCGCGCGCTGCCGGCGGGAGGCGCACGATGAGCGCGCAGAACGACGCGCGGATCGTGTTGATTCGCCATGCCGAGCCGCACGACTGGATCGAAGGCATCGCTACCGAGCTGGCGACGCTGCTGGCGCAGCAGATCGAGCGCTCCGGCCAGGCCCGGATGCTGCTGTCCGGCGGCACCACGCCCGCACCGGTCTACGCATCGCTGGCCGCTCGCCCGCTGGACTGGAAACGGGTCGAGGCCGGGCTGGTCGATGAGCGCTGGCTGTCCTCCCAGGATCCGGACAGCAATGAATACCTGGTCCGGCACAGCCTGCTGGAGCGTGCCGAAGGTATCGGTTTTGCCCCCTTGGTGCGTCCTGACAAGCCGATCGAGGAATGCGTGGAGCAGGCCAACCTGCACGCGCAGCACGCACCCGCGCCATGCGTGGCGGTGCTCGGCATGGGCGGCGACGGCCATACCGCCTCGCTGTTCCCGGGTGCCACCGACCTGCCCAAGGCGCTCGCCACCCCTGCCGCCTACGCATCGCTGGATGCCACCGGCTGCCCCGGCTCCAACCACTGGCCGCTGCGGATCACGCTGACACCTGCCGGACTGGCAT
Organism: Pseudomonas sp.; assembly: GCA_047607345.1. Taxonomy (GTDB): domain Bacteria; phylum Pseudomonadota; class Gammaproteobacteria; order Xanthomonadales; family Xanthomonadaceae; genus Pseudomonas_S. The sequence goes on along the minus strand of JASGDF010000030.1, from coordinate 20,905 downwards.
CGGCGGGCACGCGCCTGCTGCTGCTGCGCGGCCAGCAGAAGCTGGAAGTGCTGGAGGCGGCACTGGCGGGCAACGACCCGCTGGAATACCCGATCCGCGCCGCGATCGATGTGCCGGGGCCGCGCCTGCGCGTGCACTGGTGTGCGTGAAGCCGGGACCGGGGACCCGGCAAAGCACGCCCATCACTACCTGCTGCTCTCCCGGGCCCTCGGTCCCGTCCTTTCCTAACTCATAGCCCACTTCGCCAATGAGCCTGCATCCCAACATCCACGCCGTCACCGAGCGCATCCGCGAGCGCAGCGCGCCGTCGCGCGCCGCCTACCTGGCCGGCATCGACGCCGCGCTGCGCGACGGGCCGTTCCGCGCCCGCCTGAGCTGCGGCAACCTCGCCCACGGCTTCGCCGCCTGCGGTCCCACCGACAAGGGCCGGCTGCGCGCCGACGTGACCCCGAACCTGGGCATCGTCACCGCCTACAACGACATGCTCTCGGCGCACCAGCCGTTCGAGCACTATCCCGAGCTGATCCGCGAGACCGCGCGCGCGCTCGGCGCCACCGCGCAGGTTGCCGGCGGCGTGCCGGCGATGTGCGACGGCGTCACCCAGGGCCGCGGCGGCATGGAGATGTCGCTGTTCTCGCGCGACGTGATCGCCCAGGCCACCGCGATCGGCCTGAGCCACGACATGTTCGACAGCACCGTCTACCTGGGCGTGTGCGACAAGATCGTGCCGGGCCTGCTGATCGGCGCGCTGGCGTTCGGCCACCTGCCGGCGCTGTTCCTGCCGGCCGGGCCGATGACCCCGGGCATCCCCAACAAGCAGAAGGCCGAGGTGCGCGAGCGCTACGCGGCCGGCGAGGCCACCCGCGCGGAGCTGCTGGAGGCCGAGGCCGCCTCGTACCACGCGGCGGGCACCTGCACCTTCTACGGCACCGCCAACTCCAACCAGGTGCTGCTGGAGGCGATGGGCGTGCAGCTGCCGGGTGCCTCGTTCGTCAACCCCGGCACGCCGCTGCGCGACGCGCTGACCCGCGCCGCAACCGAACGCGCGCTGGCGATCACCGCGCTGGGCCAGGACTTCCGCCCGTTCGGCCGGCTCATCGACGAGCGCGCGATCGTCAACGCGATCGTCGCGCTGATGGCCACCGGCGGCTCGACCAACCACACCATCCACTGGATCGCGGTGGCGCGCGCGGCCGGCATCGTGCTGACCTGGGACGACATGGACCTGATCTCGCAGACCGTGCCGCTGCTGGCGCGGGTCTATCCCAACGGCGAGGCCGACGTGAACCGCTTCCACGCCGCCGGCGGCACCGCGTTCGTGTTCCGCGAACTGATGGACGCAGGCCTGATGCACGACGACCTGGAGACCGTGGTCGAGGGCGGCATGCGCATGTTCGCGCAGGAACCGCGCCTGCACGACGGCAAGGCGGTGTTCGTGCCCGGCACCGCCGCCAGCGCCGACACCGCGGTGGCGCGTCCGGTCGCCGACGCGTTCGAGCCGCAGGGCGGCCTGCGCCTGCTGCGCGGCAACCTCGGCCGCTCGTTGATCAAGCTCTCGGCGGTCAAGCCGGAATACCGCCGGATCGAGGCGCCCGCGGTGGTGGTCGACGCCCCGCAGAAGCTCAACAAGCTGCATGCCGCCGGGCTGCTGCCGAAGGACTTCGTGGCGGTGGTGCGCTACCAGGGGCCGCGCGCCAACGGCATGCCCGAGCTGCACTCGCTGGCGCCGCTGCTGGGCATGCTGCAGAACCAGGGCCGACGCGTGGCGCTGATCACCGATGGCCGCCTGTCGGGCGCCTCCGGCAAGTTCCCGGCGGCGATCCACGTCACCCCGGAAGCCTCGCGCGGCGGTCCGATCGGGCGCATCCGCGAAGGCGACATCGTCGTGCTCGACGGCGAGGCTGGCACGCTCCAGGTGCAGGTGTCACCGGAGCAATGGGCGGCGCGCGAGATCGCGCCGAACACCGCGCCGGCCGCCAACGACCTGGGCCGCAACCTGTTCGCGATCAATCGACGCGTGGTCGGCCCCGCCGACCAGGGTGCGATCTCGATCTCCTGCGGCCCGATGCAATCCGACGGCAGCGTATGGGAGTACGACGCGGAGTACGAGCTGGGCGAGACGCCCGCCGCCGCGATCGCCCCGCACGAGGCCAAGGACGCTTGAAAACCAGGATTCGGGATTGGGGATTCGGGATTGGCAAGAACCGATACCGCGTCCACGAATCCCGAATCTCGAGACGTTTTACAACAGCCGCAGGCTGGTCATCCCCAATCCCCGCCTTTCCGCCGAGAACCCCATGAGCATTGCCCAGCACCAACAGCAAGCCGAACACCTGCTCCGCGCCGCCGGCATCCTGCCGGTAGTGACCGTCCACACGCTCGACCAGGCCCGCCGGGTGTCGGCCGCGCTGCTGGAAGGCGGCCTGCCGGCGATCGAGCTGACCCTGCGCACGCCGGTGGCGATGGAAGCGCTGGCGGTGCTGAAGAAGGAGCTGCCGGACGTCGTGGTCGGCGCCGGCACCGTGCTGACGGTGGAGCAGATGCGGCAGGCGATCGACGCCGGCGCGGATTTCCTGGTCACCCCGGGCACGCCGCCGGCGTTGGCCGATGCGCTGGCGCAGGCACCGCTGCCGGTGGTGCCGGGCGGCGCCACCCCGACCGAGTTTCTGGCGCTGATCGCGCGCGGTTTCCGCGTCTGCAAGCTGTTCCCGGCCAGCGCGGTGGGCGGCCTGGCCATGCTCAAGGGCCTGGCCGGTCCGCTCGCCGAACTCAAGCTGTGCCCGACCGGCGGCATCAGCGAGGCCAACGCCGCCGAGTTCCTGGCCCAGCCGAACGTGCTGTGCATCGGCGGCTCGTGGATGGTGCCGAACAACTGGGTCGCCGAAGGCGACTGGGACAAGATCCGCGAGACCTCGGCCCAGGCCGCGGCGATCGTGCGGCAGGTCCGCGCGGCGGGGTGATCCGCGAGGCCGCCGTCTGCGCAAGGGCGATGGGGGCCTGGGGCCGCTGACGAGACCCGTCATCCCCGCGCAGGCGGGGATCGCGTGCGTTGGAGCAGCCCCCGGGCGCGAGTCGACGGGTTCGCGTCTGCGCGGCGGCCATGCTTTCTTTTAACCGCTCTCGGGAGCGGTTACGCATCCACCTCGCTGGCATTGCGCGATCCTCTCCCGGTATGCGGAGGAAAGGGGCGCGTGGTGCCGGATCAGGGCGCTTCAGCGACCCGCGATGTTGCCCCCATCCGCCCTTCGGACACCTTCCCCCGCATGCGGGGGAAGGGATTGCTTGATGAGGGATGGTGGCGACGTGGCGACATGCCCTACTCCGCGGACGACGTCCGCGGCGTGGCTGGCGGCGATCCTGTCATCGGGCGCGGCGACGGCGGCGCGAACTGCAGCCGCGCCCAGACGCCGTAGTGGTCCGAGGCCCAGTGCCCGTGCGCGTCCGGCTGGTCGAACAGGATCTTCGCCTCGCGCGCCAGCAGCCGCTGCTGCTGGAAGAACACATGGTCGATCCGCGCCGGCTTGTCGTAGATATCCATGTTAAGGGTGCTCGTGCGCGTATCCCGGTGCACGCTGCCGTAGCTGTCGCCATAGCCGCCGCGCAGCGCCTCCAGGTCGATGGCGTCGGCAGCGCTGTTGAAATCACCGGCGATCACCACCGGCGCATCGCCGGCGGTGTCGGAGACGAAACGCAACAGATCGGCCACCTGGCGCATGCGGATGCTGCGCCCGCGCCCGTCACTGCGTTCGTTGAGATGGGTGACGTAGACGTTGACCGGTTGCCCGTCGACGTCGATGCGCAGCTGCGCGGCGATCCGGTAGTCCTCGATCGGCCGCAGCAGCCGCTGGCGCCGGGCCAGCACCGGCCGCCGGGTCAGCAGCGCGTTGCCGTAGCGCTTGGGCGCATCGATCGCGTCCACCGAGGCGAACTCGTAGTCGTAGCCCAGTCGCTGGGCCAACCACGCGGCCTGGTTGGCCACGCGGCCCTCGCGCTCGATGACTTCCTGCAGCGCGATCACGTCCGGTCGCAGCGTGGCGAGCTCGTGGGCGATGTACTCGCGCCGCGCCGGCCAGTCGTCGCGGTCGTGGTGCAGGTTCAGCGTCACCAGTGACATCCCGGCCGCATGGCCCGCCTGCCCCTGAGCAGCTGCCGTCTGCACGGCCGACAGCAGTATCGCCAGCATCAGCGTGACCCGCCTGTGCCGCAAAGCGGACCTCATTACCGCGCTTTCCGCTCGCCTTGGCGCAGTTGCTCCGGCACCTCGATCTGCACCCGCGCCGGCATCTGCTGGATGCGCAGCTCGCCTCCCTCCCAGGCCACGTCTTCGCCGTTGACGGTGGCCTTGCCCGGTTCGCCCGGATATGGCCACGGGAACACCACGCCACCGGGCGGCAGCACCAGTCCGCTCTGCAACTGCAGCTCCAGCCGCTTCTCGCTGCGGGTGATCGAATAACCCAGCCGCCCCTGTGGCGTGCGCAGGTTCTCGATCGCCACGCCCTGCCCTTCAAACCAGCGCGCCGGCAGGCCTGCGGCGATCACCACGCTGCGGTCGGACTCGCGCTCGTAGGCGAACATGTCCAGCACCGAACGCACGAAGTCCGAAGCTACCCAGGCGTGCGGCAGATCGCCGACGAAGAACGGCGTGCGCGGCGTGCGCGAGACCACCTCGGCCCACTGGTTCCAGGCCTGCGGCGTGCGGTCCTTGAAGAAGAACGCCAGCGCGTCCCAGGCTCGCTCACGCCAGCCCAGGCGCACGAACGCCGCCACGTTGCGCCACTCGTAGGGCGTGTAGTCCTTCCACTCGCGCTTGCCGTCGCGGCGCGCAGCGAACTCGTTCCAGTAGCGCTCGAAGGTGTTGCCGAGCAGGTCCGGCGGCAGCCGGCCCTGCTCGCCGCCCGGAGCCAGCGCAATCGTGGTCGAGGTTGCGTCGAAGTCGCCCAACTCGGCCGAACCCGGCAGGTAGTCGATCCGGTGCTGGCGCACCGCCGCCGCCAGCGACGCGCCGAGATCCTCGCGGAACTGGTCGCGCGCGGCGGAAAAGCGCGCCACATCGTCAGGGCGTTCCAGCGCCTCGGCGATCTCCACCGCATCCTTGTAGCCGCGCAGCGCCCAGAAATCGTCCCAGTACGAGTGCACCGGCTTGGCCGAGTAGCCCTCGTGGCTGATCGAGGCCGGCATCATCCCGTAGAAGGCCGGATTGACCATGAAGTTGGACTCGGTGCGCTCGCTCTGGCGCAGCTGCTCCATGTAGTCCCAGGCGCCGGCCACGCGGGGCCACATCCGCTCCAGGAACGGCTTGTCGCCGGTGTAGCGGTAGTACTCGGCGATGTTGAAGATCAGCTCGCCGTGGCTGTCGTTCTCCGGCACCGGGTCGCTGCCACGGTCGTCCACGCAGCACGGCACCATGCCGTTGTCGAACTGATAGGGCGCGAACCAGTCCACGTATTCGCGCACCACGTCCTCGCGGCCGAGCCGCAGCAGGCCCTCGGAGATCATCGCGCCGTCGCGGATCCAGCTGCGCGAATACGAGCGCGTGCCCGGCTGCAGGCGCGGGCCGATCCGCGAGATCAGCATGTGCGCCAGCGCGGTGCGCAGCGTATCGACCACCGGCTGGCCTTCCGCCGGCACCTGGATACGTACCCGGTCGAGCTTGTCGCGCCAGGCCTGGGCGACCTGCTGCTGCGACCGCTCGGCGTCGAAGCCCGGCGCCAGCCGCGCCGGCCCGGTCTGCGGGATCACCAGCGCGACCTCGCGCGACTGGCCCGGCTGCAGCGTCCAGCGGTACAGCATCGCCCCGGAGGCCAGGCCGGTGGTGTCCTTGACCTGGGTCGTCGCCGGCAATTGCTTGTCCAGCAGATGGGTCACGTCCAGGCCGCTGTCGAAGGCGCTGGCGAACGCGGCATCCGGCGCCTGCGCGGCAAACACGCGCGGCTTGCCATCGACGCTGGCGACCGGCCCGGCGAAGCCAAGCTGGCGGATCGGACTGACCCCACCCTGGGTATTGAGGAACTGCGCCGGCGGGTTGACCTGGAACGGCCGCAGCGCCAGCGCCAGGGTGACCTGCTGCGGCGCCTTGTCGTTGTTGCGCAGCCGGTAGCGCGCCACCAGCTGCGCGTTGTCCGGCGTGCCCTGCACGAACGAAGTGACCTGCAGATCGACCAGATCGTGATGCCAGTTCACGCTCGGGATCGGCAGGTAGCCGTCCTGCAGGCTCTGCTTGGCGGCGACATCCGACCACGCCAGCCGCTTGCCGCCGACCAGCACGAACGGCTCGATGCTGAAGCCGGCCTTGGCCACCTCGACCGCACCGTCCTCGCCGATCAGGCCCTGCTCGGTGCCGCCGTCCAGGCCGAGGATGGTCCAGTACGGCTGTTCGCCGGAGAACCCGCGCGGGACGCTGCCGCGCGGCAGTTGCGCGGCCAGCGACTTGACGAAATCGTTCGGCGTGGCCGCGAACGCCAGCGGCTGCACCTGGATCTCCTTGATGCCGTAGCGGAAGTTCGGGCCGTCCTTCAGGTCGAAGCGCAGGTAGCGCGCCTCGCTCTCGGGCAGCGCCAGCCAGCTGCTGCCGCCGGCGCCGGCCACCACCTCGCGCAGCAGCGTCCAATCGCGCCCGTCGATCGAACCGCGCACCTCGTAGGCGGAGGCCTGCAGGCCCGGCACCCATTGGATGATCGCACCGCCGAACTCACGGACCTTGCCCAGATCCAGCGTCACGGTCTGCTGCTTGACGTTGCCGCTGAGCCAGAACGTGTCCGGCTTGCCGTCAGCCAGCCGCTGCTGCAACGCCGGCGCGGTGTCGGCGATGACCTGGGCCGTGTACGGCGACTCGTCCGGGGGTGGCAGCGCGGTCATCGCCAGCCGGTCGAAGCACACCGTGCCCTTGCCGCCCACCTTGTTGTAGATCGTGAACTCGACCGCGGCGCTGCTGCGCAGCTCCTTGTCCGGACTCGGTCCCCAGGCCTTGTCGATATGCCGCTTGCGGTAGCTCACCGTGGTCCAGTTCTTCGGGAACGCGAAGCCGGGCCGGTTGACCCACCACACGTTGTCGCCACTGGCGTCGATCAGCTTGAACTGCAGGTCGTTGGACGGCGAGTCGCCACGAACGTTGAATGCGATCTGGTAGTTCTGCGGATACTGCACCGGCAACGCGCGGCGGATACCGACATAACCGGATACGCCGTTGAAATCGTAGTCCAGGCACAGCGCCTTGCCGCCGCCGGGCACGCTCACCTGACGCAGCGAGCCGCTGACCTGATTGGATACCACCAGCTTCCAGGCCGCGACGTCGTTGAACCCGTCCAGCACGCGGGTTTCCGCCGCGAACGCCCGCGAACTCCACATGAGCGCGACTCCCAGCAACCCAACAAGGATCGGCCTCACCCCTTCACACTCCCGAGCAGCAAACCTTGAATGTAATAGCGCTGCAGCGCCAGGAACAACAGCAGCACCGGGATCACCGTCACCACCGCGCCCGCCATCATCAGCTCGAGGTCCATGATGTGTTCGCGCGAGAGCGCCGCCAGCGCCACCGGCAGCGTGTAGTGCTCCTGGTCGGTCAGCACGATCAGCGGCCACATGAAGTCGTTCCAGCTCCCCATGAAGGTGAAGATGGTCAGCGTCACCAGCACCGGCTTGAGCATCGGCAGCACGATCTGGAAGAAGATCCGCAGCTCGCCGGCACCGTCGATGCGCGCCGCCTCCAGCAGCTCGTCGGGGATGCTGCGCGCATACTGGCGCACCAGGAAGATGCCGAACACGGTCGCCAGCGCCGGCACGATCACCCCGCCGTAGCTGTTGACCAGGTGCAATTGCTTCATCAGCAGGAACAGCGGCAGCATCGCCACCTGTGCCGGGATCACCAGCGCCGCCAGCAGCACCTGGAAGATCCGCTCGCGCCCGGCGAAGCGCAGCTTGGCGAAGGCATAGCCGGCCATCGTGTTGACCAGCAGCGAGCCGAGCGTGATCGTCAGCGACACCAGCAGGCTGTTGGCGAAGTTGCGCGCCATACCGGTGCGCTGCAACAGCTCGCGGTAGCTGTCCAGCGTCGCGTGCGAGGGCAGCAGCGGCGGCGGGAAGTGGCTGGCCTCGCCGCGCGGCATGAACGACACCGACAGCATCCACAGCAGCGGCGCCAGGCTGACCAGCGCTAGCAGCACCAGCCCGCCGTTCACCAACACGGCGTTCCAACGCGATTGGCCGACTTCGCGACTCATGGAAAACCAACCGGGCACCAATATGGGCGTCGCTTTTGCAAGGCACTCACAACATCTCCTTCCTGCGGCCCAGCCGCAGCATCAGCGTCGTCACCGCCAGGATGATCAGGAACAGCAGGAACGCCACCGCCGATGCGCGGCCGAGGTTCCACCACTTGAAGCCTTCCTCGAACATGAAGTACAGCACGCTTACGGTGCTCTGCAACGGATCGCCACGGGTCATCACGTAGGGCTCGGCGAACAGCTGGAAGTAGCCGGACACGGTGATCACGCTGACCACCAGCAGCACCGGCCCGAGCTGCGGCAGGGTGATGTGCAGGAACTGCTTCCATCTGTTGGCGCCGTCGATGCGGGCGGCCTCGTACAGGTCGTGCGGGATGCCCTGCAGGCCGGCCAGGAAGATCACCATGTTGTAGCCGAAGTTCTTCCACACCGCGAACAGCATGATCGTCGGCATCGCCCAGCGCGGATCACCCAGCCAGTCCACCGGCGCGATCCCGACGTGGCCCAGCGCCCAGTTCACCAGGCCGTAACTGGTATGGAACAGGTAGCGCCAGATCACCGCCACCGCCACCAGCGTGGTCACCACCGGCGCGAACAGCGCGGTGCGGAACACCCCCTTGAAGCGCGCCGCGGGCGCGTTCAGCAACAACGCCGCGCCCAGCGACACGCCGATCGACAGCGGCACACCGATGATGACGAAGTAGGTGGTGTTCCACAGCGACTTCCAGAACATCGGGGTCTGCAGCAGGTCCAGATAGTTGCCCAGGCCGACGAAACGCAGGTGGCTGCTGTCGGCCAGCGCGTACAGGTCGAAGTCGGTGATGCTCAGCGCCAGCGCCGAGGCCACCGGCAGGCCGAAGAACAGACCTATCACCAGCAGCGCTGGGCCGGCGAAGATCCAACCTGCGAGCGAATGGCGCTTCATCGATGTTGCTCCTGTCCGGTCCGCGAGCGCTGCTCCTGCGCATGGATCCAGCGCCGCTTGGCGAGGATCTCGTCCACGCGCCGATCCAGATCCTGCACGGCCTTGTCCTGCGGCTCGCCGCCACGCACCACCCGCTCGGTCGCCAGTCGCATCTCCTGCACGATGCGCTCCCATTCCAGCACCTTCGGCGTGGGCCTGACCCGCTCCAGCTGCTGGCCGAACGCACGCGCCAGCTCATCGTTGGCCAGCGACGGATGACTCCAGGTGCTGCGCCGTGGCGGCAGATCGCCGATCAGCGCATGGAACCGCTGCTGCACCTGCGGCCGCGACAGGAACTCGATCAGCTTCCAGGCCGCCTGCTTGTGTTCGGAAGAGCGGAAGATCACCAGACTGGAACCACCGGCGATGCCGGCACCGGGGCCGTCCGGGCCCGGCAGCGGCGCGGTTCCCCACTGCCCCTTCAGCGCCGCCGGCTCGCGCATGCGGAACTCGCGGATGTTCCACGGTCCGGACAGATAGAACGCATAGAACCCGTCGAAGAACTCGTCCCAGACGTTGGATATCTGGGTCTCGGACATCTTCGGCGCCCAGCCCTGCTCGAACGTGTTGGCATAGAACGCCAGCGCCTTGCGGAAGCCGGGACTGCGGAAGTTGCCGTAGTTGTCGTGGTCGCGCAGCAGCGGATCGCCGGTCTGCAAGCCGAGCGAGAGCTGCTGCTCGAACTCGTTGAGCGGCATCAGGATCGCATAGCGGTCCGGGCCAATATGCTTCTTCACCGCGGCCATCGCCGCGTTCCACTCTGCCCAGGTAGTGGGCAGTTTGTCGACACCGGCCTCGCGCAGGATGTCCTTGCGGTAGAACAGCAGGCGCGTGTCCACGTACCACGGGATGCCGACCACCTGCCCGTCGATCACGCTGGTATCCCATATGCCGGGGAAGTAGTCCTGCGGATCGACCACCCGCGAGCGCGCCACATAGGGCTGCAGCGGCTCGAGCGTGTCGAGGGCCGCGAACTCAGGGATCCAGGTATTGCCCAGCTGGCATACGTCCGGCAGGCCGTCGGCGGCGAAAGCGGTCAGCAGCTTCTCATGCGCGGCGGTCATCGGGATGGCCTGCACCTCAACGCGGATGCCCGGATTCTGTTTCTCGAAGTCCTTGACCAGTTCGCCGACGACCTCCGCCTCGCGACCCATCGCCCAGAAACGGACGACCTCGCCCTGCGGGGGCTTGCTGCATGCGGCGATGCTGAGCATGACCGCCGCCATGACCAGGTTACGGATAGCGACCACGCGTCACTCGGGCTTCTGTGGATTCTGGGGCGGCGTCTCCTGAGCCTCGGCCGCGGCCGCGCGCGACTCGGCCAGGCCGAGCGCGCGCGCCTTGGCGGCCTGCTCGTCCTTCTGCGGCGCCTGCGGCGGCTCGCCCTCCGGGGCCAGCCAGCCGCCGGTGAAGCCGGCGCGCTCCAGCCCGGCGCGGATGTACTTGTTCTTCTTCATCGTGTTCCAGACGAACTCGTCACGGTAGTTGGCGATCATGGTCAGGATCGCGCCCTGGTCGATGCCGATGTAGTCGTTGGCCACCCAGCCGCGGCCCTTGATGACCCGGCCGGTCTTCATCGGGATGTCGTAGTCGAAGCTGGGGTTGAACGCGTCCAGGAAGCCGTAGCTCGAATACAGGAAGTCGCCGTAGCGCTTGTGCATCTCCACGGTGGCCGGGATCACCACTTCCGGGGCGAACGGCAGCGAGGAGACCGCCGCGGTCGGGGCGATGGTGCCGTCGTCGAAATGCTCGAACAGGCCGGCGCCGCGGCTGCGGTAGTGGAAGAACTGACGCTGCTCGCCGCGATACTCCTGCGTGGTGTTCTGCGGGCCGTCGCTGGCGGTCAGGCCCCAGACGTTCTCGCCGTAGTCCTTCCACTTCATCGGGTTGTCGATGGCGTAGTCGCGCTGGGCCAGGGCGGCGCGGCGGCTGTTGAGGAAGTAGTCGATGCCGCGCTCGCGCATGTACTGGTCCTGGATGTCGCGGAAATCGATCCAGGCATGCGTGTACTGGTGCGCGAACAGCGGCCCGAACGACAGGTATTCCTGGCCCTGGAACACGCCCCAGTCCTTGTTGTAGGTCCGCGTCCACTCGTCCCAGGCCTCCGGCCCGACCGGATGGGTGGGCGATCCCAGGGCGAGGATGTAGACCATCATCGCCTCGTTGTAGCCGGCCCAGTCGTGCTGGATGAAGCCCTTCTCCGGGTACCAGCCCATCGAGATCAGCGGCTTGCGCTGCTGCATCCACGGCCAGTCCACCCGCCGGTAGAGGGTATCGGCGATCTTCCGGATCTCCTTCTCGCGCGGGTCGTCGCCCGCGTAGTAGGACTGCGCGAACAACACCCCCATCATCAGCAGCGCGGTGTCCACGCTGGACAGCTCAACCCAGCTGTCGTAGCGCAGCCCCTTCTGCATGTCCAGGAAGTGGTAGAAAAACCCCTTGTAGCCGGCACGGCCGGCGCGCTGCGGGCCGCTGGGCAGATCGCGCAGCACGCGCAGCGTGGTCAGTGTGCGCTCCAGGGCCTGATCCCGGCTGATCCAGCCGTTCTCGTAGCCGATCGGATAGGCGGTCAGCGCAAAGCCGATCGAGGCCACGCTCGCGAACGGGCGCGACGGGTAACGGTCCGGCGCCATGCCATTGGTCGCGTCGGTGGTATCCCAGAAGAACTGGAACGTGCGCCGCTCGATGTCGTCGAACAACGGCGGCAACTCGGGTTTGAGTGGGCGTGGTGGCACGTTGGCCTCGATCAGGATGATCTGGGGGGGGTGCTGTGGTTTGGCCGGTTGCGTTTCTTCACGCTGGCAGGCCGCCAATCCCAGGCACGCCGCCAGCATGAGCAGTCTCCCGCTCGAAATCCCTCCCCTGTTCATCAATCTCCACCCATGTAATCGATTCCAAACGAATCCGACAAAGATACATCCGTGGCCTGCGGCACGGGCGGCGTGATGCGCCACCGCCCGTGCCGGCCGTCCGTGTCACCAATCCAGCCCGAAGGTCAGCTTGAACGTGCGCATCGGCAGTGCCAACAGCCCGGTCGGCGTTGCGTAGGCGGTGTTCAGATCGTCGCTGGTACCGGTCGAGGTGTTGTAGCTGGAGTAGTTGACCCAGTTGAACACGTTGATGATGTCGGCACGGATATTGAACTTGATGCCGGCACCGGTGTCCCAGACCTTGTTGGCGGCCAGGCTGAACTCGCGATAGCCCAGCCCCCACCGATGGTCATCCGGGGTGAACTGCTCGATGAAGCACAGCGAGCTGCCGGCCAGGCAGTTCCAGCCGTACTGCGGGGTCTGCGTGGCCAGCGACAGCTTGGCCGACAGCTGGACCCCGCCGGGCAGGTCGTACATGCCGGTGGCGACCACGCGGTTCTTCGGGATGCCGGCCGCCTGGTGCCAGCCATAGCCGGCCATCGACGGATAGTCCAGCGCGTAGTGTTCGCCGAACTGGCGGTTCTCCTTGGCCAACGAATAGGTATAGGCCAGGCTCACGCCCCAGCCGGACTCCTGGTCGTAGGGCTTCTCGATCTTCATCGCCAGCTGGTTGTTGCGTGTCTCCAGCCCGTTGGTGCCGAGCACGATGGTGCTGTAGCCGTCCGGCGAGTCGCTCGGGCTGCCCGAGGTGGTGCCCGACACGAAGAACGAACCGTCGGCCAGGCGGTTGCCGAGCAGGAACACGAAGCCGTCGTGGCTCTCGATCCTGCTCAGGGTCACGTCGGTGTACCAGTCGTTGTTCCAGAAGTGCACCAGGTTGCGCATGCCCAGGCTGAACTGGTCCGAGTACGGGGTCTTGATGTTGTTGTCGATCAGGTAGATCTCGCGACCGCCACCGCCACTGCTGCTGGCCGACAGCGCGGCGAGGCCTTCCGCGGTCGCGTAGCTGTCATCCCAGGCCACGCACGGCGAACCCAGGCACGGCGTGTTGGCGCTGCTGAAGTAGTAGGTATAGGACTTGAACGTGTTGTTGAGCTGCTCCAGCGCCAGGTAGTCGAACAGGTTGCGGTCGTAGGCACGGCCGGCGCCGCCATAGACCACATGCTCCTGGTCGCCGAACAGGTCGTAGGAGAAGCCCAGCCGCGGCTGCCAGCCATCCTTGAACGCTTTGCGGTTGTGGCCGTTGCTGATGTAGTCGTTGATGTCGTAGTTGGCATTGGTCAGGTTGGACCAGCTGGTCAACGCGCTCGCCACATCGGTCGGGGTGACGAAGTTGAGGAACGACGGGGTCTTCTCGTAGTCGTAGCGCAGGCCCAGATTCAAGGTCCAGTGCTCGTTGATCTCCCAGTCGTCCTGGATGTAGGCGCCGTACTGCTGGTTCTTGGACACCACCGCGCCGCTGGTACTGGTATCACCCCAGCTGACCTTGTAGGGGGTCTCGGTGTCGGTAAGGATGTCGTAGTAGTACTGCGGGTTGGCCGGGTTGACCTGGGTCGAGTCCAGTTCCACGCTCTTGTACTTGAAGCCCATCTTCACCGTATGGCTGCCGTGCCAGTCCATCGCATCCAGGGTCAGGTCGTCCTGCAGCGCCCAGCCCTTCTGGCCCTTGTTCTGGTAGCTGCTGCCGGCGCCGCTGGTCAGGATCGTGGTCTCCTCGCTGGCGGTGCTGGTGCCGTCGGTGGTGGTGTACGGCGCGTAGGTCAGCACGTAGCCCACCCCGCTGGTCAGCGGGTCCTGCTGCCAGTAGGCACTCTCATAGCTGAGATTCAGGTCGTTGAGGAAGGCCGCGCCACTGTACTGCCAACGGATGTTGGCGCGCTTTTCCTCCTGGCTGTTCTCGCTGGCATGGCTGTAGGTGGTGGTATCGCCAAGATCGCCCAGCCCGTCCTCCTTGCGGTACTTGGTGGTGAACTCGAACAGCGAGTTGCCCGCGGTCCAGTCGATCTTGCCGAAGTACAGGTCCTCCTTGAACGGCGAGCTGTAGGTGGTGACCAGCGGCTGCATCCAGCTCGGCAGCGAGCTGACCCGATCGGAATAGATCGAGCCGGGGATCACCGTCGCCGGCGTGGTGTAGGTCTTGTTCTCGTAGGCGATGAAGAAGTGCGCGCGATCCTTCAGGATCGGGCCGCTGAAGGTCGCGCCCCACTCGGTCTCGGAGAAGTCGTCGCGCTCGCCGGCCTCCTTCTCCAGCGGGCTTTCCTCGCGCCAGCCCTCGTTGGTGGTGTCCCAGAAGAAGCTGCCGTGGAAATCATTGGTGCCGGACTTGGTCGAGGCCACGATCGCCGCGCTGCTGACCTGGTCGAACTCGGCCTTGTAGTTGGAGGTGATGACCTTGTACTCGCCGATCGCCGACTGCGGGAACGGATTGCCGCGGCTGGAATCCTGGCCGCTGACGCCACCGGTCAGCACGTAGTTCTTCTGGCTGATGCCGTCGATGTAGACGTTGGTGCCGTCGGCCGAGGTCGCGCCCGAGCGCATCTTGGTATTGCCGTCGCTGTCGCGCACGAACTGCACGCTCGGCACGGTGTCGGCCACCTCCAGGAAGTTGCGCGTGGCCTGCGGCAACCGCTGGATCTGGACGTTGGAAATATAGGTGGCGTTCTCGGAGGTGCGGGTCTCCACCAGCACCGGCGGCGCGGTCACCTGCACCGCCGCCAGGGTGGTGGCATCACCGGCCGTGGCGCCCACGCCGAGGTTCAGCGTGGCGGTCTGGCCGACCTGCACGGTCACGGTCTGCGAGCTGGTCTGGCCGTCGGCGGTGACGTCCAGGCGATAGGTGCCCGGCGGCAAGCCGCCGACACTGTAGCCGCCGTTCTCGCCGACTTGCACGGTGCGGACCAGGCCGGTGGCGATGTTGGTGGCAGTCACCTGCGCATGCGCGGCCGGCGTGGAGCCGGAAGTGACCTGACCACGGATCGTGGCGGCGGTGCTCTGCGCGAAGGCCGGAGCGGCGAGCATCAGGCCGCTGGCCAGCGCGCATGCAAGCAGCTTGCGCACCGGGCGACCTGGCGAACTATGACGATGATTCATGGAGTTGGACCCTCCCAGGGTGGTGGTTTCTGATCTTGGAAAACGCGATTCCCGAAGAACCGGCAAGTACGACGAAATGAAATGCAACCGCACGCCGCGGGGAGGCCGCGTCACGCGGGGTGAAACATCATCCCGGCACGCTGGACTCACGCACGACCAGCACCGGCATGAGTGTCTGACGCCATGATCCGGTGACATCGGCACGATCGATCAACGCGAGCAACTGCGTCATCGCCCGCTCCCCCAACTCGGCGATACTGACCTGCATCGTCGTCAAGGACGGATGAACGAAACGCGCCACTGGAATGTCGTCGAAACCGGCCAGCGCGACATCGGCCGGTACCCGCACGCCGGCCTGGGCCAGCGCGTAGAGACAGCCCAGCGCCATCATGTCGTTGGCGGCGAACACCGCGTCCGGCAGCGGTCCAACGGCCAGCAGGGCCTGTCCGGCGCGATAACCGGACGCCTCGTCGAAATCGCCGGGCAGCTCGCTCCCCTGGGCATCGCCACCGCGCGCGGCGATCGCATCGCGAAAACCGCGCAGGCGCTCGCGCGCGTCGTAGTTGGACGGTGGCCCGGCAATGAACGCGATCCGCCGATGCCCGGCCGCCAGCAGGTGCTCGGTCATCGCCACCGCGCCGGCATGGTCGTCGATGCTCAGCACCGGATGCTGGTCATCCGGCACGCGGGTGTTGATCAGCACGGTCGGCAATGCCGGTGGCAGATTGGCGGTGAGGAAACCGGGATTCTCGGCATACGGCGACAACACCAGCAGGCCGTCCACGCGCCCACGCATCGCGCGCAGCGCCTGGCCCTGCTCATCCTGGTTGCCGTGGTAGCTGGACACCAGCAGGTGCTGGCGGCGCGCGCGCGCCACCCCGTCGATACCGCGGATCAACTCGGAGAAGAACTCGCCGTACAGGTCCGGCAGCACCACGCCGATGGTCTGGGTATGCCGGCTGCTGAGGCTGCGCGCGGCGGCATGCGGGCTGTAACGCAGCCGCTCGGCCACTTCCAGGACATGCCGGCGCACCGCTTCGGCGACGTTCGTATGCCCGTTCAGGGCCCGCGACACGGTGGCTACCGAGACATTGGCCTCGCGCGCCACGTCCTTGATGGTGATCGTACCTTTGGTCAACGTACCGCCCTCCGCGGCCGGGACTTTCCGGAGTCGGCCCGGACTGTAAGCGTTTTCAATCGGCTTGCAAAACTCGTTGCCAACGGATTTCCGGCGATGCCGGGATAAACCTTAAATTTCAGTTACTTGGACCACGACAACCAAAACCAAATTTCGCTGCGACGCAACAAAAAAGCGCAACCCCCAACCATCAAATGTCATTTATGCGGCGCGCCGGACACCGGGCGCCACGCATCGATGCCGCGTGACGCATCCGCCGATCAGTCCACCGCCGCGTCAATCGCCAGCGCGTGGATGTCGGTCTGCATCATGTCCCCGAGCGCGGCGTAGACCGCGCGGTGCCTGGCCAGCGCGCCCATGCCGGCGAAGGCGCCGCTGCGGATGCGCACGCTGAAGTGCCCGCGCCCGTCGCGCGCGCCGGCATGCCCGGCGTGCTTGTGGCTATCGTCGACCACCTCCAGCAGCGTCGGCGTGAACGCCGCCTCCAGCGCCGCACGGATGCTCTCCACGCGCCTGTTCACCGCAGCGCTCACGGCAGGACCTTGCGGAACGGACGCACCTCGGTGCGAACGTAGACGCCTGCGGCGACGTAAGGATCCTGATCGGCCCAGGCCCGCGCCTGCTCCAGCGACGCGAACTCGGCGATCACCACACTGCCACTGAAGCCGGCCTCGCCAGGATCCTCGGCGTCGATCGCCGGACACGGCCCGGCCACCAGCAGCCGGCCCTCGGCCTGAAGCTGTTTCAGGCGCTCCAGATGCGCCGGCCGCGCCGCCTTCCTGCCCTCGAGCACCTGCTCGCCGTCACGCCCTTCAATCACGTACCACATCGCGTCTGCAACTCCGGGTTGGATCAAGGCAGCCATTCTAGTGGGGCATGCACGCCTGGGGGTCCCCGCCGCAAAGGCGGCGCGCATCCGGCCATTTCCTGGCCCGGCCGCTGCCTCGATCCACGCCACGCTCCAGGCCCTATCTGAACGGCACCGCCTGCCCGGGAGCGGATCCCGCGCCCCGCCCGCAGCCCGCGCTGGACACCGGCCCACGCCACGCATTACTCTTGGCCCCACTCACGCGGCTGGATACAGGCGGCCCGTCGGCAACCGGCCCCGCCCCGACGACCGATCCGCCCGACACCGGACCGCCGCGCTGGACGACCTCTCAAACGCTGTTCGCCGTCGCTCCGATATGGGGCGCATTGCTGGTTTGCCGTGTGGAATCGCGCCCGTTCCGGCGCGACAGGGATTGCAACGAAGACACCGAGGGCCGCGCCGGAGCGAATCCGCAGCGGCCGCACAACGCAACACCGATTCGAGCTGATGACCTCCGAACTCGCGTCCGACGCGACCGCCCCGACATCGCCGTCGCCTCCGCAGCAGCAGGAAATGCCGCTGGCGGTGGTGCATGGGCAGCCGTTGCTGCAGATCCCGCAGGACCTGTACATCCCGCCGGACGCGCTGGAAGTCATCCTCGACGCGTTCGAGGGCCCGCTCGACCTGCTGCTGTACCTGATCCGCCGCCAGAACCTGGACATCCTCGACATCCCCGTCGCCGAGATCACCCGGCAGTACGTGGACTACATCAACGTGATGCAGGAGTTGCGCTTCGAGCTGGCCGCCGAGTACTTGGTGATGGCCGCGATCCTGGCCGAGATCAAGTCGCGGATGCTGCTGCCGCGTCCGCCTACCACCGAGGGCGAAGAAGACGACCCGCGCGCCGAACTGGTGCGCCGGCTGCAGGAGTACGAACGCTTCAAGCAGGCCGCCGAGGACATCGACGCCCTGCCCCGCCAGGACCGCGACACCGCGCCGGTGCAGGCGCACGTACCGGACCGCAGCGCGATCAGGCTGCCGCCGCCGGTCGAGCTGAAGGAAATGCTGCTGGCGCTGTACGACGTACTCAAGCGCGCCGAGCTGTTCTCCGGCCACGCGATCAAGCGCGAGGCACTGAGCGTGCGCCAGCGCATGGGCGACGTGCTGAGCCTTCTGGGCGATGGCCGGTTCCAGCGCTTCGAGACGCTGTTCACCGCCGAGGAAGGCAAGCTCGGCGTGCTGGTCACCTTCCTGGCGCTGCTGGAACTGGCCAAGGAAC
Organism: Pseudomonas sp.; assembly: GCA_047607345.1. Classification (GTDB taxonomy): domain Bacteria; phylum Pseudomonadota; class Gammaproteobacteria; order Xanthomonadales; family Xanthomonadaceae; genus Pseudomonas_S. Next base: position 2,537 of record JASGDF010000030.1, on the reverse strand, counting down.
AACTGCTGGACATCGTCCAGGAAGCGCCGCTGGCGCCGATCTACGTCAAGTCACTGGCGCTGAACAACACCAACGAGCCGCTGCAGTTTTCCAGCGACTTCGACGAAGCCAGGTTCGACGACAGCGACGAACCCGCCGACGTTTTCACCTGAGCAAGGCGACGCATGGATCAACCGCTGATCACCCGTATCGTCGAGGCCGCGCTGCTGGCCAGCCACCAGCCGCTGACACTGGCGCAGCTGAACGAGCTGTTCCCCGAGGACGAGCCGGCCCCGCCGGGCAGCGTCGCGCGCGCGCTGGAGCTACTGCGCGAAGGCTGCGCCGGGCGCGGCGTGGAACTGGTCGAGGTCGCCTCCGGCTTCCGCTTCCAGGTCAAGGCCGACGTGCATGGCTGGGTCGCGCGACTGTGGACCGAGCGCAAGACCCGCTATACCCGCGCCACGCTGGAGACGCTGGCGCTGATCGCCTACCGCCAGCCGATCACCCGCGGCGAGATCGAGCAGGTGCGCGGGGTGACGGTCAGCAGCAACATCATCCAGGCGCTGGAGGAACGCGAGTGGATCCGCGTGGTCGGCCACCGCGACGTGCCGGGCAGGCCGACGCTGTTCGGCACCACCAAGACGTTCCTGGATTACTTCGGGCTCAAGAGCCTGGACCAGCTGCCGCCGCTGTCGGAACTCAAGGACATCGGCGAGCTGGACCCGCAGCTGCCGCTCGACGCGGAGGGCCAGCCCGCCGCCCCGCTCGCCGCCGGCGCGGCACCTTCGCAGGAACAACCAAGGGGAGAATCGGAGCCAGAGTCCGCTCCCCCCAAACCCGACACCCAGTCCACCGCGGGAGAAACGGATTCCGATCCTGATTCTTCCGCCCCCGAAACCGCGCCGGGCGAGCGCGCGGCAGACATGAACGAAGACGAAGACAACGCCGTCGCGACGACGACCGTGGCTGTTGACGAAGCCGATCCAGAACCAGAGGCCGACGAAGCGATCGCCGGCCGGAGCCAGAACCATGAGTGACACCCCCCGCAAGCTGTCGTTGAACAAACTTTCCCTCAAGCGCGACAGCGCCCCCGAGCAATCCAGGCTCGAAGAACGCCTGCACAAGGTCCTGGCCCAGGCCGGCCTGGGCTCGCGCCGCGCGCTCGAACAGCGCATCGCCGATGGCCTGGTCAAGGTCAACGGCGAGGTCGCGCAGACCGGCATGTCGATCAAGAGCGGCGACCGGATCGAACTGGATGGCCGCAGCTTCGTCGCCAGCGCGCTGACCGAGCCGGCCCGCGTGCTGGTCTACAACAAGCCCGAAGGCGAAGTGACCACGCGCGAGGATCCCGAAGGCCGCGCGACCATCTTCGAGGCGCTGCCGGCGCTGAAGGGCGCGCGCTGGATCGCGATCGGCCGCCTGGACATCAATACCACCGGCCTGCTGCTGCTCACCACCGACGGCGAGCTGGCCAACGCGATGATGCACCCCTCCTTCGAGGTCGAGCGCGAATACGTGGTGCGCGTGCGCGCTCCGGAAGGCCAGGAAAAAGTCCCGGACAACCTGGTCGAGCGCCTCGCCCGCGGCGTCGCGCTGGAGGACGGCCCGGCCAAGTTCGAGGAGATCGAGCGTATCGGCGGCACCGACTCGCACGACTGGTTCCGCGTGGTGGTCAAGGAAGGCCGCAACCGCGAGGTGCGCCGGCTGTGGGAATCGCAGGGCTGCCAGGTCAGCCGGCTCAAGCGCACCCGCTACGGCAGCGTCGCGCTGCCGCGCGAGCTGTTGCGCGGCCACTCCGCCGAGCTGCCCGCCCCCCAGGTCGAGACACTGCGTGCCGAGTTGAAGCTGGAGGAAGGCGCGCCGTCCACGCTGACCCTGCAGCCGGTGATCGGCCAGCGCCGCGCCGCCAAGTCGACCGTGCATGTCGGCGGCGGCCGCAGCGCCGGCGCCTACGTCAACGGCCACAACACCGCCGACGAAGGCCGCGAGCTGCGCCGCTTCGACAACGTGCGCGAGGATCGCGGCCGTGGCCGTGGCGGCAAGGGCGGCGGCTTCAAGGGCGGCCTGACCGTGACCGGCGAGGCCGCGGCCAAGCAATCGCAGAAGCCGTTCAAGCAGCGCAAGACCAAGGGCGACCGCGCTCTGCCCGAGGGCAATCCGGCCGCATTCCGCAGCTGGTACGTCCCGGATGGCGTCAGCACCGGCCCGAGCGGGCACCGCAATGCCGGCCCCGGCGGACAGGGCCGGCCCTACGGCAAGCCGAAGGGTCCCGATGCCGGCCGGCCGGGTCAGGGCCAGGGACGTGGCGGCGCCGGCCAGGGCCGCGGCGCGGCGGGCGGACAGGGCCAAGGGCAAGGCCAAGGACAGCGCAAGCACCCGTACGGGCATCCGGGCAATGCGCCGAGCTTCCCGTCCGACCATGCCAACCCTGGCTTCAGTCCGTACGGCAGTGCCCGTCCGGCAGGCGGCCGCCCCGGTGGCGGTAACCGTGGCCCGGGCGGCCCGCGCGGCGGCAACCGCCCCGGCGGACGGGGTCCCGGCGGCGGCAACAACGGCCC
>JASGDF010000029.1:0-6652 GCA_047607345.1 Pseudomonas sp. | reverse complement strand
GCGCGCCTGCACGATGCTCTCGGCGCCGGCCGCCAGCGCGGCGGCGAGCTGCGCGGCGCTCATCGCCGACGCCCGGCAGGCGTTGGCGGTGGACGCGGCGATGATCGCCCGGCGCACCCCCGGCACCTCGCCGGGATCGTTGACGGTGCCCAGGTTGACCACTTCCAGCGTCGCTTCCAGCACCCGCGCCAACACCGCGATCGCCGCGCCGCCATGGGCGAAATTGCGCACCATCTCGCCGGTCACCGCCTGCGGGAACGCCGACACGCCCTCGGCGGCGATGCCGTGGTCGGCGGCGTAGACCGCGATCCACACCTGGTCCAGCCGCGGACGCTCCCGGCCCTGCCAGGCAGCCAGGTCCAGCGCCAGCCGTTCCAGCGCGCCGAGCGAGCCCGGCGGCTTGGTCAGTTGCTGCTGGCGGGCCGCCGCCGCCGCGCGGGCCTTCTCGTCCGGCACCGCGCACGGCGCCTGGATCCACTCGATGCTCACAACGGTTCTCCTTTCAATACCATCGGAAGCCCGGCGACGACGAACACCACGCGCGCGCAGCGCGCGGCCAGCGCCTGGTGCAGGCGCCCGGCCTCGTCGACGAAACGCCGGCTCAGTTCGCCCAGCGGCACCACGCCCTGCCCGACCTCGTTGCTGACCAGCACGACGTGGCCGGGCAGCTGCGGCAGCAGCGCCAGCAGCGCGTCGCGCTCACGCGCGAAGCGGCCGGGATCGGCGTCGCCGAGCAGGTTGCTCATCCACAGCGTCAGGCAATCGACCAGCAAGCAGCGCCCCGGCGCGGCCTGCACGCGCAGCGTGGCGGCCAGTGCCGACGGTTCCTCGACGCAGGTCCAGTGCCGCGGGCGCCGCGCGCGATGGTCGGCGATGCGCGCGGCCATCTCGGCATCGAACGCCTGCGCGGTGGCGATGTAGACCACCTCGCGGCCGCTGTCGGCGGCGATACGTTCGGCCAACGCGCTCTTGCCGGAGCGCGCGCCGCCGAGGATCAATTCGTGCATGCCGGTGCTCCCGCCGTCAGCCGCGCCAGCGCGGCGGTGTCCAGGTGCTGCTCGACCGCGTCGGCCAGCCGCTCCAGCGTGGCCTCGCGCAGCGCGCCGATGTCCAGCGCCTGCGGCGCGCGCAGGCCGGCCCAGGCCAGCAGCGCGGCCAGCGCCTGCGGCGCGTCGAACAGGCCGTGCAGATAACTGCCGGCGACGTTGCCGTCGGCGCCGAACGCGCCGTCGGTGCGGCCATCGTCGAGGTGCAACAGCGGACGCGACAGCGCCTCGCCGCTGCTGATGCCGCAGTGGATCTCGTAGCCGTGCGCCGGCACCTGGCCGAGCGCGAGCCGGCCAGCGACGCGATGCAGTTGCTTTTCCGGCGCCAGCACAGTCTCCAGCTCGAGCCAGCCCAACCCCTCGCTACTGCCGGACTCGCCCTCGATGCCGTGCGGGTCGTGCACCTGGCGGCCGAGCATCTGGAAACCGCCGCAGATGCCGATCACCCTGCCGCCGTGGCGCAGATGGCGCGCGATCGCCGCATCGAACCCCTGCGCGCGCAGCCACGCCAGATCGGCGCGGGTGGACTTGCTGCCTGGCAGCACGATCAGGTCGCAGGCCGGGAACTCCTCGCCGGGGCCGACGAAGCGCAGCGCCACCTGCGGATGCGCGGCAAGCGCGTCGAGGTCGGTGTGGTTGCTGATCCGCGGCAGCGCCGGCACCGCGACCGTCAGCTGCGCGCCCGGCTTGTCCACCTGCGTGCGCGGCAGCGCGTCCTCGGCCTCCAGCTGCAGCCCGTGCAGATAGGGCAGCACGCCGAGCACCGGCTTGCCGGTCTGCTTCTCCAGCCAGTCCAGGCCCGGCCGCAGCAGCGCGAGGTCGCCGCGAAAGCGGTTGATCACGAACCCGGCCACGCGCGCGCGTTCGCCCGGCGCCAGCAGCGCCAGCGTGCCGACCAGGTGCGCGAACACGCCGCCACGGTCGATGTCGGCGACCAGGATCACCGGGCAGTCCACCGCCTCGGCGAAACCCATGTTGGCGATGTCGTGCTCGCGCAGGTTGATCTCGGCCGGGCTGCCGGCGCCCTCCACCATCACCACCGCGAAGCGCTCGCGCAGGCGAGCGTGCGAGGCCAGCACCGCCGCGCGTGCGGTCTGCTTGTAGGCCTGGTAGGCCACCGCGTCGAGGTTGCCGATCGCGCGACCGTGCACGATCACCTGCGCGCCGGTATCGCTATTGGGCTTGAGCAGCACCGGGTTGAAATCGGTATGCGGCTCCAGCCCGCAGGCCTGCGCCTGCACCGCCTGGGCGCGACCGATCTCGCCGCCGTCGGCGGTGACCGCCGAGTTCAGCGCCATGTTCTGCGGCTTGAACGGTGCCACCGCCACGCCGCGCCGGCGCAGCCAGCGGCACAGCGCGGCGACCAGCGTGCTCTTGCCGGCATCGGAGGTGCAGCCCTGGACCATCAATGTGTTGGCGCCTGTTGTGGGAGGGACTTCAGTCTCGACCAAGCCTTGCCTGGAAAGCGTCGGGACTGAAGTCCCTCCCACAAAAAACACCCCCGCCAGCGCCGCGTCCAGCCGCGCCAACTCCGCAGCGTCCGCCGGCAATCCGAAGCGCAGGCTCGCCGGCTCCTCGAACCGCCGTACCAGGATGCCGCGCCGCGCCAGCGCGTCGTGCAGCGCCGCCGCGTCGTCGCGCCGGCACCACTGGAAGAAGGCGGTGTCGGCCGTGGGCATCACGCCATGCCACCGCAGCAGTTGCGCCAATGCATCACTGGCCGCATGCAAGCGCAGGATCGCCTGCTGCTGCCAGACCCGGTCGGCCAGCGCCTGCCGCAACGCCCAGCGCGACGGCCCGGTCAGCGTCCACGGGCCGAGCCGCTCGCGCAGCGCCTCCAGCAGTGCCGGCGCGGCGCAGGCGAAGCCGGCGCGCGCGCCGGCCATGCCGAAGAACTTGCCGGCCGAGCGCAGCACCACCAATCCGTCGCGCGCGGTATGCGGGCACAGGCTGTGCTCCGGCGTCGCATCCATGAACGCCTCGTCCACCACCAGCCAGCCGCCGCGCGCGGCCAGACGCGCATGCAGCGCCAGCAGCGTGGCGCCGTCGAAGCACTCGCCACCGGGATTGTTCGGATGGATCAGCACCACGACGTCGAAAGCGTCGGCCTCGGCCAGCAACCGCGCCGCCGGCAGCGCGAGCACCTCGTGCCCGGCGCGGCGCCAGGCGTGCGCGTGCTCGGCATAGCCCGGCGCCAGCACACCGACCCGGCTGCGCGCGCGCAACAGCGGCAGTGCCTGGATCGCGGCCTGCGAACCGGACACCGGCAGCAGTGCCGGCGCGCCGTAATAGGCGCAGGCCGCCTCGACCAGGCCGTCGTCGTCCTCGGGCAGGCGCTGCCAGACCTGTGCCGGGATCGCCGCCGGCACCGGCCAGGCGAACGGGCTCACGCCGGTGGACAGGTCGAGCCAGCGTTCCGGCGCGATGCCGTACGCGCGCGCCGCGCGCAGCAGACGCCCGCCGTGCTCAAGCATGTCGCGCCCCGCCCCTGCCCATCCGCCGCACCCGCGATGTCGAAACCGGAAAGGATACGCCGCGTCCCCGGGAACATGGAGTCACCGCACAAGCCAGCCGCGTCGCGGTGCGCGGGAATATTTCCGGCTCGGGTACGGGATCGGGACGGATGTCGATGAATTTCGTCGCACGCGCAGGCACGAGGACCGCAACCAGCCCCTACAATGCCCAGGGCCCGGCCGTATGGGCCATTGCCGCACAGGTGCCCTGTCCGCAGGGTCAAACGGGAAGCAGGTAATGCCTGCGCTGCCCCCGCAACGGTGATCGCAGGTCTGTGCGACGAAACGCCGCGCAGGGTTCCGCCCGCCACTGGGAGCGTTTCCCGGGAAGGCGCCGCAACCGCGCAAGCGCCCGCGACAGCCCGGATACCGGCCTGTGCGCCCCGACCCACGACACGGCGGGTGTCGAACGTCACCGTCCCGCGTCCGCGCGGGATCGCCGCGCGCGCGCCGCCCAGGAAAGAGCCGCCGATGCCGCGCAACAAGCTCCTGCTGCTATTGATCCCGCTCGCCGCGGTGCTGCTCGCCGCGCTCGCCTGGTGGACACCGTGGCAGCCGCGCCGCACCCTGGTGGCGATCGTCTCCGAGCAGAACGCGGCGACCCTGGCCGAGGCCGGTCGCGCGTTCCACCAGCAGCACCCGCGCCTGCGGCTGCGCTTCCGCACCACCGCGCAGGTCGAGGCGATGACCGACGCGCAGCTGGCACAACTGTTCGACGGCGCCGACGCGGTATTCCTGGCCACCGTGTTCAACGACAACGCCCGGCGCCTGCTGCCGCTGCTCGGCGAACACGGGCCGGCCAACGTGCTGGCGGTCAGTTCCGCGCCGGAGCTGGGCATGGCCAGCCGCTGGCAGGGCCGGCGACTGTTCGCCGACGCCGACCCGCGCTACCGGCAGCTGTCCTCGGCCGAGTCCGACACCGCCTCCGACGCGGCCTGGGTCGCGCGCGCCAGCGCCGCGCATCCGACATTGGCGCCGTGGATCCACGCCCGCGGCTACTGGCAGAACCGCAACGCCGCCAACCTCGCCGCGCTGTTCGCCGAGCTGGCCGGACAGCGCCCGCTGCCGAAGGTCCAGGACATCGCCGCGATCCGCGTCCGCCATGGCGGCGACTGGCAGCCCCTGGCGCAGTACCACCCGCAGGCCGGCGAGCGCGTGGTGGCGATCCTCGACCACGAGCGCGCCGACCCCGCCGGCGACCTGGCGGTGATCGACGCGCTGTGCCAGGCGCTGGCGCGCCGCCAACTGCGCTGCCTGCCGGTACTGGCGCGCTGGGGCAGCGCCAGCAGCCAGGCGCTGGCGCTGCTGCGGCAGAAGCTGCAGGGCGACGGCGCGCCAGGCCAGCTGGCCGCGATCGTCTCGCTGCAGGACTTCGTGATCGGCGGCAGCAGCGATCGCCAGGCCGCCAGCCAGGCGCTGGCGCAACTGGGCGTGCCGGTGCTCAAGGGCATCCGCCTGCACGACATGGAACAGGCCGCCTGGCACCTGTCCGAGCAGGGCATCGCGCGCGACAGCGTCTACTACCGCATCGCGATGCCCGAGCTGCAGGGCATCGGCCAGCCACTGGTAATCGCCGCCGCGCAACCGCCGCAGGCCGATCCACTGACCGGCATCGAGGTCGCGCAGGTACAGCCGCTGTCCGCGCAGATCGAGCACCTGGCGCGCCGCGCCGGCAACTGGGCGCGGCTGCAAAGCCTGCCCAACGCCGACAAGCGCGTGGCGATCGTCTACTACAACCACCCGCCAGGCCGGCACAACATCGGCGCCGACAACCTCGACGTGCCGGCCTCGCTGCTGCGCATCCTGCGCGAGCTGAAAACCGCCGGCTATGACACCGGCGCGCTGCCCGACACCCCGGCCGCGCTGCTGGAACGGCTGCAGCACGACGGCATCAACCTGCCCGAGCAGGGCGACGCGCTGAGCGAGATGGCCACGCGCGTGCAGACCATGCCGGCCGCCGACTACGCGCGCTGGTTCGCCACGTTGCCGCCGGGCATCCGCGACGAGATGCAGGGCGGCGCGCTGGCGCTGCTGCGCGACGACGTGCAGGCGGCGCTGGCCGCGCGCCATCCCGAGCTGGCACAGACGCGGGTCGAGCGCACCCTGCGCGAGCTGCGCCACATCCTCGAAGGCACCCGACATCCGGCGCGCGAGCGCGCGCTGGCGCTGTTCGGGCAATTGCAGCAGCGCTACCAGGCCGGCATCGCCGCCGGGCATGTCGACGCCGACGCGCTGGCGCGGCTGGACGCGGCGCTGGCCGCCACCGGCATCGAGGGCATGCGTGGCTGGGGCGCGCCGCCGGGGCGGATCATGGTCGCCGGCGAGCGCCTGGTGCTGCCGGGGCTGCGCTTCGGCAAGGTGTTCGTCGGCCCGCAGCCGCCGCGCGGCTGGGAGTTGAACGAGGAGCTGCTGCACGCCAACACCAGCCTGCCGCCGACCCACCAGTACCTGGCCTTCTACCACTGGCTGCACGACGAATTCCGCGCCGACGCGGTGATCCACCTCGGCCGCCATTCCACCTACGAGTTTCTGCCGCGCAAGAGCATCGGCCTGGACGAGGACGACTACCCGGCGCTGATCGCCGGCGACGTGCCCGGGATCTATCCCTACATCGTCGATGGCGTCGGCGAGGGCCTGCAGGCCAAGCGCCGCGGGCTGGCGGTGATGATCGACCACCTGACCCCGCCGCTGTCGACCACGCCGCTGTACGACAAGCTGCTGCGGCTGCGCCAGCTGGTCGAGAGCTACGAGGCGGCCAGCGATCCGGGCACCCGCGCGCAGGCGGTGCAGGCGATGCGCGCGCTGATCGACGAGCTGCACCTGCGCGCGGCGCTGGTCGCCAGCATGGACGAGGAGCTGAAGCTGCGCGGGGTGTCGTTCGAACAGGCCGACGACGAATTCCTGGTGCACGAGATCGGCCATTACCTGACCAAGCTGCAGGAGGACTTCATGCCGCTGGGCCTGCATGTGTTCGGCCAGGACTGGGACGAACAGGCCCTGCGCACCATGCTGACCTCGATGGGCGCGAGTGCCGACGCCAAGGCGCGTGCGGCGCTGGCCGCCTCGCCGGCCGCCGAGCGCGGCGCGCTGCTG
>JASGDF010000028.1:0-36436 GCA_047607345.1 Pseudomonas sp. | reverse complement strand
CGATTGCTTCCAGGCCGTTGGCGGCGCTGCCGATGATGTCCAGCCATTCGACCTTGCGGAAGTGCCGCATCGCCGCGTTGATGAAGCCCTCGTGGTCGTCGACCAGCAGAACGGTCAGCTTGCTCATTTCAGATCCTGTGCTCAACCGGCGCGGGCCAGCGCTGGCATGGTGTTTCGGCGACGCTCCCGCGCGGGCGCGATATCGAGTTGCTCGCGATACTTGGCCACCGTTCTGCGCGCAATATTAACGCCTTGGCGGGCCAGCAGCCCGGCGATCGCCTCGTCGGCGAGCGGACGCGCGGCCGGTTCGCTGTCGATCAGGCGCTTGACCATCGCCTTCACCGCCGCCCCCGACACGCTGGCGCCCTCCAGCCGCACCGCGAAGAAGCGCTTCAGCTCGAAGGTGCCGCGCGGGGTCTGCAGGTACTTGCCGGTGGTGATGCGCGAGATCGTCGACTCGTGCATGCCGATCTCGTCGGCGATCTCCTTCAGCGTCAGCGGCGCCATCGCCTCCTCGCCGCGGACCAGGAACGCCGCCTGGCGCTCGACGATCGCGCGGGTGGCGCGCAGCAGGGTCTCGTAGCGCATCGACAGGCCGCGGGTGAGCCAGCGTGCTTCCTGGAGCATTTCGCGCATTGCCGGGGAGGCCTCGCTGCTCTCGCTCAGGGCCCGCTCGTAGCCGGCGTTGATCCCGACCCGGTGGGTGGTGGTTGGGTTCAGCGCGACCCGCCACTGGCCATCGGCATGCCAGGCGAGCACGTCCGGGATCACGCTGGCGTTGTCGTCGGCCAGCGGGTCCTCGCCCGGTCGGGGTTGCAGCGACAGGATCAGGCGGACCGCCTCACGCACGTCCGCTTCCTCCACGCGCAGGCAGCGGGCGAGGGCGGGGTAGTCGTGCCCGGCCAGCAGCTCCAGCCCGCCGCCCAGGATCCGCGCGGCCAGAGGCCGCGCCGCGACCGGGCCGGGCAGTGTCGCCAGCTGGGCCAGCAGGCACTCGCGCAGGTCCACCGCGGCCAGGCCGGCCGGTTCGCCGTGCAGCAGGCGCTGGCGGATCGCCTCGACGGCGGTGTCGGCCAGGTCGAAACGGGCGCGGGCGAGCAGGGTCAGAGCATCCAGCCCGGCATCCAGGTAGCCGGCCTCGTCGGTGTGCTCCAGCCAGAACCCGGCGACCGCCAGCTCGCGCTCGTCCAGCTCCAGCGCCAGGGTCTGCAGCACGCGCAAGTGCAGGTCGGTGGATTCGCCGGCGGCGATCCGCTGCATGCGGTCGTCGCCGCCGTCCTGCCAGGAGGCACCCGTCACATCCCACATCGAGCTTTCCGGCAGTTCGTCGAACGCGGCCACTTCCAGCGCGGCCGCATCGTCGTCGCGATGCGCGGCCACCTCGTCCTGTGATTCCTCCAACTCCAGCAGTGGGTTGTTCTCCAGTGCCTGCCGGATCTCGAGTTCCAGCTGCATGCCATCCAGCTGCAGCAGACGGATCGATTGCAGCAGCTGCGGGGTGAGGTGGAGCTGCTGACCCAGCTGGGTGGAGATGGTCGGCTTCATGCAATGTCTCCAGAGCGCCCGGGCGGCGCGCCGTGGAATGCATCTTGCATGTGATGGCGACGGTGATTTAATCAGGGATTCTGGTGGGTGTTGTGGGTAATTTACCTACATGGAGTAGGGAGGTTCCCGAATTTCGGCATCCGACTGCAACAGGTGTCGGCTTTTTGACGGTAGCCGGCGATCGATCACCATGGTTCGGACTTGGAGCGGTGAACAGAGCGGATCATCCCCGCCTGTGCGGAGGCGACGACCGGTTTTTTGCCGGCTGCTCCTGCACGTAGCCGAGCCTGCTCAGACCAGTTCGTTGTGATGCCGCGCGGCAAGCAGTACCAGGTCGTTGGCGCGACGGCAGCCGAGCGATTCCATCATCCGCGCGCGATGGGTTTCCACGGTCTTGACGCTGATCCCGAGGTCGGCCGCGATCTCCTTGTTGCTCTGCCCGCGGCCGATCTCGCGCAGGATCTCGCGCTGGCGCGGCGACAGCGCGGCGACGCCGACCGGTTTCTCGCGCCCGAGTATCGGCGCGATTATCTTCGAGGATATCTGCGGGCTCAGGAACAACTGGCCGGCAATGGCCGCGCGCAGCGCCAGTTCCAGTTCGAGCGGGGCCGCGTCCTTGACCACGAAGCCGATTGCGCCGCGCTCCAGGGCGTCGCGCACATGCGCTGGATCGTCGTGCATCGACATCATCACCACACGGGTGCGCGGCGCGGCGCGCAGCACGTCGCTCATCGCGTCCAGGCCACTGCGCCCGGGCAGCGACAGGTCCATCAGCACCACGTCCGGACGATGCAGGCTGGTCAGCTCGAGCGCCTGCTGCGCGTTGCTGGCCTCGGCAACGACGTCGATGTCGCTGAAGCCTTGCAGCAAGCGCGATAGCCCCGCGCGCACCAGCGTGTGATCGTCGACGATGATGACTCGCACGTTCGGCAATACCTCCCAATGAAGCGGAACCTTAGCCGAGCGGCAAGCTCGCGCCAAGCCGTGCCGGCTCAGCGCAGCCGTCGCGCATCGGCTACCTGGCGCCGGTGCAGGCGGAACAGGTGCCGTTCCAGCGCGGCTTCCACGCCGGCCCCGAGTTCGCTGAAGCGCAGCCAGAGGAAGAAACCGCCGTTGCCGCTGGCCGCCTCGGCCAGGAGCGTGACCGGCAGCTCGATCGTCTCCGGGAGCCAGTCGGCCGGTTGCAGGGCGAGCGTGCCGGCGGCGCCGGGCACCGCGCCGCTGCGCGGGCCGATCTCCAAGCGGATGCCGCGACGTGACCAGCGCACCGGTCGCAGTGGCAGGGCATGGCCGGACTGCCGGGCGAGTTGGCCGATCAGCGCCAGTATCAGATCCAGCTTGGCCTCCACGCGCGCGATTGCCTGCGGCAGCTCGCCGCGCTCCTCGCTGGTCTCATCGCCGCGCAGGTCCTCGACCTGGGCGATGCCACGCAGTACCGATTCGGCCGCGCCAGCGCGGGTGATCCCCGTGCCCAGCCGGAATTCGGCCGGCAGTGCCAGTTCGCAGGAGATCGCGTCTTGGAACAGTTCCGCGTCGGCCGGAGTGGAAGGCGATGAGGTGTTCAACGGTAGTATCTCCGGTGCGATTCAACGCAGTCCGCCACGCCGTCGCAGTCCGCGCGGACCGGCATAGGCCTGGATCGCGTGGCGGATGCGGCGGTCGTTGCGCAGCCATTCGGCGGCCTCGTCGCGCAGGCGGTGCATCGCCGCCTGCAGCTCGGCGTGCCGCTGCTGCAATTGCCGGCACTCGTCCAGCGTCACTTTTGGGGGCTCGCTGGAAAAGCAGGCGCGAAGCGCCGCGTCGTACTCGCCGAGCCTGGCCTCGAGCACGGCGTAGTCGCCGGCCTCGAGCGCGTCGCGGATCTGCTCCAGTCCGGACAGCAGGCGGCGCGAGGCCAGGCTGGTGGTCATGCGGGCGTTCCCAATTCGGGCTTCTGGCGGTTCTCGCGGGGAATCGCGTTCCAGGCCGAGGCGATCTCGTCGAGCAGGCCGCTGACCTCGTCCAGCGCCTGCCTGTCGTTGTGCAGGTTGGCCTCGGTCAGGCGGCGCATGCAGTAGTCGTACAGTGCCGACAGGTTGGAGGCGATGTCGCCGCCGAGCTCGTGGTTGAGCGAGGCATTGAGGTGCGAAATGATCGCGCAGGCATCGGCGATCGCCTTGCCCTTGCCTGGGATGTCCTGGCGCTCGATGCAGGCGTGGGCCAGGCGGGTGCGCTTGCAGGCGCCGTCCAGCATCAGGCCGATCAGCCGGTGCGGATCGTCCCCCAGTGCCGCGCTGGCGACTCCGGTCTTGCGATAGAAGTCTGCGACGTTTCGGTTGGCGCCATACATGGCCGGTTGCCTCATTGGGGGTTAGCTGCTGCTGGAGCTGGAATTGCTGGTGCTGATGCTGTCGAGCATCTGGGTCAGGTAGCTGCTGGTGGTCTGCATCTGTGCCATCGTGGTCTCCATGGCGGTGAACTGCGCCTCGTAGCGGGCCTGCACCTTGGCCATGCGCTCGTCGAGCGCGGCGCTCTGGTCTTCCAGGTCCTCCAGCTTGTCGTTCAGCGAGTCGGTGCGCAGCGTGATGACGCCCTTGTTGCTGTCCACCATGCTGCTGATCAGCGCGGCGAGGCTGGTGCCCAGGTTGGACGCGCTGGTGGAGGACGTGCCGCTGGAACTGCTGGTGCTGTTGAACAGGTTGCTGGCGGCGGAAGGGTTGTCCTCCAGCGCCTCGGCCAGCGTGCTGCTGTCCAGGGTCATCGCGCCGGTCTTGTCGGTGGTGATGCCCAGCGCGTTGAGCGCGACGATGTTGTTGCCGACCAGATTGCGCAGCTGGCTCTGCAAGCTGCGCACCATCGCATCGCCGGTCAGCGGCGCCTGGGTCTCCTCCTCGATGTCGAAAGCGCTGACCGTGCTGAGCATCGTCAGCAGCGAGTTGTAGGCGCTGACGAAGGTCGACACCGCGCTGCTGATGGAACTCTGGTCGCTGTCGATGTCCAGCGCGTAGGCCGTGCCCTCGGTGGCCTGGGTCAGGGTCAGGGTCACGCCGTCGAGCACGTCGTCGATGGTGTTGCTTGAAGACGTCTTGGTGTAGCCGTCCACCTTGATCACCGCGTCCTGGGCTGCCGTGCTTTCGGTCAGGCCGGTGGTGACGGTATTGCCGTCGTCGTCGGTGCTGGTGGTGCCGGGGTAGGTCAGCGCGGCCAGGCTGCTGTCGCTGCTGGTCACGGTGATGGCGTTGGCTTCGCCGGTGTCGGCGGCGGTCAGCACCAGGCGGTCGCCGTCGTCGGTGCTGACGATACTGGCGACCACGCCCTTGCCGGCGGCCGCGGTGTTGATCGCCTTGGCGATGTCGCTGAGCGTGGCGGTGCTGCTGATGCTGACGTCGAACGATTCGTCGCCGGCCGAGATGCTCAGCGTGCCGCTGCCGACGGTGGCATCGGAATCATAGGCGGCGGTGGTGAGCTTGTGCTTGGTCGCCAGCTGGACGACCTCGATGTCGTAGCTGCCGACCGCGGCTCCAGAGGCGGCGCTGGCGGTGAAACCGGCGCCGTCGGCCACGGTGGTCGTGCGCGCGTTACCGCTCTCGTCGCTGGCCAGCGCGTCGAGCGCGGTCTGCAGCGAGCTGAGCGAGGACGACACGTTGCCGAGCGAGGAGATCTTGGACTGGGCGCTGCTGGTGGCGGTGCTGATGCGGGTGTCCGCGCCGGCGCGCTCGGCCGCGACCAGCTTGGTCACCATCTCGCTGGTGTCGATGCCGGAGCTGAGTCCGGAGAAGCTGATGGTGCCGGTGTAGATGGAGGCCATGGGGTGCTGTCCTCAGGCGCAGGAACGAACACGGCCCTTGCGGGCCTGCGGGTGATTCCAGCGGTTGGATCGGATCATGCGCGTTTCCATCGGGTAGGTCCGGAGGGCGCCGGGGGGCGCCCTCCGGGATGTCGCTTAGCCCTGCAGCAGGCTCAACACGTTCTGGGTCGACGCGTTGGCCTGGGCCAGCATGGCGGTACCGGCCTGCTGCAGGATCTGGGTGCGGCTCAGCTCGGCGGTCTCCGAGGCGTAGTCGGCATCCATGATGCGGCTGCGCGAGGCCGACAGGTTCTCGGAGGTGGTGGACAGGTTGGCGATCGTCGAGGTGAAGCGGTTCTGGATCGCACCCATGTCGGCGCGGGCCGAGGTGACGCTCTTCAGCGCGGTATCGATGATGTCCAGGGCGCGCGAGGCACCGGTGAAGTCGGTGATATCGATCGAGCCGGCGGTGACCGCGGTTTCGTCGGCGTACGAGGTGCCCGCCGTGAACGTGGCCCCCAGGCTGCTGCCGTCGGTGAGGCTGAAGTCCTGCCCGGCCTTCACCGAGCTCAGGGTCAACTCACCGTCGTCGCTGACCGTCGCGTACACGCCGGTCAGGTCCAGCTTGTCGTTGATCGCCGAGGCCAGCTTGGCGGTGAGGTCGTCGCCCTCCTCGTAATCGAAGGCATCGAGCGTGATGGTCGTGGTGGTGCCGTCGGAATCGGTGACGTCGATGGTCACGCCGGAAACCGTGCCGCTGGCCGTCGCGGTACCCGAGGCGAGGGTCACGGTGGCGTCGCCGGCGAACTTCGAGCTGCCCAGCGAGTCGACGTTGGCATCGACGATGCTGCCGACGTTGATGGTCTGGCCCGAGTTGGCGCCGACCTGGAACAGCGCGCCGGCGAAGCTGCCGTCCAGCAGGCTGGTGCCGTTGAAGTTGGTCTGGTTGGCGACGCGGTCGATTTCCTTTAGCAGCTGGTCGACTTCCGACTGCAGCGCGTCGCGGTCCTCGTCCGAGTTGGTGGCGTTGGCCGACTGCACCGACAACTCGCGGATGCGTTGCAGGTTGTTGGTGATCTCCTCCATCGCGCCTTCGGCGGTCTGCGCCAGCGAGATGCCGTCGTTGGCGTTGCGCGAAGCCTGGTCCAGGCCGTTGATCTGGGTGCTGAAGCGCTCGGAGATCGCCAGGCCGGCGGCGTCGTCCTTCGCGCTGTTGATGCGCAGGCCGGACGACAGACGCTGGATCGTGTTCGACAGGCTCGAGGTGGTGTTGTTCAGATTCCGCTGAGCGTTCAGCGACATCACGTTGGTGTTGATGACTTGTGCCATGGTGTTATCTCCAGTTGGGATGTGACCCGGCGGAGAACTGTCCGGCCGGCTTTCGCAGCCAGCCGGGTGAACTCCCCTTGCCTCTGCTGGAATGGATAACGGCGACAGGGCGACAAGCTTTAAAGGTTTTTTACGGCTCCTTTTGCAGTTTTTCGCAAGCGAAACGCCACTTTTCGCCAGGCCCTGATGGGTCGATAACGGCGCGAAAATGGCAAGCTTTAGCAAATTCTTCCCACGGAGGGCGACGCTGGCGCGAGACGCCCGCCGCGCCGCGCCCGCTTGCGCGGGGACGGCGGGGAACGACGCGCGGACCGGGGCGGGCATGGACACGGGCTCAGATCAGGTCGAACAGCGACATCTGCTGGAACTGCGCGAACACCCGCTGCGCCGCCTCCAGCGCGGTGTTCTGCTGGCTGTAGCGGCTGAGCGCCTCGGCATAGTCGAGGTCGCGGATCGCCGACAGGTTGGTCTGGGTGGCGACGGTCCTGGACGCGTTGAGCGCATTGGCGTTTTCGATCGCGCCCTGGCCGGCACCGCCGGAGGCACGCGCATCGATGAAGTGCTGCTGGGCACCGCCGATGTCGCGCAGCGAGGCCTGCAGCACGTTCTGCTGCGCGGCCAGCTCCTCCGGCGAGTTGGCCTCGCTGCCCAGCGCGCCGATCAGCTCCTGCAACGTAGCGAACACGTCGCGGGTGCCGGCCGGGCCGATGTGGAACTGGTCGCCCGTGGCCGGCGTGCCTTCCAGGCGCATCTGGATGCCGCCGTATTCGAGGGTGTCTCCCGCGCTGTAGCTGCCTGTCTCCAGGACGCTGCCGCTCGCGTCGCGGACCTCGTAGCTGTCCGGCGCGGTGAACACGATGTCGTAGCTGGCCTTGTCCCAGGTGGCGGTGTTGGTGACGCCGAAATCCATCAGGACACCGGTGCCGGTGTTGTCGGTGTCGGCCGCCGCGTCGGCACTGCCGTCGCCGGTGCGGATCCGCATGAACACCTCGCTGCCGGGCAGGGTGTCGTCCACCTGCAGGCCGGAGGACACCTCGACCTTGCGCTGGTTCTGGTCGCCGTTGTAGACGACGCTGTCGCCGCTGAGGCTGAACGGCGCGTTGGCGTCCTGGCTGCCGCCGAACAGGTAGCGGCCCATGCCGTCGTCGGTGTTGGCCAGGGCCATGAGCTGGTCGTGGATCGAGCCGACCTCGCTGGAGATCGATTTGCGGTCCTGGTCGGAAAGCGTGGCGGTATTGGCCTGAATGGTCAGGGTCCTGACCCGGCTCAGCAGGTCGCCGGCCTGCGCCAGCACGCTTTCCTGCTGGTTGAGGCGGCTCTCGACGGTCTTGGCATTGGCTCCGTACTGGTCCAGACGGTCCAGGCTGCGGTCCATCTGCACCGAGCGACCGGCGCCGAGCGGGTCGTCCGCGCCGTTGACCATCTTCGATCCCGTGGAAACCTGCTGGTAGGTTTTGGCCAGTTCACGCTGCTTGGCCAGCATCAGGTTGAGCGAGAACTGGTACTGGCCGTTGGTGGAGACGCGGGTGATGCCCATGGCTAGACCGCCTGCAACAGGGACTGGAAGATGTTGTCGGCGCTGGCGATGATCTTGGCCGCCGCCTGGTAGGCCTGCTGGTACTTGATCAGGTCCGCCGCTTCCTCGTCGAGGTTGACGCCGGAGACCGAGTCGCGCGCGGCCACCGCCTGGTTGTGGATCGTCTGCTCGGACTCGTAGGCGTAGTTGGACTGCGCGGCGGCCGAGGCAACGGTGGTGGTGAAGCTCGCCAGCGCGCCGTTGAGGCTCAGCGTGCCGCTGGACAGCAGTTTGGCCTCGTCCAGCACCGCCATGTTCAGCACGTTGGCGTTGTCGCTGGAGCCAGGGCCGGTGGCGGCGATGCTGAAGACGTCGCCGGCGGCCGGCGCGCCGTCCAGCTTGAAGCTCCAGCCGTTGGCGGCGATCGTGTCGCCGGCCGAGTAGCTGTAGGGACCTTCGCCGTCAATGGTGTACTGGTTCGAATCGGTGAATTCGATCGTCGAGGCGGTGCGCAGCGCGGCATTGTCCGCATCGGTCACGGTCAGGCTGGCGACCGTGGCATTGCCGATGTTGTCCAGGTCGGCGCTGCCCTGGACCGCGCGCGCGGCCGCGACCAGGCCGGGGTCGCCGACGGCGAGCTGGAGCGTGCCGGCGCCACGGCTGGGGCGCAGCAGGAAGCGGTCGCCCGCCGCGGCGGCGCCGCTCACCTCGACCTCCACGCCGTCGACGACCAGCGGATCGCCGCTGGCGCCGGTGCCGGTCAGCGTCAGCGCCGCGCCGGTAGCCGCATCGGCCGCGGACCAGGCACTGCCGTCGAAGCGCAGCACGACATCGGTGCCATCGAGCTGGCCGATATCGGACACGCTGGCCTGCAGCGTCGCCGCGCCGGTGTTGCTGGCGTGCGCGCTGACTTCCGGCGGATCGATCGAGAACAGGTCCGCGCCCGCGTCGCCGTAGATGTCGGTGCCGGCCGCCTGGGCCTGGTTGATGCTGGTGCTGAGCGCGACCGCCAGACGCCCCAGCTCGCTCCTGGCCGGGTCGAGCACGTCGCTGCGGAAATCCAGCAGGCCGCCCAGCTTGCCGCCCAGCACGTCGTTGCCGAGCGGGATGGTCTGCCCCTGCGCCTGCAGCGCGAGGTTGAGCCGGCCGGACTGGTAGGGGTCGCTGACGGCCGCCAACGTCATCGGGGTGACTCCCACGACCAGCGCCTGCCCGCCCGAGGTGTACAGGTTGATCGATCCGTCGTCCTGGGTGAACGTGGTGCCGCCGGTGAGGCCGATCAGTTGCTCGACCAGCAGGTCGCGCTTGTCCAGCGTTTCCGGCGCGTCCGCGGTGCCGCGCGCGATCTGCCGGTTCAGCTCGGCGATCTGGCTGGCGAGGTCGTTGACCTGGCGCACGCTGTCGGCGAGGGCGGCGTCCACGTCGCTGGCCATGCCGTCCATGGCGCTGTCCAGCTGCCTGAAGCGCCCGGCCAGCGCGTCGGCGTTCTGCAGTACCGCCTTGCGCGCGGTGTCCGAGGCCGGATTGGCGCCGAGTTCGCTCAGGCCGTCGAAGAAGCTCGACCAGGTACCGCTGAGGTTGGTCGCGCTGTCGGACATCAGCGTATCCAGGTCGCCGGCCTTGCCCGACAGCTGTTCGAGGCGATTGAGCTCGCCGGTGCTATCCAGTACGCGGCCGGTCGCCAGCGCATCGGTCATGCGCTTGATGTCCTGCACATGCACGCCGCCGGTGTCGCGCGAAGCCAGCTCGGCGACCTGCCGGCTGTAACCGGGGGTCGTCGCGTTGGCCACGTTGTTGCCGATGGTACCGAGCGAGCGCTGGTAGCTGCGCAGGGCGCTGGTGCCGGTGGCGAGCAGGCTGGACATGCGCGGATATCCTCAGTCAGCGGCTGGCGAGAAGGGTGCCGGACATGGGCGGTGCGGTGGCGGTGGCACTGGCCAGGGCACGGTCCAGGGTCGGGCCGTTGGCGATGGCGTGGATCTTCCGGGCATAGGCCGGATCGGTGGCATAGCCGGCGCGCTGCAGTTCGGAGGCGAAGCGGCGCACGTCGTCGCCGGCGTTGAGCGCGCCCTGGTAGCGTGGACTGTTCTTGAGCAGCCGCACGTAGTCGGCGAAACTGTCGGCGGGCGAGGCGTAGGCGCGGAAGTCGGCGCGTTCGGTACGGCGCTGGCCGGCCACGTATTCATGGGTCGAGGTGCTGACCCGTTCGCCCTTCCAGCCGGTCGCCTTGATCCCGAACAGGTTGTTGGCGCTGTTGCCGTCGCGGTCGCGGATGCCACGGCGGCCCCAGCCAGTCTCCAGCGCGGCCTGCGCGACCAGTGCGCGCGGATCCACGCCAAGCTCCCTCGCGGCGCGCTGGGCATGCGGCCAGATCTTGGCGACGAAGTGTTCGGGAGTGCCGACCGGAAAGGCGCTGGGGTCGGTTTCGGCCACGTCCTGGACCTCGTCGCAGGCACGCGAATCGATCAGCGCCACATCGTCGGCGGTTGTCGCCATGCGGCTGCCACGGGTCATGTCGCCGCGTCCGGCGACCGCATCGAGCGCATCGGCAGTGGCAGCGCCCGCCGGGAAGCGCTTGTAGAACGCGTCCTGCGAACGCAGCTGCGACGGCGCCGGGTCGACCAGGCCGTTGCCATTGCCGGGTTTGCCGGCATCGAGTGGCTTGCCACCGTTGAGCTGCTTGGCGATCAACGGCGCCAGACCCAGTCCCTTGCCCTGGCTGAGCAGGTCCGAGAGCTGGCGGTCGTACAGGTCGCGATAGGCCTGGTTCTGTTCGGGGAACAGCGGATCTCCGCCACTGGCATCGCCGGCATCGCGCATGCACTTGACCAGCATCTGGGTGAACTGGCTCTCGAGCTTGCGCGAGACCTCGTCGATCCGCTGCGGCGAGGGCTTCTGATCGATCGGGCCAAAGGAAAAGCCGGGACGCACGATGTTCATCAGATCACCTCCAGTTCGGCCTGCAGTGCGCCAACCTGCTTGAGCGCCTGGAGGATCGCGACCAGGTCGCCGGGGGCCGCGCCGATCTCGTTGACCGCCTTGACGATCTGGTCGAGGGTGACGCCGCCCTGGAACTTGAGCATGTGGCTACTCTCGGCGGTCGCGCTGACCTGCGACTGCGGCGTCACCACGGTCTGGCCGTTCGAGAACGCGTTCGGCTGGCTGACGTTGCTCGATTCGGCCACCGTCACCGTCAGCGAACCGTGCGCGACCGCGGCCGGCATCACCCGTACCGCCGAGCCGATCACCACCGTGCCGGTGCGCGAGTTGATCACGATCCGCGCCGCGGCCTCGCCGGGGGTCAGTTCCAGGCTCTCGACCTGGGCCAGGAAGTTGATGCGCGCGCTCGCGTCGGTTGGCGAGTGCAGCGCGACGGTGCCGCCGTCGATCGCGCGGGCGCTGCCGGGGCCGAACGTGGAATCCAGCACGGCCACCAGCCGCGAGGCGGTGGTGAAGTCGGGCTGGTGCAGGTTGAGGGTGATCTCGCCGGCGCCGGCGAACACGTCGGGCAGGGCGCGCTCGACCAGCGCGCCGCCGGGGATGCGGCCGACGCTGGGCACGTTGACCGACACCCGCGAACCGCTGTTGCCCTCCGCGCCGAAACCGCCGACCACCAGGTTGCCCTGGGCGATCGCGTAGACCTGGCCATCGATACCCTTCAGCGGCGCCATCAGCAGCGTGCCGCCGCGCAGCGAGACCGAGTTGCCGATCGAGGACACGGTGACGTCGATCGGCTGGCCGGGCTTGGCGAACGCAGGCAGGTCGGCGTGGATCGCCACCGCCGCGACGTTCTTCAGCTGCGGGTTGACGCTGGAAGGCACGTTGACCCCCAGTTCGTTGAGCAGGTTCTTCAGGCTCTGCACCGTGAACGGGGTCTGGCTGGTGCGGTCGCCGGTGCCGTCCAGGCCGACCACCAGGCCGTAGCCGACCAGCGGGTTGCTGCGCACGCCGCCGACCTGCGCCAGATCCTTGACGCGCTCGGCCTGGGCCGGCGCCAGGAAAGCGCCCAGCAGCGCGAGCGCGCACAACAGCCGCCGGTTGAATTCCCGCACCGGGACACGCGGGCTTTTGCCAAGGACTCGCATCGTCGCCGCCTCAGTACGGGTACAGCGGGGAATTGAAGAAGCGCGCCAACGCGCCCATCTGGTTGCTCTGCGAGAGCGTGCCGCGGCCGTTGTAGGAGATGCGCGCGTCGGCCACCAGGCTGGAGGGCACGGTGTTCTCGCGGGTGATGTCGACCTCGCGCACCACGCCCTCGACCTGCACGAACTCGTTGCCCTGGTTCAGGCGCAGGTTCTTCTGCCCGCGCACCACCAGGTTGCCGTTGGCCAGCCTGCGGATCACCGTGACGGTGAGGTTGCCGTTGAGGCTGTTGCTCTGGCTGCTGTCGCCAGTGCCGGTGAAGTCGCGGCTGGCGTCGACCTCGCTGTGCAGGATGTCGCGGCCGCGGAAGGTAGGGGTCTTGCCGGCGATGGTCGGATTCTCCATGTCCACCGTGGTGTCCTTGGACGTCGTGGTCGAGGCCTTGGTCTGTGCGGCGGTGGTCTCGCTCAGCACGATCGTCAGCAGGTCGCCGACATCGCGCGCGCGGTGGTCGGCGAACAGGTTCATGCGGCCGGGCGCGCCTTCGCGATAGATCGCGCCGGCAGTGGGCGCGTACTCGATCGCGGTCTGCGGAACCTCGGCGTCTTCTTTCTTTTTCTTGCCCATCGAGAACAGCGGCAGGCTGACGCAGCCGCTGAGCAGCAGCGAGGAGGCGAGGGCGCACAGCGCCAGGCGATAGGTCTTCATGCGGCAAGGCCTCAGGTGTTGTTGTTCAGGTAGCCGAGCATCGCGTCGGTGGTCGAGATCGCCTTGGCGTTCATCTCATAGGCGCGCTGGGTCTCGATCATGCTGACCAGTTGCTCGACCGTGTTGACGTTGGAGCCTTCCAGCGCGCCCTGGACGATGCTGCCCAGGCCGTCCAGGCCGGCCGTGCCGTTTTGCGCCGGCCCGGAGGCGGTGGTCTCCACGTACAGGTTCTGGCCCTTGGCCTGCAGGCCGGCCGGGTTGATGAAGTCGGTGATGCTGATCGTGCCGACTTCGGTGGCGGCGGTGGACCCGGCCACCTGTACGCTGACGGTGCCGTCGCTGCCGATGGTGATGCTCTGCGCGCCCTCGGGGATCTGGATGCCCGGCTGCAACGGATAGCCGCTGTTGGTGACGACCTGGCCCTCGGCGTTGACGTGGAAGGTGCCGTCGCGGGTGTAGGCGGAGGTGCCGTCGGGCATCTGCACCTCGAAGAAGCCGCGGCCGTTGACCATCACGTCCAGCGCGTTGCCGGTCTGCTGCTGGCTGCCCTGCTGGAAGTCCTTGGAGGTGGCCACCACCCGGGTGCCGGTGCCGAGCTGCAAGCCGGTCGGCAGCGTGGTCTGCTGCGAGCTGGAACCGCCCGGCTGGCGCACCTGGTGGTAGAGCAGGTCCTCGAAGCTGGCGCGGTCGCTCTTGAAACCGGTGGTGTTGGCGTTGGCCAGGTTGTTGGAAACCACGGACATGCGCGTCTGCTGCGCATCCAGTCCGGTCTTGGCGACCCACAAAGCCTGATTCATGACGTCTTCCTCGCTGCGGCGCCGGGTTTGCGCCGTTGTCGGTAGCCATGCAATCCGTGTGCCGAAAAGCCGGGATTCGGGATTCGGGATTCGGGATTCGCAAAAGCGTAGGAGTGACCTCGGCATGCCGAGGTCACTCCTACGAATCCCCAATCCCGGCCTTTAGCCCCCCAACCGCAGCAGCGTGTTCGCCGACTGCGCGTTCTCGTCGGCGGCCTTGACCACCTTCACCTGGGCCTCGAACTGCCGTTGCAGCTGGATCATCTGCACCAGCGCCGCGGCGGTGTCGACGTTGCTGCCCTCGACCATGCCGGTGCTGAGTACCTCGCCGTTCGCCCGCGGCAACGGCGTGCGTGGGTCGGCGTTGCGCATCAGCCCGTCCAGCCCGCGCACGAGCTGTTTCTGCCCGGCGCTGACGGTGCGCAGCCGGCCGACGATCGCCATCGCCTCCGGCCCCTGGCCCTGTGGCACGATCGAGATCGTGCCGTCGTGGCCGATCGTCATCGACTCGTGCGGCGGCACCGTCACTGGTGCGCCGTTGTCGTCCAGCAGCGGACGCCCGGCGGAGAGCAGCTGGCCGTTCGGGGTCAACTGCAGGTTGCCGGCGCGGGTGTAGCCCTCCTGGCCGTCCCCGGACTGCACCGCCAGCCAGGTGTCCTGGATCAGCGAGACGTCCAGCGGATTGCCGGTGAGCTGCTGCGCACCGGGCCGGGCATCGAAACCGGTGTCGCCGAGGATGGTGTCGTAGCGCGAGGCATGGCCCGGCCCGGGAATGCGAAAGGCCTGGGTGTTCGCCAGCGCTTCCTTGAAGCCGGCGGTGTCGGCATTGGCCAGGTTGTGCGAGACCGCGGTCTGCGCCTGCAGCGTGGCGCTGGCGCCGGTCATCGCGACGTAGGCGGCCTTGTCCATGTGGAAACCTCGCTTTGGATTCGTCATTCCCGCGAAGGCGGGAATGACGGTTAAGGGACGGCGGCGGATCAGCGGTTGATGTTGATCACGGTCTGGGTCAGCTCGTCCTGGGTGGTGATCATCTTGGCGTTGGCCTGGAAGTTGCGCTGCGCCACGATCATGTTCACCAGCTGCTCGGTCAGGTCGACCGTGGAGGCCTCCAGCGCGCCGGATTGCACGTTGCCGAAGTTGGAGCTGCCGGGCGCGCCGGTACGCGGCGTGCCGGCCGCGGCGCTCGCGGTCCAGCAGTTGTTGCCTTGCGGCGCCAGGCCCTGCTTGTTGTTGAAGTTGGTCAGCGCGATCTGCCCGAGCAGCACCTTGTTGCCGTTGCTGTAGTTGGCATAGACCATGCCGTCCTGGGCGATCTCGAACTTGGACAGGCGCCCGGCGGCGTAGCCGTCCTGGCTCAGGTCGTTGACCGCGAAGGATTCGCCGTACTGCGAGGAGTTGGCCATGTCGAGCGTGATCGACAGCGTGCCGGCGCCGTTGGACGGGGTGAAGCTGTCGAGCGCGATCTCGCCGCTGGCCGGCGAGGTCAGCGTGCCGCTGTCGGAGTACTGCAACGTGGTCGGGCTCGCGCTGACCGAGCTGCCATCGATGTAGGCGTACTGCTGCCACTCGTTGGCGTTGGCGGTCTTGACGTAGTACAGCGTCAGCGTGTGCGACACGCCCAGCGAGTCGTACACGGTCAGCGAGGTCGAGTGGTTGTAGCTGTCGGTGTCGCTCGGGTCGAAGGGGCTGACCGTCGGCGCGCTGGCATTGGCCGGCAGGGTCAGATCGGCGCTGACCGAGCTGGTCGGGTTGGGGGCGCTGTCGGTGGTGGTCAGTTGCAGGTTCTGCATCGCCGAGGTGACCGCGGTGCCGTCATCGTTGGGCGCGAACACCTGCAGGTTGTAGCCGTCAGGGGTGATCACGTAGCCGCTCTTGTCCATCTGGAAGTTGCCCGAGCGCGTGTACAGCGTATTGCCATTGTTGGATACGTTGAAAAAGCCCTCGCCGGAGATCGCCACGTCCAGCGTGTTCTCGGTGTTGTCGATGTTGCCCTGCTTGAACTGCTGGGCGATGTCGGCCACGCGCACGCCGCTGCCGACCGCGTTGTTGGCGATGCCATAGGTGCTGCCCATGAAGATGTCGGCGAACTCCGCGCGCGACTCCTTGAAGCCGGTGGTCGCCGAGTTGGCGATGTTGTTGGAGGTCACGTTGAGGTCGGTGTTGCTGGCACGCAGACCGGAAAGAGAAGTGTTGAAGCCCATGGTGGTTCCTCGAGGTAGTGGCAGGCGTGGTTCGGGAGCGTTTTCCCGTCACTTCCGGGCCGGCGGGACGACGGTGGGGGGTCAGCTGATGCGCAGCACCTGGGCCAGCGGCACGCGGTTGCCGCCGGCCAGGTTGAGGGTGGCGCCGTCCTTGTCGAGGCTGACGCTCTCGACCCGGGCGTTGCCGTAGGTATCCAGGGCCACCGGCTTGCCGTCGGCGCCGGCCTGGCTGGCCGCGAACCGGTAGTCACCCGCTGGCAGGCGATTGCCGGCCGCGTCCTTGCCGTCCCACTCGATGCGGCGCGGGCCGGCGGCGGCGTCGGCCAGGCTCAGTGTCCGCACCGGATTGCCGTTGCGGTCCTGGACCACGACCGTGACCGGGCCCTTGCCGGTGGCGGTGGCCGAGGCGGTGGCGCTGCCGTCCGCGCCCAGCGCGAGCGCGCCGCCCGGTACCTCGACCTGGCGCCCGATCAGCGCCGCGCCGCGCAGCGCCTGGTCGGTGCCGTTCACGCCAAGGAACTGGTCGGCCTTCTTGTTGAGCTCGCCCAGGCCCTGCACCGTGGAAATCTGTGCCAGCTGCGCCAGGAACGCGCCATTGTCCATCGGATTGAGCGGGTCCTGGTTCTTCAGCTGCTGGGTCATCATCATCAGGAAGTCGGCCTGGCCGAGCTTGTCCTTCTGTGCCTTTTCGTCGGCCTGCTGGCGCTCGATCGCATTCTTCTTGCCGCCGGCGGTCAGGCCCAGGCTGGAAAGCGCATCCATTGAAATCGCGGTCATCGTGGTGGCTCCGGGGCGCCTCAGCGGCCCATGGTCAGGGTGGCAAGGGTCAGGTCCTTGGCGGTGTTGAGCACTTCCACGCCGGCCTGGTAGCTGCGCGAGGCGGAGATCAGGTTGACCATCTGCGCGACCGGATCGATGTCTGGCGCGTAGACGTAGCCGTCGGCATCGGCCAGCGGATGGCCCGGCTCGTAGCGCTTGATCGGTGGCACCTCGCTCTTGGCGATCTCCTTGACCCGCACGCCGGTCAGGCTGGCGTCCTCGCGGTTCGGCTGGGCCTGGAAGATCGGCTCGATCGGGCGGTACGCCTGTTCGGGCGTGGACGCGATCGAGTCGGCGTTGGCCAGGTTCGAGGCGATCGCGCTCAGCCGCACCGACTGCGCTTGCAGGCTGGAGCCGGCGACATCGAAGATCGGCAGGTTGCTCATGGCGGTGCCCCTTACTGGCCGGTGATAGCGGTCAGCATGTTCTTGACCTTGGATTCGAGGAAGGACAACGAGGCCCGGTATTCCAGCGCCGCGCGGCCGTAGGCGGCGCGTTCGAGATCGGGGTCGACGGTGTTGCCGTCCAGGCTGGGCTGGACGCCGTCGCGGTTGAACAGGAACGGTCCCGGGCCTTGCTCGGGAACTGCGACGTGCCTGGTGTCGGTGGCGGCGAGCGGCCCCTGCTGGCGCATCGAGGCCTGCAGGGCCGCATCGAAGTCCAGGTCCTTGGCCTTGTAGCCGGGGGTGTCGGCATTGCTCAGGTTGCTGGCGATGAGCTGCATCCGCTCCTCGCGCAGGGGCAGGGCGGCGCCGTGGACGCCGAAATAGGCCGAGATCGGGTTGGACATGGCACCCCCTGGGGTATGGCTCGCAGGGGAATAGGCAAGTGGCGTGCCAAAAACCGGGGGCCGGATCCGGAAACCAGACTAAAGATTCCCCGGAGGCGCGCCGCTATCCATACCGGACTGATTGCAAGCCGCCTTGGCTTGCGCTCCGGAGGCCGGACTTCCCCAGGGGGAACATGGCTTTGTTGTTTTTCCTTTTGGGGAGAATTAGAGCTGTGGGAATCATTTCCTCGGTAGCGAACCACACCCTCGGAGCTGGCTGGAACACGGTGAAGGACACCGTGCGCGGTGCCGCGAATGGGGACATCGGCGATATCGCCAAGGTCGCAGTGGTGGCCAGCGTCGCGGCGGGATCGCTGCCGGCCGCCACCGGCGCGGCGCTGCTGGCCGGTGACGCGGTGCTGGGCACGCTGTTCGACGCATTGGTCTGAGTCTCGGCTCGCTGGCGGTGCCGGCGAGGGAGCTTGCGTCATTTTTCCGGCGCCAGGGCGCGCCTGCCGTCGCAAGCCCGATGCCTGGCGCGACAAGATGCTCGCTGCAATGTCGCGCCCGGCCGAAGCATTGCCGATCGGACCTGGCCGGGCAAGCCCGGTTCCGCAACTCTCAGGCCGCTTCGAGCACGGCCCGCAGCCGCGCGAGCACGTATTCGGCCAGCTCGTGCGCGCTGTACTTGGCGACGAACGCATTGGCGCCGACCTGCTCGACCATGGCGTTGTTGAACACGCCGGACAGGGAGGTGTGCAGCAGCACATACAGGCCAGCCAGGCCAGGGTTGCGCCGGATTTCCGTCGTCAGCGAATAGCCGTCCATCGCCGGCATCTCGATGTCGGAGATGACCATCGCGTAGCGTTCGGCCGGGTCCTCGCCGGATGCCAGCACCTGCAACAGGTGATCCAGCGCCTGGCGGCCATCCGAGAGCAGGGTGGCGCCCACGCCCAGCTGGTCGAGCACGCTGCGGATCTGCTGCCGCGCGACCCGCGAATCGTCGACCACCAGCACCTGCAGCGGACGGCCGTTGCTGTCGAGTGCCAGCGACGGGTCCAGCTGGATGTCGGTGTCCACCTTGGCGATGTCGGCCAGAACGCTCTCCATGTCGATGACCTGGATCAGCTCGCCCTGGAAGCGGGTGACCGCGGTCAGATAGGTGGCCTCGGCGCCCAGCTCTGGCGGCGGATGGATGTCCTCCACCGCGATATTGACGATCCGCTCCACACCGCTGACCAGGAAGCCCTGCACCGAGCGGTTGAACTCGGCGATCACCAGGTAGGCCGGGGCACTGCCCACATCCGACTGGCGCTCGGGATGAGCGATCACCAGCCCCAGGTCGAGTACCGGCACCGACCGTCCGCGCACATCGGCCACGCCGGCGAATTCGGATGGCAGTCCCGGCACCTGGAACAGCGGCGGCCGGCGCAGTACTTCCTGTACTTTGAATACATTCACGCCAAAAAGCTGGCGGCCGCCGAGCCGGAACAGTAGCAGTGCCAGGCGATTGTGGCCGGCCAGGCGGGTGCGTTGGTCGATCCGGTTGAGCAGGTCGTGTGACATGGGACGGTTATCGACACGTCGGCGGGGCAACTTGAGGCTGGGAGTCGGGAGTCGGGAGTCGGGAGTCGCTCCTACGAATCCCCGATCCCGGCTTTTCGGCACGGCCCTTGCACAACCCCGCTCGAACCGCCGTCCCGGAGTCACCGATGCGCCCGATCCTGCTCGTCCTTCTTCTGGCGACCGCCCCTGTCTGGGCGGCCGGCTTCCAACCTGTGGACGCGATCCGTACCGCCGCGCTGTCCACGCTGGAGCCGGGCGCGGATGCCGAGGCCACGCTGGATCCGGGGTTGCGCATGCCGGCCTGCCCGGTGCCGCTGCAGGCCCAGCCGACCGGCAGCAACACCGTCGAGGTCGCCTGCCCGCAGCCGGCGGGCTGGCGCCTGTTCGTGCCGGTCAAGGTCCGGCGCAACCAGGATGTACTGGTGCTCAATCGTGGCATCGCCGCTGGAGAAACCATCGGTCTGGCCGATATCAGCATCGAGAGGCGCGATGCCGCGCGCATCGCCGGCGCGGCACTGGCCAGTCCGGCCGACGCGGTCGGCAAGACCGCCCGGCGGGTGCTGCCGGCAGGTACGCTGCTGTCGGCCAGCGACGTGGTGTCGCCACGGCTGGTCAGGCGGGGGGATACCGTCGAGCTGGTCTCGCGCCGCAACGGGCTGGAGGTGCGCATGACCGGGCGCGCCCTGTCCGATGCCGGGCAGGATGAGCGGGTATCGGTGGAAAATGCCTCCTCGCGCAGGATCGTTCAGGGGACGGTCGAGGCCACCGGGGCAGTGGTCGTTTCGCGTTGACGCATTCCACTAAAGTTCGGTCGCGCATGGCCGTTAAACCCAGCGAACCGTAGAGGACCTACCTGTCATGAGCCAGAAAATCGACGGCACTCTTCCTGCCACCTCCAGCCTGCGGAGCGGCAGCGTGAGCGGCAAGGTTTCGTCGGCCGGGTCTCCCGTAGCCCCCGCCAGCTCCAGTGACAGCCTCAGCCTGACCGGTGAGGCTACCAACCTGCAGGCCCTGCAGCGCAATCTGTCGCAGGCATCGGCGATCGACAACAGTCGCGTGCAGGCGGTCAGGGACTCCTTGCAGAGCGGGAATTACAAGGTCGATGCCGACACCGTCGCCAACCGCCTGTTGAGTCTGGATCAACAACTCGCTGGATGAGCCAGGTC
The DNA here is from genome assembly GCA_047607345.1 of Pseudomonas sp. GTDB lineage: Bacteria > Pseudomonadota > Gammaproteobacteria > Xanthomonadales > Xanthomonadaceae > Pseudomonas_S. Next base: position 16,171 of record JASGDF010000028.1, on the reverse strand, counting down.
GTGAGCGAGCCGCTGCAACGCCTGAGCGAGGCCCTTGCCTGTGAACGGCGGGCTTTGCTTGAGCACGATGTCGAAGGGCTGATGCAGGCCGTTCAGGCCAAGCTGGAAGCCCTGCGCGAGCTGGAGCATGCCGTGCCACAGGGCCAGCAGCGCTACCTGCGCGAGCTGGCCGAGCTCAACCGCGCCAACGGCGCGCTGCTCGCGCGCCGCCGCCGCGAGGTCAACTGGGCGTTGCGCCATCTCGGTCGCAGCGAGAGCGCCCCGGCCTATGACGCCAACGGGCAGTCGAGCACCCTGCAGGCCGTCCGCCCGCTCGCGATCGCCTGATCCCTCCCGCCACATCCCGCGCCCACGCGTGCATTTGGATCCGCGCAGCTGGATGTGTGCTGCTCTTGCGTAAGGACTCGCACCAGGGCGCGGTGCTTTTGCGAGAGACTCGCACTATAGTGCGTGGACCGTTGCAGCCGCCTCGCACCGTGACCGAAACCCTGTTTCCAGACTCCACGCTGCTGCCTTCCGCCAACACTTTGCGTGCCTTCAGCGAACGCACGCTCGAAGGCATCGTGCTGTTCCGGGCCGACGGCCGGCTGATCTTCGCCAACGCGGTCGCGCGCGCGGGGCTGAGCGAGGAGAAGGCCAGGAGCGGCGGTGACTTCGAGGATCGCCTCGCCAGGATCCTGCCGGCCGATGCCATGGCCCAGGCGCGGGCCAAGGGGCACTGGAGTGGCAGCCTGCCGATTGGCGAGCGGGTGATGATCGCCCGCCTGTACTTCCACGAGGACCAGGGCACAGGCCACTATCTGTCGATCTTCCACAACCTGGAAGGACAGCAGGACTACGAGCGCGAACTGGAGCAGCGCCACGCCGAGCTGCGCCAGGCGTACATGCGTCTGAATGGTGCCCAGGACAAACTGCTGCAGTCCGAGAAGATGGCCTCGATCGGCCAGCTCGCCGCCGGCGTTGCGCACGAGATCAACAACCCGATCGGTTACGTGCATTCCAATCTGGGCAGCCTGCAGGAATATCTGCGCAGCCTGTTCACGCTGATCGAGGCTTACGAGCGCGCGCTGCGCGCACCCGATCCCAAGGCGTTGATCCCCGAGATCGACGACATTCGCAATCGCGCCGACATCGACTTCATCAGCCGCGACTTGCCGCAATTGATGGCCGAATCCCGTGAGGGCATCGAGCGGGTGACCCGGATCGTGCGCGACCTGAAGGATTTCTCGTATTCGGACCGTTCCGAGTCGTGGAAGCTGGTGGACCTGCATGCGGGCCTGGAGTCCACCATCAACATCATCTGGAACGAGCTCAAATACAAGGTGACGCTGGAGCGCCGCTACGGCGAGCTGCCGCTGGTCGAATGCCTGCCGTCCGAGCTCAACCAGGTCTACATGAATCTGTTGCTCAACGCGGGCCAAGCCATCGTCGAGCATGGCACGATTACCGTCGGCACCGGTCGCGAGGGTCCCGACCATGTCTGGATCGAGTTCAAGGACAGCGGCGGCGGCATCCCGGCCGACCTGCTGCAGCGCATCTTCGATCCATTCTTCACGACCAAGCCGGTCGGCAGCGGTACCGGCCTGGGCCTGTCGATCTCCTACGGGATCATCAACAAGCATCACGGCCGCATCGACGTGGACAGCAGACCAGGGCAGGGCGCCGCGTTCCGCATCGTGCTGCCGGTGCGTCAGCCGCGCTGAGGCGGGATTGGAGATTGGGGATTGGTAGGAGCGACTTCAGTCGCGATGGGGACTTCCCGGCAAAGCTCCATCGCGACTGAAGTCGCTCCTACAGAGGCGCGCGCCGCGGGGCAGGATGGGCTTTGGCCGATCCCCGCCCGTCACACCTGCCCATCGCGACGCTGATCGTCATGGGTCCGGAACGCCTGGCGGATGTGCTCGCGCAATTCATCGTCGTTCCATGGCTTGGTCAGGAAGCGGTAGATCGCGCCGCGGTTGATCGCCTCGGTGACGGTCGCCAGGTCGGTGTAGCCGGACAGCACCAGCCGCACCGTGTCCGGGTAGAGCATCTTGACCCGGCCCAGGAACTCGGTGCCGCTCATGTCGGACATGCGCTGGTCGGACAGGATCACCTGCACGTCGTTGGTGGCCAGCAGGTCGAACGCGTCGCGCACGTTGCCCGCGGCCAGGATCCGGTAGCCATCGCGGCGGAACAGCCGTACCAGCGAGCGCAGTACGTTCTCCTCGTCGTCGAGCAGCAGCAGGGTGCGGTCCGGCCGGCTCTCGGCGAACGATTCCGGGCGCAGGTAGCGACGGCGCAGCGCCATGCCGGCCGATTCGGCCGACATCGGCTCGCCGAACAGGTAGCCCTGGAAGATGTCGCAGTCGTTGCGGCGCAGGAAGCCCAGCTGCGCTTGCGACTCCACCCCGTTGGCGATCACCGTCATGCCCAGCTGGTGGCCCATCGCGATGATCGCGCGCGCGATCGCCGCCTCACGGCTGCCGGCCGGCGCGCTCTTGATGAAGCTGCGGTCGATCTTCAGCCGGTCCACCGGGTAGCGCACCAGCGCGCTCAGGCTCGAGTCGCCGGTGCCGAAGTTGTCCAGGCTCAGGCTGATGCCCTCGTGACGCAGGTTGGCCATCGTCTCGTGGACGAAGTTGACGTTGTTGGTCAGCGCGCTCTCGTTGATCTCCAGCGTCAGCAGCTGCGGCGGCACGCCGGCGGCCTGCAGCATCGCCATCGTCTCGCCGAAGAAGCTCGGGCGCAGCAGTTGCAGCGTCGATACGTTGACCGCGATGCTGAAATCATCGAAGCCCTGGTCGCGCCAGGCGCGGGCCTGCCGGATCGCGTTCTGCAGCATCCATTCGCCGATCTGCACGATCACACCGAGCCGTTCGGCGGTACGCATGAAGCGTTCGGGTACCAGCATGCCCAACGTGGGTGACTGCCAGCGCAGCAGCGCCTCCATGCCGACGATGCGGCCATCGCGCGCGCTCACCAGCGGTTGGTAGCGCAGTCGCAGCTCGCCATGCGGGATGGCGTCGACGATCTGGCGCGCGATGATGCTCTCGCTGTGAGCGTTGGAGCCCGGGTTGTGGCTGTATACCCGCACCAAGTTGCCGCCCTCGCGACCGGCCTGGTAGCAGGCCTCCTCGGCGAAATCGAGCAGCGTGGACAACGCGCTGGTGTCCTCCGGGCACAGCGCGACTCCGACCTTGCCGGTCATGAACAGCGTATAGGGCAGCACCGACAGCGGCAGCTCCAACTGCTGGCGCACCTCCTCGGCCAGTTGCTCGGGCGAGGCCACGCCTTCGCCGCGCTGCACCGCGATCACCATCTCGTCGCTGCCATGGCGCCACAGCCGGCCGCGCTCGCCGAGGTGCTCCCGCAGCCGTTGTGCGATCAGTGCCAGCGCCTCGTCGCCGACCTCCACGCTCATGTTTTCGTTGATCGAGGCGAAGTGGTCGATGTCCACATGCATCAGCGCCAGCGCCGGGCCGCCCGAGTTGGCGGCATCGACCAGGCGCATCAGCTCGGGATTACCCGATCCCAGCCGCGGTGGTGAGGGGGTATCCAGGCCCGAGGGGAGTGTGGAGTTCCACATGTTGCTCAACATCCATTGTCCTGACTACAGGGATAAGGCAGCAGCAGCGACACGCGGGTGCCGGCGCCGGGTGCCGAGTCGATCTGCAAGGTGCCGCCGCTGCTCTGCGCGCGTTCGCGCATCATGATCAGTCCGAGGCCGCGCGGGCCATCCGGGTCGAAGCCATCCCCGTCGTCGGCGACCTGCAACGCCAGTTGTTCGCCGCGCAACCGCAGTGTCAGCGTGACCTCGCCGGCGCAGGCATGCCGCATCGCGTTGGTCAGGCTTTCCTGGGCAATGCGGAAGCAGGCCTGTTCGACCTCGTGGTGCGGGCGGCGCGGCAGTGGCGCGATATCCAGCGCCAGGCGTACCGGCGAGGCGCGGAACAGCAACGTGGCCTGCCAGCGTAGCGCCGCCTCCAGGCCGAGCGCGTCCAGTTGCGGCGGGCGCAGCAGCATCGACAGGTTGCGCAGCTTGACCACGGTGCTGTCGGCCAGTTCCACCACGCCCGCCAGGTCCTCGCGCCGCCGAGCCGGGTCGTCCTCGTCGATGGCGGCATGCGCGGACAGTTTCATCGCGGTGATCGCCTGACCGATGTCGTCGTGCAGGTCGCGCGAGATCGCGCGGCGCTCGTCCTCCTGCAGCGAGAACAGCCGGCGCGCCATCGCCTGAAGCTCGGCGTTGCTCTCGGCCAGCGCATCGCGCATGCGTTCGGGCTCACTGAGGTCGCGCACCACCAAAAGGTGACATTCGTGCCCGTCGTAGCGCACGCGCCCCACCGCCAGCCCGGCGTGGAACATGCTGCCGTCGCCGCGGCGCATCGCGTGCGGCGTGGGCGCGGCGTCGGCGGCGCTCACTTCGCCGCGCAGCAGCCGGGAGATCCGCGGGTAGTCGGTCGTGGCCACCAGCGCCCGCAGCGGCTTGCCGAGGATCGTTTCTGCGTTGAAATCGAATTGGTCGGAAGCCGCGGCATTAGCGTATATCACGCGCTCCTCCGACAGGATCAGCACGCCGTCGGGCAGTACCCTGACCAGCTCGCCGAATTGTTCCTCGCGCTCGCGCAACTGCAGCCGCGAATGCTCTCGTTCGGTCACGTCCTGCAGTGTCCCGTGCACGATCGCCGTGGCCTCGTCACTGCCCACGGTCTTGGCGCACAGTTGGATCATCCGCCGCTGCCCGTTGCCGTCGATCAGCGACAGCAGCACGTCGGCCTGGGCGGCTCGGCCGGAGTACAGATCCTCCAGCAACCGGTCGATGCGTGCCTGCGTGTCCAGGTCGCTGCCGACCAGCAGGTCTTCGAGGCGATGTCGCCGTTGCGCGGGCACCGGTCGCGACAGGATCCGGTAGGCTTCGTCGGAGTAGTCGCCCAGGCGCGTGCGCGGATCCAGTTCCCACGAGCCCAGGTGGGCGATCGCCTGCGCCTCTTGCAGCCGCGCCAGTGCCTCGGAGCGATGGCGCAGTGCCTGTTGCTCGGCACTGCGGTCGATCGCCACCACCAGCCGGGCCGGGCCGGAGGGCAACTGCAGTGGATTGCTGCGGATCTCCGCATGCCGCGGTCCGTATCGGGTGGACAGGTCCTGCGTGAGTACGTAGCCGTCAGCGGCGCTGGTCCGGATCAAGGCGAGGATTTCGTCCAGTTGTTCGAGTTGCGCGTCCGGCCAGAGCGAGCGTAGCGTGCGCTGCAGCAGCTCCTGGCGCGATGTACCGAAGAATTCGAGCGCGGCCTGGTTGGCGTCAAGGATTCCGAGTGTATCCAGGTCGTAGACCCAGGCAGGGCAGGGCAGGGCGTGGAATTGCTGCTGTGCCAGGGCGTTCGCTTGCGCGAGTGCGACATGCTCGCGCAACAGCCGATGGCCGAGCCGGCGCATCGCCAGGTAGAGCCCCCCCGCCGTGAACAGAATGAACGCGAGCACTTCGAAAGCGGACACCGGAGGGGGGGATTCGGGCAACGCGCTTCTCGCCCAGCCCCAGAGTCCGGCCAGCAGCGCATAGCCGATTACGATTCCCAGGGTTCCACCCAGTAGCCGGGTACGCAGGCGCGTGGCCGAAAGTGGCCGCGCCGCGGTGGCGGAAAGGGGTAAAGGGGGCATCGGGAGGGTCGACTGTATCCAGGAACAAACCGGTGCATCATCTTAGCCGCAAGCTTGGCGGTCCGGTCCGGATGCCGCTCAACTATTGCGGGGTTCGGCCGTTATCCAATGCGATCCCCAGAACGGGGCATGGCAACCGGAGCTTTCGAGCGTGGATTCAGGCGTCATCGCAAGCTTGCTCCAACATCCCCTGGGCTCGGCGGTGGTGATGCTGGATGCGCTTGGCCGCCCATTGGCGGCGAACCAGGTCGCCCAGTCGCTCGGTCTCACCGCCACCTTGCTTGCCTATCGCGACCTGCTGGACGCCTGCCGGGGTCAGTTGGCCGCGCACGGCGGCATGACGCCCTGCGTGCTGCCCGGCAGCGGTGGGCGTCGCCTCGAGGGCTGGCTGCGCGCGGTCGGCGACGAGTGCGGCGAGACCATCGCCTATACCTTGAGCGTGCCCGAGCCGATCGGCCTGGCGGCGGTCACCCGCTGGGAGGCCGGCCTGGACGGCGCCGGGCACGGGTTGTGGGATTGGGACCTCTCCACTGGCGCGTTGTACCACTCCGGGTCCTGGATGCAGATGCCCGGCGATGATGGGCAGGCGCCCCCAAAGAGCCTGGCCGCGCTGTCCGGGATGATCCACCCCGACGACTATCCAAGGGTGGACGAGGCGATACGCGCCTGTCTGCAGGGGCGCAGCGACGCTTACGATGCCGAGTTCCGCCTGCGCCGCAAGGATGGGGCATGGCGTTGGATCCACGATCGCGGCCGGATCGTGTCGCGTACCGCCGATGGCGAGCCGTTGCGCATGGTCGGTACCCATTCCGACATTCACCGGCAGAAACTGCTCGAGCAGCAATTGTGCGAGCAGCAGGCGCAACTGAAGGACATCCAGCGTATCGCCGGCATGGGCAGCTGGTCGTGGGACCTGCAACACGATAGGTTCTGGATGTCGCCCGAATTCCGCGCGCAGAGCCGCTTGAACGAGCTGCCGATGGCGTGCGCGCGCGACTTGCTGCGCCTGCTTCTGCCGGCCGCGCGCGCGCAGCTGCGTACGGCCTGGCACCGGATCCGGGACGACGGCGCACCGGTGCATTTCGAGATCGAACTGGGCGCACAGGCGCTCGTCCGCCACCTGCGGGTATGGGCCCGGCCGGTGTTCGACGGCGACGGCGGCATCAGCCACATCGCCGGCCAGGTGCAGAACGCCACCGAGCAGTACCAGACCGACGCGCTGATCCGCTGGCGCACCGAGCTGCTCAACCGCGTATCCGCGCTCGGCCGCATCGGGGGCTGCGAGATCGAGGTCGGCAGCCGCCGCATGCAGTGGACCGAGGAGTGCTACCGCATCCATGGCCTGCGCAAGGAGATCATCACCCTGGACCAGGCGCTGTCGCTATATACCGAGGACTCGCGCGACGCGTTCGAGAGCGCGCTGATCCGGCTCGCCGAGGGAGGGCTGCCCGAGCAGCTGGAATTGTGCTTCTACCGCAACTCGGGCCAGCGCATCTGGGTGCAGGTACTGATGGAAATGGACCATCGCGACGGCCTGCCGCCTCGTTTCATCGCCCTGTTTCGCGACATCACCCGTGAGCGCGAGGCCAACGAGCGTATCGAACTGCTGGCGCACTACGACCGCCTGACCGGGCTGCCGAACCGCTTCCTGCTACGCGAACAGGCCGAAAAGGCGATGCGCGAGGCCCGGGAAAGCGGCGAGGCGCTGGCGATGTTGCTGATCGACCTGGACGGATTCAAGAGCATCAACGATTCCTTTGGCCATGCCACCGGTGACACCTTGCTCAAAATGGCCGCCGTCCGGCTGCACCAGAACTTGCGCAACTGCGACCTGTTCGGCCGTTTCAGCGACGACGAGTTCATCGTCGTGCTGCGCGGCCTGGCTGCGCCGGAGGATGCCGGCCATGTGGCGCGCAAGTTGATCGGTGAGCTGGTCGAGCCGCTGCGCAAGGCACACGTCACGCTCAAGGTCGGCGCCAACATCGGCATCGCGGTGCAGGACCAGAACCTGCAGGACTTCGACAGCCTGCTGCGCGCCGCGGACGCGGCGGTGTATGCGGCCAAGGAGTCCGGTCGCAACACCTGCCACTATTACAGCCAGGACGTGCTGCTGCGCACGCAGCGCCGCCTGGAGCTGGAGCATGCACTGCGCGGCGCGCTGGAACGCGACGAATTCACCCTGGCCTACCAGCCGTTGGTCAGCACCGGGAGCGACACCGAACCAGCGATCGAGGCGTTGATGCGCTGGGATCGCCCCGGCCACGGCTTGTGTAGCCCCAGCGAGTTCATCCCGATCGCCGAGGAATGCGGCGAGATCGGTCGGCTGGGAGACTGGGCGCTGGCCGAAGCCTGTCGCCAGGCGGTGGTCTGGGACCAGGCCGGGCTGAGCTTCAGCCGCATCGCGGTCAACGTCTCGGCAGTGCAACTGCGCGAGCATGGCTTCGCCGAACGCGTGCTGGCCATCTGCAACGACAACGGCTGGTCGCCGGCGCGGCTGGAGCTGGAGCTGACCGAATCGGCGCTGATCCGCGACACCGATGCGCTGCGTCACACTTTCGAACTGTTCAAGCAGAACGGCGTGCTGCTGGCGGTGGACGATTTCGGCACGGGTTTTTCCAACCTGCACTACCTCAATCGCTTCCCGGTACAGCGCCTGAAGATCGACCGCAGTTTCGTGCGGAGCATGCTCGAGGACGCCAACACCGCGGAGGTGACGCAGGCGATCGTGCATCTCGGCCATGCGCTGGGCATGCAGGTGGTGGCCGAGGGCGTGGAGACGATGCAGGAGGATGCGTTGCTGCGCCAGCAGGGCTGCGACGAGGTCCAGGGTTATCTCTATTCCCGACCGCTGGTGCCGCGTGACATGGCCCAGTGGCTGCGTGAGGCCGAACACTTCGGCCGTCGTCTGACGATGACCGGAAGCTGAGGCGCGCGGGCCGTCCTTGATAGCGCAGTGTGCCGGCTGAGTTGAGCCGGCCTTGCCCGGCCCGCGCTCTGGCCGATTGCTCAAGCCTGGCGATGGCTTGATATCGAAAACGCTGCAAGCGTTGTTCTGGATGCCGGTTCCGACAGGGGTCGGGCTTCCTCAACCTTGCATGGAAAGGAATTCCTCCCCGGACAGGCCCAGGTCCCATGCCAGCGCGCGCATCATCTCGCGGTCGCTTTCCGGCCCCGGTTCCCGCGCCTGGCAAGCCCGCAAACTTGCCAGTTCGCGGCGCGCCAGCTGCTCCAGCATTTCCAGCGGGCGCGGCACGGCGGCGCGAGCTTGTTCGATGGAGCCGTCAGGCGCGTGGGAGGCGAGGCGCATGGGGAGGTAGCGAAAGGAGAGAAGGGCACCACTAAAAATCCCCCGCGAAGGGCGGGGGATCGGTCAGTCACGAGCGTCGATCAGAACAGCTCGACGGTGCCCGCACCCAGGTTCTGCTGCGCGACGGGCTTGTGCGGTGGCCGCTCCCATTCGCTGCGCATCTCACGCAGGCGCGCCCCCAGCTTCTGCAGCGCCGCGACCAGGTCGCTGTCGAACACGCCGTCGTTGCGATGCAGCAGCTCCTGCAGGGCCACCGCCTCCCGGTTGATCGCGGTCAGGCGGTCGAGATGAGTGTGCACGCTGCCCAGGGTCTGGGTGGCGATGTCCTCGAACTGCAGCGCGCGCACCGCCTCGGCCACGCTGGCGTCGATCGAGCGCGCGCATTCGGAGATCTCGCGCATGCCTTCGCCGAGCGAGGCGTTGATCGCGGCGACGTTGTCCAGCATCGTGACCGCCTCGTGACGCGCTTCGCGCGAGCGGTCCTGGTGGCGCGAGGCCATCTGCGAGACGGTTTCGCGGACCTTGGCGATCGCGTCCTTGGAACTGTGCGCCAGCTTGCGGATCTGCTCGTTGAAGGTGGTCGAGCGCTCGGACAGGTTGCGCACCTCGTCGGCCACCACCGCGAAGCCGCGCCCGGCTTCGCCGGCCCGCGCCGCCTCGATCGCCGCGTTCAGCGCCAGCAGGTTGGTCTGGTCGGCGATCGACTTGACGTCCTCCAGCAGCGCGAAGATGCCGTCCAGGTGCTGGGCCATCTCGTCGATGTGGTTGACCGTGGTCGCGCTCTGGCCACTGACCTGCTCCAGCGCCTCGACCAGCTGCTCCATGCGCGAGCTGGCGTGCTGAGCGAAGCGGGCCACGTCGACCCCCGCGCCGCCGTCCTCGCTGGCCCGGTCGATGATCCGGGCCAGCGCATGGCTCTGCTGGCGCGACTTGCGATTCATTGCATCGAAGCTGCCGCCGAGGCCGGCCACCGCCTGGCGGATCAGGTCGCGGGCACGCTCGACCTCGGTACGCGAGCCGTCGACCTCGGCGCTGACGAAGCTGCGCAGATCGCTCAATAACTGGTCCTGCTCGTGCAGGATGCGGGCCTGATCGGGACTGCGTCGGCCCTCCGACCAGGCACTCCAGCCAGCGAACCCCAGCCAGCTCAGGACCATGGTGACCAGCAGTGCCCAGCGAATGGCGTCCGGCCACAGCAACGCTTCCGCGAGCACGAACACCAGGGTCAGCACCAGTGGCGCGGCCATTCGGATGAAGGGACGTGAATACATGGACGTTCTCGGGAGGTTCACGGTTGCAGTATCGGCCGTCGTCCCGGTCTCTTTAGAACCGGCCGACCTCCCGGCGCAGCGCGATCCAACCGCGCGCGACCTCTACCGAAAGTTCCGCGACGTCCGCCCCGGAGGGGGATCAGCGCAGCGCCCGCTCCACCGCGGCGATCATCGCGCGCTTGGCGAAAAGGAAGTCCCATGGGCTTCCGCCCAGCTGTCGCCACAATACCGCCGAGCGCACTGCCGCCAGCAACAGGGCGCGGATCTCCGAGACCACGCTGGCCTGCCCGAGGTAATGCGGATTGCCCTGGACCATCACTCGCGGGCGCAGGTGGCTGATGGTGTCCGCGTACAGCGTGCCGAGCGCGGTCAGCACGTCGGGATGCGCGCTGTCGCCCAGTTCGGCGGCGCGCTTGGCGCTGCCGTCGATGCCGGTCGCGACCGCGGCCACGGTTGCCGGCTCCTTGATGAAGCGACGCTCCAGCTGCAACACCGCCAGCGCCAGGCGGGGCAGGACCTGGTCGCGTCCCTGGTTGCGGAAGTAGTCCTGCAGCACGCGCAGGCCGGAGATCACGTCCCGGGCCGAGCCGTAGACCGCTTCGGTCGAACCGGCATCGATGCGAAACACGCTGTCGACCGCCGTGCGTACCGCAGCCGCCTCCGAATGCCCGGTCTCGGCGATGCGCCTGACCTGTTGCAGCGCCTGCGCCAGGCCGGCCAGTGCCAGCACACGCTCCTCGATCGGTGAACTCATCGAACACTTACCTCAAGTTTTGCGAAAAATAGAGACATTCTTACTTGGCGGCGGTTCACGAGAGACCACTGGCCAGTCGCCGCTCCAGCGGCGCGTCGGTGGCCGCGATCACCGCGCCTCCGAGGCATTCCTGGCCGTGGTAAAGGACCAGGGATTGCCCCGGTGTGACCGCCCGCTGCGGGCGGGCGAATCGCACGCCGAGCGTGCCATTCTCCTCGACCGTGACCGTGCAGGGCTCGTCGGCCTGGCGGTAGCGGGTCTGTGCGGTGCATGCGAAGCACCGCGCCGGTGGACTGCCGGCGATCCAGTGCGCGGCCTCCGAGCGCAGCCAGGTCGATTGCAGCCAGGGGCTGTCGCGCTCCTGGTCGACGTACAGCACATTGTTTTGCACGTCCTTGCCGACCACGTACCACGGTGCCGCTGGCCGGCCGCGCACGCCGCCGATGTTCAGACCCTCGCGCTGGCCGAGCGTGAAATAGAACACGCCGGGATGCTCGGCGATGCGTTGCCCCTGCGGGTCGCGGATCTCGCCGGCACGCGCCGGCAGGTAGCGGCTCAGGAACGCGCGGAAGTCGCGCTCGCCGATGAAGCAGATCCCGGTGGAGTCCTTCTTGGCATGGGTCGGCAGGCCGGCCTCGCGGGCGATCCGGCGCAGTTCGGTCTTGTCCAGATCACCGATCGGGAACAGCGTCGCGGCCAGCTGCTCCTGGCCGAGCTGGTGCAGGAAATAGCTCTGGTCCTTGTCGCGGTCGGCGCCGCGCAGCAGTTGCCAGCGACCGCCCGTCCGCGCGATGCGCGCGTAGTGGCCAGTGGCGATACGCTCGGCCCCCAGCGCGCGGGCGGCGTCCAGGAAGTGCTTGAACTTCACCTCACGGTTGCACAGCACGTCGGGGTTGGGGGTGCGGCCAGCCGCGTACTCGGCCAGGAAGTGTTCGAACACCCCGCTCCAGTATTCGCCGGAGAAGTTGCGGAAGTGGAAGGGGATGCCGAGCAGGCCGCAGACCGCGACCGCATCGTGGCGGTCGTCCTCGGCGCGGCAGTCGCCCGTGCCGTCCTCCTCCCAGTTCTGCATGAACAGGCCCGCCACGGCCTCGCCCTGCCGGACCAGGCGTAGCGCGGCGACGGAGGAATCCACACCGCCTGACACGCCGACCATGATCGCGGGCGCGCTCATGGCAGGTATCGCACCACCGAGAGCGGGTGACGCTGGCCGGCCAGCCAGTCGCCGGCCACCTGGGCTACCAGCGGGCTGCGCAGGCGCGGGGCGGCCGCGGCCAGTTCGGCGGGCGTCATCCACAGGGCGCGGACGATGCCCGTGTCCAGCGCGCGGTCCGGATCGTGCGACAGCGGCTCGGCGGCATAAGCGAAGCGCAGGAAGCTGCGGCCTTCCGCGGCGGTCCACAGGTAGCTGCCGATGAAGTGGGTGCAGCGCACGCTCCAGCCGGTTTCCTCCAGTGTCTCGCGCTCGGCCGCCTGCTCCAGGCTCTCGCCCGGTTCCAGGTGTCCGGCGGGCTGGTTGATCACCAGGTTGCCGGCGATCGACTCCTCGACGAACAGCAGCCTTCCATCGAGCACCACCACGGTGGCTACGGTCACGTCGGGTGCCCAGCGCGTCTGCATGGTCGACATCAAAAGCGGTCCTGACCGGGTGTCAACTCGGCTTCCATCGCGTCGGCCGAGCGGGTCGCCGCCTCGATCGCGTCGGCCAGCGTCCGGTCGTCCGCGTCCGGCGCCAGTTTGACCACGAACGCCGCCGCGCCGCCCTGGTTCACCCAGCCGCCGAGAATGCTGTCGTAGGCATCGGCAAGCAGCCGGTTGGCGACCTTCGCCGGCAGCTCCTGTTGGGCGCTCTCGTAGGCGACCGACCAGATCTCGCGCACCTTGATGCTGCCGTAGGTCTCCACCGCCGAGCGCACGTAAGTGAACTGGTTGCGCCCTCGGCCCTGGTCGTCCTTCCCGCATTCGAACAGGATGCGGTAGTCGCCGTTGTCGTCGGCGACCGCCTCGTAGCCCAGGCGATGCAACTGTGCGCCGAGCCCCGCGTCCGGCGAGGTGGCCGAGGCGGACGCGGGCATGGCCGCGACCAACAGCGCGAGAGAACGGGCAGGAAGCATGGTGGGCAGGGAAGGGAAAGGCCTGGAATTGTGCGGCCCGGGGCGCGAATCGTCCAATGATGGCCGGCGAGCCCCCTATAATTGCGCCATGCCACGCAAGATCGCCCATGAACACGAGCACGATCACGGTCTGGCGGTAGAGCCGGGAAAGCCGGAGATCGCCCCGCCGCCGCGCTACCAGGTCTTGCTGCTCAACGACGACTACACGCCGATGGATTTCGTCGTGACCGTCCTGCAGCAATTCTTTTCGATGGACCTGGAGAAGGCCACCCAGGTGATGCTGCACGTCCACACCCGCGGCCGGGGCGTGTGCGGGGTATTCACCCGTGAGGTCGCCGAGACCAAGGTGGCCCAGGTGAACGAGTTCTCCCGGATCAACCAGCACCCCCTGCTGTGTACGATGGAGCAGGCGTAGGGCGAAGCAAGCGTTACAAGGTGGTGTCGCGCTCCCCGCCGGGACGCTCCCGCGGCTCCCCCGCACGCAGGGGAGGGCGGGACGGCCGCCGCTTCATAACGTGACGTAAACATGTTCATCCGATAGGGTTAGTGGAAAATTCCAGCCGAAGCCGCATATTGTTGGTAACTGCCGTCGGAGTTCCCCATGTTCAGCAAAGACCTCGAGCAAACCATCGGCCAGTGCTACAAGCGGGCACGCGAGGCGCGTCACGAGTTCATGACGGTCGAGCACCTGCTGCTGGCCTTGCTCGACAACCCGTCCGCCCAGGCCGTCCTGAAGGCCTGCGGTGCCGACGCCCCTCGGCTACACCACGATCTGGAGCAGGCCGTCGAGGCCTCGGTCTCGCGCCTGCCCGAGGACGATGGTCGCGACACCCAGCCGACCCTGGGCTTCCAGCGTGTGCTGCAGCGGGCGGTCTACCACGTCCAGTCCTCCGGCAAGAAGGAGGTCACCGGTGCCAACGTGCTGGTGGCGATCTTCGGCGAGAAGGATTCGCATGCGGTCTACTTCCTGAACCAGCAGGACATCACCCGGCTGGACATCGTCAACTACATTTCGCACGGCATCGCCAAGCTGGGTGATGAAGGCGAGGGCTCGGCCTCCAGCGAGAACGAAGGCAAGGCCGAGGGCGGCGAGGGCGAGGGCAAGGGCGATGCCCTGAGCGAATTCGCCAGCAACCTCAACGACCAGGCCCGTGCCGGCCGGATCGACCCGCTGGTCGGCCGTGGCGACGAGATCGAGCGCACCATCCAGGTGCTGTGCCGGCGCCGCAAGAACAATCCGCTCTACGTCGGCGAGGCCGGGGTCGGCAAGACCGCGATCGCCGAGGGGCTGGCCAAGCGCATCGTCGAGGGGGCGGTCCCCGAGGTGCTGGCCGACGCGGTGATCTACTCACTGGACCTTGGCGCGCTGGTGGCCGGCACCAAGTACCGCGGCGATTTCGAGAAGCGCCTCAAGAGCGTGCTGACCTCGCTGAAGAAGGTGCCCAACGCGGTGCTGTTCATCGACGAGATCCACACCATCATCGGCGCCGGCTCGGCCTCGGGCGGCACCATGGACGCCTCGAACCTGATCAAGCCGGCGCTGGCCTCCGGCGAGCTGCGCTGCATCGGCTCGACCACCTTCCAGGAATACCGCGGCATCTTCGAGAAGGACCGCGCCCTGGCGCGGCGCTTCCAGAAGATCGACATCGTCGAGCCGACCGTGGGCGAGGCCTATCAGATCCTGCAGGGTCTCAAGCCGCGCTACGAGGCCCATCACGGGGTGATCTATGCCGACGAGGCGCTACAGGCGGCGGTGGACCTGTCGGTCAAGCACATCGCCGACCGCCTGCTGCCGGACAAGGCCATCGACGTCATCGACGAGGCCGGCGCGCGCCAGCGGCTGCTGCCCGAGGGCGAGCGCAAGGCGCTGATCGACATCGAGGAGATCGAGACCATCGTCGCCAAGATGGCGCGGATCCCGGCCAAGCAGGTCAGCGCGACCGACAAGGACGTGCTGCAGCACCTGGAGCGCAACCTGAAGATGGTGATCTTCGGCCAGGACCCGGCGATCGAGACGCTGTCCTCGGCGATCAAGCTGGCGCGCAGCGGCCTGGGCAACCCGGAGAAGCCGATTGGCAACTTCCTGTTCGCCGGCCCGACCGGCGTCGGCAAGACCGAGGTGACCAGGCAGCTGGCGCTGCAGCTGGGCATCGAGCTGGTGCGCTTCGACATGTCCGAGTACATGGAGCCGCACTCGGTCAGCCGCCTGATCGGCGCGCCCCCCGGCTACGTCGGCTTCGACCAGGGCGGCCTGCTGACCGAGAAGATCGTCAAGACCCCGCACTGCGTGCTGCTGCTGGACGAGGTGGAGAAGGCCCACCCGGACATCTTCAACATCCTGCTGCAGGTGATGGACCGCGGCGTGCTGACCGACACCAACGGACGCGAGGCCAACTTCAAGAACGTGATCGTAGTGATGACCACCAACGCCGGTGCGGCGCAGGCCTCGCGGCGCAGCATCGGCTTCACCCGCCAGGACCACAGCACCGACGCGATGGAGGTGATCCGGCGCAGTTTCACCCCCGAGTTCCGCAACCGCCTGGACGCGATCGTGCAGTTCCAGGGGCTGGGTTTCGATCACATCCTGCGGGTGGTGGACAAGTTCCTGATCGAGCTGGAGATGCTGCTGCAGGAGAAGCACGTCAGCCTGGCGGCCACCCCGGCCGCGCGCGACTGGCTGGCCCAGCACGGCTTCGACCCGCTGATGGGCGCGAGGCCGATGGCGCGGCTGATCCAGGACAAGGTCAAGCGCCCGCTGGCAGACGAGCTGCTGTTCGGCAAGCTGGTCGACGGCGGCAAGGTCAGCCTGGACGCGGTCGACGGCGAGCTGGTGGTGCAGGCCCAGGCCGAGTCGGAGCGGTTGTTGCCGGCGACGGTGTAACGGCGATTGCCCGCCGGTACCCGGATACGAAAAAAGCGGCCATCGGACGCTTTTTTCGTGCATGCAGCGCGTAAACCTCAGCGCATGCGATAGGTGATGCGGCCCTTGGTCAGGTCGTAGGGCGTCATCTCAACCTTGACCTTGTCGCCGGTCAGGATGCGGATGTAGTTCTTGCGCATGCGGCCGGAGATGTGGGCGATGATCTCG
>JASGDF010000027.1:0-12972 GCA_047607345.1 Pseudomonas sp. | reverse complement strand
CGGCGCGGAGCCGGCGTGGTCCTGGCGTGGGGCGGCGAGCGGCGCGCGCGGGCGTGTCGGCAGCGGCTGCCGCTGCGCCGGAGGCGCCTGCAACATCGCCGAGAAATCGTGGCTGCCGTCGCTGTCGCCGGGGTCGCTCCCGGAGGCGGACCGGGCGCCGAGGCCGGCCAATCCCAGTGGCAGGGTCTTCATGTACGTTCTCCGGTCTCGTCATCGTGGTCGCGGGCGGCCGCGCGGGCGCGCCGCGCACCGAGGTCGTCCATGTCACGCTGCTCGCGCCGCCCGACCACCTGTGCCTCCTGGGCGCGATAGCTGGCGGCCAGTTGCTCCAGCACCTGCTTCTCGCGGCTGGCCAGTAGCAGCCGGGCGCGCTCGGCCTCGACCTTGTTGCGATTGAGGTCCACGGTCTGCAATTGCTGCTGCACCGCAGTGTCGAGACGGTCCAGGAAGGCCCGTCGGTTGGAGAGCACGACGGCACTGGTGGCGACCAACTGGCCGCCGGCGTATTCCTCGGCATAGCGGCGCAGTTCGTCCAGCCGCGCCACATGCGTCTCCAGCACGCGCTGGCGCTCGGCCAGGTCGCGGGCGACGGCGTCCTCGTGTTCCTGCGCGCGGCGCAGCAGCGGGTCGATGCGGCGGGATTGCATCATGGCAGTGCTCTCTCTTTATGTGGCGTCGCGTTCAACGAGCTGCTTCAGCGCAGCCAGGCTGTGCGGCAGGTCGGCGGCGCGGGCCACGTCCTGTCCCAGGAATTCGAGGATCTCCGGCCAGCGCGCCAGCGCCTCGTCGGTGGCCGGATCGTTGCCACGCTGGTAGGCACCGATCGCGATCAGGTCGCGGTTGGCGCTGTAGGCCGATACCAGCCGCTTGAGCTTGCGGATGCGCGCGCGCCATACGTCGTCGGCGATGTCCTGGACCACGCGGCTGACCGAGGATTCCACGTCGATCGCCGGGTACAGGCCGGAGTCGGCGACCCGGCGCGAGAGCAGGATGTGGCCGTCGAGGATCGCGCGGGCGGCATCGGCGATCGGGTCCTGCGGATCGTCGCCCTCGGTCAACACGGTGTAGAAGGCGGTGATCGAGCCGCGGCCCTTGGCGCCGTTGCCAGCGCGTTCGACCAGCGCCGGCAATTTGGCGAACACGCTCGGCGGGTAGCCGCGGGTGGTCGGCGGCTCGCCGACCGACAGGCCGATCTCGCGCTGGGCCTGGGCGAAGCGGGTCAGCGAGTCCATCAGCAGCAGCACGTTCAGGCCCTGGTCGCGGAACCACTCGGCGATCGCGGTGGCACGGTAGGCGCCGTGCAGGCGCGCCAGCGGCGGGCGGTCGGCCGGGGCGGCCACGACTACCGCGCGGCGCAGGCCTTCCTCGCCGAGCGTGGTCTCGACGAAGTCGCGCACTTCGCGGCCGCGCTCGCCGATCAGCCCGACCACGATCACGTCGGCGGCGGTGTAGCGGGTCATCATGCCCAGCAGCGTCGACTTGCCGACGCCGGAGCCTGCGAACAGGCCGACGCGCTGGCCGCGGCCGATCGGCAGCAGCGCATTGATCGCGCGCACGCCCACGTCGAGCGGCTGGACGATCGGTTCGCGCGAAAGCGGATTGATCGATACCCCGGCCATGCCGGCGTTGCCTTCAGCACGGATCGGACCCTTGCCGTCCAGTGGCACCCCGTCGCTGTCGATCACGCGCCCGAGCAGGGCCTCGCCGACCTCCACGCCGCCGCGCTGGCGCGCTGGTACCACGCGTGCGTTCGGCAGCAGGCCATGCAGTTCGGCGCAGGGCATCAGGTAGGTGCGCTCGCCGGCGAAGCCGACCACCTCGGCGTCGACCCAGCCACCGTCGGCGACCTCGACCCGGCAGGTCGCGCCCATCGGCGCCTCGCAGCCGATCGCCTCCAGGGTCAGGCCGACCGCGCGGCGCAGGATGCCCTCGCGGATCAGGCCACGGCCGTGGGCCTGATCGAGTCCGATCCCGTCGAGGCGGGCCGCCAGGCGCAGATTGCGCGCGGCCAGCCAGTCGGCGGGGGTGGCGCCCATCAGCGCGCTCATGGCGCGCCCCCACTTGCCTTCTCCCGCTTGCGGGAGAAGGTGGCGCGCAGCGCCGGAAGAGGGCGCTTCCGGGTAGTCGCGTGCGTGTCGCCCCATCCGCCCTGTGGGCACCTTCCCCCGTGGACGAGGGAAGGAACGGACCTGATGCCGACCGTTGTTTTCATGCCCCGGCTCCCGACTTGCGCAGCACGGTTTCCAGCGCCGCGCGCAGGCGTGCGTCGAGGGTGCCGTCGATGCGCACGCTCTCGGCGTGCACACGCAGGTCGCCACGGCTCAGGCCCATGTCCGGCGTCAGGCGCGCGCCGGACAACAGCGACAGCAGCGGGGTCAGCGCGGCGATGTCGTCCGGGTGCAGGCGCACCTCGACCTCGCGGCTGGCGCCGCCGACCGCATCGACCGCCTCGCTGACCAGGTCCGACAACAGCACCGGATCGGCCTGGTAGGCACGGCCGACCAGCGCGCCGGCGATGCGTACGGCCAGCTCGCCGAGCGCGCCGACCACTTCGTTCTCGAGCCGGGCCAGGGGACGGCTGAAGTTGTCGAGGATGCCCTCGATCTGCGCGGTCAGCCGGCGTATCTCGGCCTGTCCCTGGGCGAGGCCCTGGGCATGGCCTTCGGCATGGCCGCGTTCGAGCCCGTCCTGGTAGGCCGCGTCCTGGATCGCCTGGATCTCCTCCAGTGTCGGCAGTGGCGGTGGCGGCGGCAGTGCCTCCTCGACGATGGCAGGCTCCGGTTCTTCCTGTGGCGGCGCGACCGACAGGTCCGGGGCGATCCAGCGCACGACGCCACTCATACCATCGCCTCCGCGCCGCCGCCGCCGAGCGTGATCACGCCCTCGTCAGCCAGGCGACGGATGGTGGTGAGGATCTCCTTCTGCGCGGCTTCGACATCGGACAGCCGGACCGGGCCGCGCGCTTCCATGTCCTCGAGCAGGATATCGGCTGCGCGCTGGGACATGTTGCGGGTGATCTTATCCTTGACCTTGGCGTCGGCTCCGCGCAATGCCAGCCCCAGCTTGTCGCCGGATACTTCGCGCAGCAACGTCTGGATTGCGCGATCGTCCAGTTCCACCAGGTTGTCGAACACGAACATCTGGTCCTGGATCTTGGCGGCCAGGTCGGCATCGACCTGGCCGATCGCCTGCAGCAGGCCATGGTCCTGGCCGGATTCCAGGAAGTTGAGGATGTTGGCCGCGCACTTGACGCCGCCGATGGCCGAGGACTTGAGGTTCTGGTTGCCGGCGAACTGGCGTTCCATGATCTCGTTGAGTTCGCTCAGCGCGTTGGGCGGGATGCCATCGAGCGTGGCGATACGCAGCAGCACGTCGGAACGGGTCCGCTCGGGCAGGTTCTTCAGCGCCTCGGCGGCCTGGTCGCTGTCCAGGTGCGCCATCACGATCGCGATGATCTGCGGGTGCTCGTTGCGCACCAGGTCGGACACCGCGCGCGGGTCCATCCACTTCAGCGCATCCAGCCCGGTGGTGTTGCGGCCGAGCAGGATGCGGTCGATCAGGCCGCTGGCCTTCTCCTGGCCCAGGGCCTGGATCAGCATGTTGCGGATGTAGTCGTCGGCGCCGACGCCCAGGGATGTCTTGCCGGCGAGTTCGCCGTTGAAGTCATCCATGACCTGCTCGACCTGCTCGCGGGTGATGCTGGTCATGGTCGCCATCGCGATGCCGATCTTCTGCACCTCCTTGGGCTCCATGTGCTTGAGCACCTCGGCGGCGTCGGCCTCGCCGAGCGAGAGCAGCAGTACCGCGGCGCGCTGCACGCCGGTCAGCGACGGATTATCAGGCTTCATTGGCAATCCACCCCTTGACCAGCTGAGCGACCCGCTTGGAGTCGGCCTTCACCGCCTCGCGCGCCTGGCGCAGGCGGTCTTCGTAGGCATCCGACGACAGCGCGATCGTTTCCTTCTTGTCCACGGCGAGCCTGGCGGTGTCGTCTTCCAGTCCGGACAGCAGCGCGTCGCCGTCCTCGTCGAAACGCAGGTCGGCCAGCTGCGGCTCGTGCCGGAGATCGGCGCTCCCGTCGCCGGCCTCGTCCTTGGACTTTTCCGGGGCCGGGCCGGCCAGCTGGCGCAGGGCCGGACGCAGCACGCCGAACGCCAGCGCCAGCACCACCAGCGCGCCGATGCCCAGCCGCAGCCAGTTCTGCACGCGCGGGTCCTCCCACCACTTCGGTCCATCCTCGGCGGTCGGTTGCTCGCGAACGAACGGCGCGTTCATCACCGACACGGTATCGCCGCGCTCGGCATCGAAACCGACCGCCTGCTTCACCAGCGCCTCGATCCGGGTCAGCTCGGCTGCGCTCAGCGCCTGCTCGGTGGTCTTGCCATTGCTGCCGGCTCGCGGGACATGGTCGAGCAGCACCGCCACGGTGACGCGCTTGATCCGGCCGGCCGGCTGGCGGGTGTGCTGCAGGGTGCGATCCAACTCGTAGTTGCGCGTGGCGCTCCTGGCGTTCTCGGTCGGATTGCCGGCGGTGGCCTGTGGTTGCGCCGCACCGGGAGTGTTGCTGGTCGCGCCCGGCGCGCCCTGCGGGCCGGGGATGTTGGAGCTGTTCTCGCTGACCTGCTCGCTGCGCAGCTTGGGCGGCTCGCCGTTGTACAGCTCGCGCGCCTCCTCGACCACCGAGAAGTCCATGTCCACGTTGACTTCCGGATTGACCCGGCCAGGGCCGGTCATCGGTTCCAGCAACTCGCGGATGCGCTGGCTGTAGGACTGTTCCTGGCGGCGTACCTGTTCGAACTGCGCCGCGTTCACCGCCGCGTCGCTGTTCGGGTCGGCGATGGTGAGCATGCGCCCGCTCTGGTCGACCACGGTAACGCGCTCCGGCGCCAGGTCCGGGATCGAGGAGGCGACCATGTGCACGATCGCGTCGACCTGGTTGCGTTCCAGGCTCTGGCCGCCGCGCAGCTCCAGCACCACCGAGGCGCTGGCGACGTCACGCTGGCGAGTGAACGCGCTCGGCTTGGGGATCGCCAGGTGCACGCGCGCGTCGCGGACCGGGCGCAGCGCCATGATCGTGCGCGCCAGCTCGGTCTCCAGCGCGTGCTGGTAGCGCGCGTTCTCGACGAACTGGCTGACCCCGAAACCGGGGTCCTTCTCCATCAACTCGAAGCCGAGCCGACCGCTGTCGGTCAGCCCGGAGCCGGCCAGCTTGAGCCGGGCATCGTGCAGGTTGGCTTCCGGCACGGTGATCGCGCCGGTGGCCGGGTCGAGCTTGAACGGGATCTGCGCGGTGCGCAGCAGGTCGGTGGCCTCGGCGTTGGCCTTCTCGTCCAGCCCGGTGTACAGCGGGGTGTAGGCCGGCTTCTGCGACCAGAAGAACACGAACAGGCCGGCGGCCACGGCCAGCGCGACCATTGCCATCAGGCCGAGCTTGCGGGTGATCTGCAGGCTCTGGATACGATCGAACCAGGCTCCGGCCTTCTCCGAGGTCTGGGCGAGGTTTTCCTTGCTGAGTGCGAGTGCCATCTCTTGCAGACCCTTACAGCGGCATGTTCATGACGTCCTGGTAGGCCTGGACGAGTCGGTTGCGGACTTCCACGGTGGCGCGGAAGGCGATGGAGGACTGCTGGGCGGCAACCATGACCTTGGCCAGGTCGGCGCTGGGGTCGCCCATTTCGAAGGCCTTGGCCAGCGCCCCGGAGGTCTGCTGGGCCTGGTTCACGCCGCCGATCGCGTTGCGCAGGGTCTCGGTGAAGCTGGGCGCCGAGGCGTCCTGCACGCCAGCGGGTGCCGACAGACCCTGGATCGCGCCACTGCGCGCCACGTCGCCGGACGCAGCGGCACCGGCCTGGCCGACCTGGCTCTGGTAGCTGCGGATCTGCGAGAGGATCGAGGTGATGGAGTCGCTCATCGGGAATGACCATGCCGGAAGGGGCAGGGCCATTCATGCAAGCTGCGTGCCGGAATGGTGTCGGGATCCTGGCGGGAGTGCTGCTGCGAGGTCCGAGGGTCGCCTAGGAAACCCAGTTCTCCACTTCCAGCGCGGGTACGCGCGCGAATTCCGACAGGTTGTTGGTGACCAGTACCAAGCCTTCGCTGCGGGCGTGGCCGGCGATATGGAGATCGTTCACGCCGATGGGTTGACCGAGCTTTTCCAATGCTGCGCGGATGGCGCCATAGTGCTGGGCCGCCTTGGGGCCATAGGGCAGCACGTCGAGGCGGCTGCAAAAATCCTCGATGACGTTCAGGTTTTGACCGACGCGCTCGCTTTTCTCCGCGCCGTGCAGCAGCTCGGCCAACGTGATGGAGGAAATTGCCATCCTGCCGGCATTGGCATTGAAGAGCGAAAGCACCCCGATGGGACGACGCTTCAATACGTAGATGACGATATTGGTGTCCAGCAGGTAGCGCAGCATCAGAGCGGCTCGCGCTCCGGCTGTTGCTGGCTGGCGCGTTCCGGCATGAAGTCGTCGCTGACGCTCGGGCCGTCCAGGAAAAAGCTGTCCCATGTCTCGCCGAGCGGCGCGATGATGCGCTCGCGTCCCTTGGCGCGGACTTCCACCTTGTGCACTCCCTGCGGCAGGCGAACCTCCAGCGGGAGCCGAACGGCTTGAGTGCGGTTATTGATGAACACGGTACCGATGGCCATGTCGGTGCTTCCGGAATGTGTATATCGCGAATGTATATCGCAGCTTGGCCGCGATCAAGCTTGCACTGTGCCCTCCATTTGCTGCCTGATCAGCGTCGAGTCTCAGCAGCCCGTCGCATCCCGTCGTCCCCGCCTGCGCGGGGACGACGGTCAAGTCTGCTGCGACAGATGACATTCGACGTTAATCAGGCATTTGCTGGAAGCGCGACGCGCGCAGGCGCTTCAGTCCGGCAGCCATTGCGCCAGCCAGGACGCGGTGTGCCGTTCGTCCAGCATCCAGTCGCGGTGCACGGCCGCGCGCAGCGCGTCGCCGGCCGCCGCCGCTGCGTCCAGGTCATGGGTATGCATGCGGATCGCGTCCACCCAGTCGCGGAAGCGCGGTTTGACCCGCGTGACCGGCAGCGTGCCCTGGTAGGGCGCGATGTCGCTGCACACCACCGGGAAGCCGCAGGCGCCGTATTCCAGCAGCCGCAGGTTGCTCTTGCAGTGGTTGAACAGGTTGTCCTCCAGCGGCGCCAGCGCCAGGTCCAGGTCCAGGCCGGCGAGGGTGGCCGGGTAGGCATCGATGGCGACCGGCGCGTGGAACTCGTGCACGTAGGGGCGCAACGCATCGGGGCACATGCCCAGGAACACCCATTCCACCTCGTCGGCGAGCGCGCGCACCACGTCCGCGATCAGCTCCAGGTCGCCGCGATGGCCGGCGCCGCCGCCCCAGCCCACGCGCGGGCGCCGGCGCTCGCCGCGTTGTTTGTTCAGCTCGGCCCACCAGGGCAGCGGCAGGCGGTTCTCGACCACGCGGATGTCCGGGTGCAGCCCGTGCAGCGCCTCGGCCAGCGGCTGGGTGGAGACCACGAAGCGGTCCACCAGCTTCAGCGCCTCGCGCATCGTACGCAGCACGTCCTTGGGCAGCTTGCCGTGGTGGACGCTCTTGCGCGGCAGGTTGGGCAGGTAGTCGTCGAGCTCGGCCACGCGGAACGCACGGCTGAAGCGCGCCAGCCGTCGCTGCGGCTCGATCCGGTCCTCGAACATCTGGCGCTGCAGGATCACGCTGTCGGGCTGGCGCCGTTCCAGCTCGACCGGGGTGGGGTAGCGCATCTCCCAGTTGGCATCGGCCAGGCCGAACGTATCCATCGCGCGGATCGGCTGGATGATCCGGTAGTGGCCGCAGCCGGTCTGGTCGCCGGCCAGCGCCTGCACCACCGGCAACGGCCGCCAGGTCAGCGGATGCCAGTTCACCGCGGGTCGGGTCTCCAGCACGAAGCCCGGCCCCTCCAGCGACAGGTTGCGGTTGTAGGCCGGGTCGTCGGCGATCACCGGCAACCACTTGGCGTACAGCGCGTCCTGCTCGCCGAGGAAGCGCGCGCGCTTGGCCGCCTGCGCGGCGTCGTCGACCCGGTTCTGGCTGACGCTGCCCTCGTGCAGCAGCACCGCGTGCGGCGTCCATACCACCAGGTAGCCGGCCTGGCGCACCTTCAGGCACAGGTCCACGTCGTTGTAGGAGACCTTGAAGGCGTCCTCGTCCAGGCCGCCGACGTCCTCGTAGACCGACTTGCGCACCAGCAGGCAGGCGCCGGTCACGGCGGTGTAGTCCTGGTCCAGCTGCAGGCGGTGCATGTAGCCCGGCGCGTCCAGGCGGCTGCCGTTGAACGGGTGCTCGGCCGGGCCGCGCAGGCCGAGCACCACGCCGGCGTGCTGGGTGCGCCCGTCCGGGTACAGCAGCTTGGCGCCGACGATGCCGACCTCCGGGCGCTGCGCGTGGTTGAGCATCGCGTCCAGCCAGTCCTCGCGTAGGATTGCGGTGTCGTTGTTGAGCAGCAGCAGGTAGTCGCCGCGCGCGTGGCGCGCGGCGAGATTGTTCATCGCCGAGTAGTTGAACGGATGCGGGTAGCGCAGCACCCGCAGCTGCGCGCTGTGCATCGCCTCGATGCCGTCGAGCCAGGCGCAGGCGTCGGCCTCGTCGCTGCCGTTGTCGACGATCAGCAGCTCGTAGTTGCGGTAGGCGGTCTTCTCCAGCAGGGTCTCCACGCAGCGGCGCAGCATGCCGAGCTGGTTCTTGGTCGGGATCACGATCGACACGCCCGGCCTGGCGGCGTGGCCGTAGTCGATGCGGTAGCAGCCCGGCGCGTGCGGCGCGACCGTGGCCGCGTCGTAGCCGCGATTGCGCAGGTGGCGCTGCAACGCGTCCAACTCGGCCTGGCGGGTGCGGATCGGCTGCGGCTCCAGCACCAGCAGCGGCTCGTGCACGTGGCCGAGGCCGGCGATGCCGCCGGACTCGATCAGGCGCAGCAGCAGCTCGAACTCGGGCGACTCGGCGAAGGCCGGGTCGAAACCGCCGGCCTCCACGAAGCGCTCGCGGTGGTACAGCCAGTGCCGCGCCATGCCGGCCGGCATCGACAGCAGCAGGTCGAGGTTGAAGTCCGGGCGCAGCAGGGCCGCCAGGTCGCGCTCGGCGGGATCGGCGAGCATCTCGTCGGCGTAGACGGCGCGCAGCCCGGGTTCGGCGACCGCCTCGGCGGCGATCGCCAGCAGCCCCCAGGGGGTGAAGCATGCACCGGCCTCGACCAGCAGCAGCCAGTCCGCGCGGGTCGTCCGGGCGATGGTGTTGACCGCATCCGGCAGGTCGGCGGAGTCGCAGGCGTGATGGCGGCAGGGCAGCGGCGCATCGGCGGCGCCGTCGCCCGCGCCGATCACATGCAGGTCCAGTGCGGGCAGTCCCTCGGCAGCCGCGGCCAGGCTCTCCAGCGTGCGCGCCAGGCGCGCGCGGTCGCCATCGCACTCGTGCACGATTACGCAGATCGCCGCCGCCGCGCCAGGCGCGGCCAGCCGTTCGCGCACCAGCGCCCGCTGGCGGGCGTTCGGCACGCGCTGTTGCAGCCAGTCCCTGACCGGGGTTGCCTCGAGCAGGCGCGGTGCCGGGACGCGGCCGGCCTGCAGTCGCCGCGCCTGCGCGAGGCGGCCATCTTCGGCAGCCAGCGGCGGACAGGTTTCGAGCGCGGACAGCACCCGCTCGATCCAGTCTTCCAGGCGATAGTCACGGCGAACGCGCGTGGCCAGCCGCGCCGCCGCATCGCGCGCCGCCGCGAAACCGTTGCTCAGTTCGGCGGCGATCGTGATCACGTCGCGCTGCTGCCGGCAGCAGCGCCCGGAGAAGTTGAAGAACGCGGCACGCTCGAACGTGTCCTCGTCGAGATAGCCGGGACCACCGAAGCGGTCGTAGCAGTACACCGGCACCGCCAGGGCCAGCGCCGAGAGCACCGTGCGACCGATGCTGACCACCGCGTCGAACCCGGCCAGCAGTTCCGGGGTGATGCTGCGGTGTTCGTGGGCCAGCCCGAAGATGCGGGTGCTCACGCCCTGAGCCTGCAGCAGCGGCGGCAGCGCCAGCAGTTCGGCCGGGACGTGGTTGGAGACGATCGCCACGGATCGCAACGGACCGCTGCGCAGATCCACGGCGTGCCCGGTCCAGGCCGTATCGACGCAGTTCGGCATCACCATCAGGCGTTCGCCGGCCAAGCCATAGCCCTCCAGCACCTCGCGCGTTTCCGGGGAATTGGCCAGCAGCAGCGAGAAGCGGTCGGCGTAGAGCGGCGGACATTCCAGCGGCTCGAACGGCGACAGGCACGAGTAGACAACGCGCTCGGCGTGGATCCCGCGCGCGAGCAGCAGCGCGTCGAAGCAGGTGAAATGATGGCCCCACAGCAGGTCGAAACGGCGTCCATGCAGGTCTTCGCCCTCGTCGGACAGGTCCAGCCAGGTCACGCCGAGCGCGTCGAACGCCTGTCGCAGCGGCCCGCGACTGACGAAGCTGGCGATGCTGACCGTATGCCCGAGCCCGCTCAGCTGGCGTGCCAGTTCCAGCGTGACCAGTTCCGAGCCGGCGTAGTTGATCAGGGCGTGGTTGCAGAGAAGGACGCTCGGCATGCGGATCGGGTTCTCGGAAAGGCGGCTGTGTGGCGATGTGGGTTCCCGGGCGTGGAGCCCTGGGCGAGGGCGGCCTTGGGTCCGGCCGGATCGCGCAACCCGATGCAAGCGACGTGCCGCCGGGGGGCTTGCGATGTGTATCGGGGTTTCGGGGCTTGCGCACTGAACTCTCCCCCTCGTCATTCCCACGCAGGCGGGAATCCAGGAACTTTCGTGCAGGTTGCCGCGCGAGTCGCTGGGCTCCCGCCTTCGCGGGAGCGACGATTCAGCGCTTTCCCCCGTCATTCCCACGCAGGCGGGAATCCAGGGACTTTCGTGCAGGTTGCCGCGCAAGTCCTTGGGCTCCCGCCTTCGCGGGAGCGACGATTCAAGACTTTCCCCCGTCATTCCCGCGCAGGCGGGAATCCAGGGACTTTCGTACAGGTCGCCGCGCAAGTCGCTGGGCTCCCGCTTTCGCGGGAGCGACGATTCAAGACTTCCCCCCGTCATCCCCGCGCAGGCGGGAATCCAGGGACTTTCGTGCAGGGTGTCGCGTAAGTCGCCGGGCTCCCGCCTTCGCGGGAGCGACGATTCAAGCTAGTTCGCCAGCTCGGTCTGCTCACGGTCGATGCCGTACTTGCGCAGCTTTTCCACCAGCGTGGTGCGGCGCAGACCGAGCAGCTGCGCGGCGTGCGCGACCACGCCCTGGGTGCGCTGCAGGGCCTCGTTGATCAGGGCCAGCTCGATGCTGGCCATGTGGTCGCGCAGGTCGATGCCGTCCTGGGGCAGGTTGGTCGCGGCGGCGACCGGCTCCTGGGCTTCGTTCGCCAGGCTCGGCGCGGGCACGGCGGCCGGCGGCGCGGCACTGGCTTGCTCGGCGTCGGGCAGCTTGAAGTCACCGCGATAGCGGGCCGGCAGGTCCTGTACCCGCACCAGTCCGCCCGGATGCAGCACCGCCAGGCGCTCGACCAGGTTGGTGAGTTCGCGCACGTTGCCCGGCCAGTCGTAGCCGCGCAACGCTTGCAATGCCTCGTCGGAGAAGCGGATTTCGCCACGACCGGTACGTCCCAGCTGGCTGGCGATGGTCTGTACCAGCACCGGCAGGTCGTCGCTGCGCTCGCGTAGCGCCGGCATCTCGATCGGGAACACGTTCAAGCGGTAGAACAGGTCCTCGCGGAACTGGCCTTCGCCGATGCGCGCTTCCAGGTTGCGGTGGGTGGCGGCGATCACCCGCACGTTGCAGCGGATGGTCTGGCCGCCACCGACCCGCTCGAAGCTGCGCTCCTGCAATACCCGCAGCAGCTTGACCTGCATCGGCAGGCTCATGTCGCCGATCTCGTCCAGCAGCAGGGTGCCGCCCTCGGCCATCTCGAAGCGGCCCTTGCGCGCGCTCAGCGCGCCGGTGAAGGCGCCCTTCTCGTGGCCGAACAGCTCGCTCTCCAGCAGGTCCGGCGGGATCGCGCCGCAGTTGATCGCCACGAACGGGCCGTCTCGCCGTGGCGACTGCTGGTGGATCGCGCGCGCGACCACTTCCTTGCCGGTGCCGGACTCGCCCAGCACCAGCACGGTGGTGTCGAACGCGGCCACCTGGTCGATCAGCCGGCGCAGCCGGACCACCGCCTCGCTGTTGCCGGTCGGGCCGCTGGCCTGCGGCGTGCCGGCCCGGTGCTCGGCATCCAGCCGCTTCAGGCTGGCCCGGCGCAGCAAGCCCTCGAGCTGGGCATGCCGCAATGGCGTGTCCAGTGTCCAGACGTTGGCCTCGTGCAGGCCATGGGCGGCGGCGAAGGCCGCCGCATCGCCTTCCATCAGCATCACCGGCGGCGGCAGCTTGGCGGCCGCCAGCCAGTCGAAGAATACGTTGGCCCGCGCGGCGTCGTCGGCCGAGCCGACCATCACCGCCATCCATTCGTCGGCGCGGTGGCGGGCCGGGTTCAGGTCGGCGCCGTCGGTCACCCAGCGCGGGTTGAAGTCCATGAACTCCAGCAGCGAGATGGTCCGCTCGGCACGGATCGCGTCGCTGTCGATCAGCAGGATGCGCGACTCGCTCATGGCCGCGCCTCACTCAGCTCCTCCAGGATCGGCATGACTTCCTGGATGTAGGACAGCTTGCTGACGAAATTGTCGGCCCCGGCGCGGATGGCGTGCTCGCGGTGTTCGGCATCGTCGAAGTGGCTGGCGATGACGATGTAGGGTGGCTCGTCCTGGGTCTTGATCAGGCGGGTGGCCTGCAGTCCGCCCATCTCCGGCATCGCCAGGTCCATCAGCACCACTTGCGGGCGCAGCGCTTCGGAGCGCTCGATTGCTTCCAGGCCGTTGGCGGCGCTGCCGATGATGTCCAGCCATTCGACCTTGCGGAAGTGCCGCATCGCCGCGTTGATGAAGCCCTCGTGGTCGTCGACCAGCAGAACGGTCAGCTTGCTCAT
>JASGDF010000026.1:0-3296 GCA_047607345.1 Pseudomonas sp. | reverse complement strand
GGTGGCGCATCCGGCCGCCGCGCCGGCCGCCGCAACCTCCGCGCACGAGGCCGAGAGCTCGATCCGCGTCAGCGTCGACAAGGTCGACGCGCTGATCAACCTGGTCGGCGAACTGGTCATCACCCAGGCCATGCTCAAGCAGGTCTCCGGCGGCATCGACCCGGCCGTGGCCGAGCGCCTGTTCGCCGGCCTGGACCTGCTCGAACGCAATACCCGCGACCTTCAGGAAGCGGTGATCGGCGTGCGCATGCTGCCGGTCGACGCGGTGTTCCGGCGCTTCCCGCGACTGGTGCGCGATCTCTCCACCCGCCTCGGCAAGCAGGTGCGCCTGCGTACGCTCGGTGAAGGCACCGAGCTGGACAAGGGCCTGATCGAGAAGATCGCCGACCCGCTGGTGCACCTGGTGCGCAACGCGATCGACCATGGCCTGGAGCTGCCCGACGCGCGCCGTGACGCCGGCAAGGACGAGACCGGCACGATCACCCTGGCCGCCTCGCACCAGGGCGGCCACATCGTCATCGAGGTCAGCGACGACGGCCGCGGCCTCGACCGCGCCAAGATCCTGTCCAAGGCCGCCGAGCGCGGCATCGCGGTACCCGACAACCCCACCGACGCCCAGGTCTGGGACCTGATCTTCGCGCCGGGCTTCTCCACCGCCGACGCGGTGACCGACCTGTCCGGGCGCGGCGTGGGCATGGACGTGGTCCGGCGCAACATCCAGGGCCTGGGTGGCGAGGTGCAGTTGGAAAGCAGCACCGGCCAGGGCACCCGCGTGCTGATCCGGTTGCCGCTGACCCTGGCGATCCTCGACGGCATGACCGTCGCGGTCGCAGGCGAAACCCTGATCCTGCCGCTGGCCTACGTACTGGAGGCGCTGCAGCCGCAGGCCACCGACATCCGCACCATGGCCGGCGAAGGCAGGGTGCTGCGCGTGCGCGGTGAGTACCTGCCGATCCTGTCGCTGAGCGACTACTACGGCTACGACCGCCAGCAGGCCGGCACGCAGGCCGCAGCCGAGCCGCTGGTCGTGGTGGTCGAGGGCGACGGCCAGAAGATCGCGCTGGAAGTGGACGAACTGGTCGGCCAGCAGCAGGTCGTGGTCAAGAACATCGAGAACAACTACCGGCGCATCGCCGGCGTGTCCGGCGCGACCATCCTCGGCGACGGCCGGGTCGCGCTGATCGTCGACATCGGCGGACTGGTGCGCTCGTTGCGGCTGCCGCAGGCAGCCTGATCCGCATCTGACTTTCACATGTCCGGCCGCGTACTGAACGCGGCCGCTGCATGCACTCAAGAGACCCGCCGGGACACCGCTAAGGCCTGGGACATTCCGCCCAGCGACCTTCCCGATGAACGATGCCGCGCGCCGGGCATCACGACGCAAAAGCCGATCCGGCGCGCCGGCAAGCAAGTACCCACCACGCCGAAGGCACGGCGGAATAAGACGCGCGCCCGATATCCGAACAGTGAACACGTGGGGGCCACGTCAATTGCGTGGCGAACAGAACCCAACCGTCGTGCCCGCGCAGGCGGAGACCCAGCAACTTGCGTCCGAGACCTGCTGCCAATGCAGGCAGTGGCAGGGAATCTGCTCCGGCGCGGGAATGCCCTCCTTTAGCCAGATTCCAATTGTTTCCCGCAAAACAATTCAGCGACATGAATCACTCAAAAAGAGTGAAACGAACCGCACATATAGCCTCAAGTTCCAGATGCCAGTGCCGTAATTCCTACTGCAGCCCCCCCCCATACGCCCGCGTACTTGACCGCCCCCTCGGCACGCGTGGAAGCCCCGGCCGTGCCGGCGCCCCGCCTCGGCCGGCCCGAATTCCGCTCCCCACGACGACGACCCATCGCCATGAGCAAGATCCCGTCTCTCAGCAAAACCGGTAGCGCAGCCACGCGGCTGATGTTGGGAACCGCGCTGATCGCGCTGCTGTGTTTCGGCCTGACCGCCGCGATCAGCTACTGGCGCAGCGCCGACGCGCTGCTGGCCGCCTCCCGCGGCAACATGGAGAACCTGGCCAAGCTGGAATCGCAGCGTATCGCCAGCGAGATGGACCAGGCCCTCTCCGCCGGCCAGGCCATCGCCAGCAACTTCCTCGCCCAGCGCGGCGCCGGCGGGCTCGATCGCGGCATCGCCAGCGAGATCGTGCACCGCGAACTGCAGGCACACCCGCAGTGGGTGGGTATGGGCACGCTGTGGGAACCGGATGCATTCGACAGCCGCGACAGCGCGTTCATCCACGCCGAGGGCCACGACGGCACCGGCCGCTTCATGAGCTACTGGGCCTGGCAGGATGGCACGCCGGTCCGCGAGCCGCTGCGCGACTACGAGAAGCCGGGCGACGGCGACTGGTACCTGCTGGCGCGCAAGCAGCACACGCCGCTGCTGGTCGAGCCCTACAACTACCTGATCGGCGGCAAGAACGTGCTGATGACCACGCTGACCACGCCGGTCCTGCAGGACGGCACCTTCCTCGGCGTGGTCACGGTCGATTTCGCGCTGGCCTCGCTGCAGCAACGTATCGCCGCGATGCGGCCGATGGGCGAAGGCCACGTCAGCCTGATCTCGCCAGCCGGCACGGTACTGGCCGAGCGCGATCCCCAGCAGGTCGGCAAGACCCTGGACGATGCGGCGACCCGCAGCATGCTCGCGGCGATCGGCAAGGGCGAGGTCTACACCGACCAGTTGCAGGCCGGCGGCATCGACGAGGTGCGGGCCTTCGTCCCGCTGAAGGTCGGCAACGCCCCGCAGGTATTCGCGCTCGGTGTGTCGGTGCCGCGCTCGCTGCTGATGGCGCAGGCGCGCAGCATGCTGTGGACCACCATCCTGGCCGGCCTGTTCTCGGCGCTGGTGCTCAGCGGCGCGCTGTACCTGCTGGTGCGCCGCCAGGTGCTCAAGCCCCTGGCCGAGGCCGTGCAGGTATCCTCGGCGGTCGCCGCCGGACGCCTGGACAGCCAGATCCGGTACACCCGCAACGACGAGCTCGGCCAGTTGCTGGCGGCGATGCAGCGCATGCAACAGCAGCTGCGCGCAGTGATGCAGGCGCAGACGGAGATGGCGCAGCGCCACGATGCCGGCCAGATCAGCTACCGCATGGACGAGTCGCGCTTCCCCGGCGAATTCGGCGCGATGGTGCGCGACACCAATGCGCTGGTGGGGTCGCATGTCGCGGTCAAGCTGAACCTGGTGAAGCTCATGGGGGAATACGCGATCGGCGACCTGAGCCGCGACCTGGAGCAGTATCCCGGCGAGAAGGCCATCTTCACCGTGGCCATGGTCTCGGTGAGGATGG
>JASGDF010000025.1:0-10303 GCA_047607345.1 Pseudomonas sp. | reverse complement strand
TGGATGAAGATGATTTCCTACACTATCGTCAGTGCCTTGGCGATGTTCTCGCGGAGCAGTGCATCGCCCTGCATGCCTATGTTCTGATAGGCCAGAAAAGGGGCCAGAGTTAATATTTGTTTGAACTTTCCGGCTCCAGCTCTGCTGCCTTTCTTGTGAAGCAACGACAAGCCCGCCATTTGGCGGGCTTGTCGCATGAGAGTGCGACAAAGTGGCTGTGACAAGGACGTAGGGTTGAACGACCGGTCGGAATCACCGACGCTGAAGCGCGGAACATTCCTACTGAGCGGGCTATGGGCTCCGTGGCATGTTCAAGGCGGTCTTTACGAGCAGCGCCGATATGCCGCGACGCCCACGATTGGAATTGCCAGGGACTGCATTGCACCTCACGCATCGCGGGGTCAATCGCGCTGCGACGTTCCTGGATGAAGATGATTTCCTACACTATCGTCAGTGCCTTGGCGATGTTCTCGCGGAGCAGTGCATCGCCCTGCATGCCTATGTTCTGATGACGAATCACGTACACCTGTTGCTTACTTCGCCGGAGCCGGGGCGATTGTCGTCAGCGATGTGTCAGCTGGGGCGGCGCTATGTGCCGGCGTTCAATCGCAGGCATGGACGTACTGGCACGTTGTGGGAAGGGCGGTTCAAGTCGTGCCTGGTGGATACGCAGGATTATCTGCTCACCGTGCATCGTTACATCGAGCTCAATCCGGTACGGGCGGCAATGACGGTGGCGGCCGAGGCGTACCGCTGGTCCAGTGTGCATGCCAGCCTGGGAATTACGGTGGATCCTGGCATCACCCCTCATCCAGCCTATCTTGCGATGGGCGTGGATGTTGCGCAGCGAGGTCGTGTCTATCGTGAGTGGTTGGCGGAGGGAGAGGCTCGGGAAGATTTGGAGGCCATACGTGCACATATCCAGCAGGAGCGCGCGTTGGGACATCCTCGGTTCCAGTCGATGGTCGAGAAGACCCTGAACCGTCCAGCAGCCATCAGGCCGCGTGGGCGTCCGTCGAAAGCGCGGGCGGATGCGCCTCCTGCCTGACTGGAAATTCAAACGAATATTTACTCTGGCCCCTTTGCTTGTTCCAGTCGATGGTCGAGAAGACCCTGAACCGTCCAGCAGCCATCAGGCCGCGTGGGCGTTCGTCGAAAGCGCGGGCGGATGCGCCTCCTGCCTGACTGGAAATTCAAACGAATATTTACTCTGGCCCCTTTGCTGGGCCCCTTTGCTGAAACCGCTTGAACGGCCCTGCGTTTGCTGAGCGCACTTGGCCGGACTGCACCCGCCACGGCGGCGAGCCTGCCCAACGACGTGGCAGCGTCGCCAGCGGCCATCCTTTCATCGACATATTATGCCACCTGGTGGTACAGTGGTGACTGCGATGCACAGCTTCAAAACCCGTCACTTCCAGAGGTGGATGCGCAAGACCGCGTTGAGCGATTCTGATCTGCGCAAGGCCGTCCTTGAGATGGCGGCTGGGCTGATCGACGCTGACCTTGGCGGTGGCGTGGTGAAGAAGCGCATCGGACTGGCCGGGCGCGGCAAGCGCGGCGGAGCGAGAACGCTGGTCGCCACCAACAAGGACAACCGCTGGTTCTTCGTTTTCGGCTTCGAGAAGAACGAGCGGGACAACATCGGCGACGACGAACTGCAAGCTTTGCAGGACTACGCCGCCGATTTGTTGGCGCGCACGTCCGCCCAACTGGATGCCGCAGTAGCCGATGGCACTTTGCTGGAGATCACCGATGACTGACAAAGCCCAACCCAAGAGCCGCATCCTGGATGCGGTGCATGAAGGCGCCCGCGACCTGCATCGCCTGGGGTTCATCGACAAGCGCAAGATGCAGAAATACGACCTGCTGTGCCTGGAACCGGTGCAGGATTACGACGCCGCCAAGATCAAGGCGTTGCGCGAGCGTCTGCAACTGAGTCAGGCCGTGCTGGCTTCGGTGCTCAATACCAGCGCGTCCACCGTCCGCAAGTGGGAAGTGGGCGACAAGCGTCCCAGCGGCCCGTCGCAGAAGTTGCTCGACATCATCGAGCGCAAGGGCTTGGAAGCCGTGCTTTGAATGCCAGGGGCAGTGCATGAGTGTCCATCGAATGGACATCGGTGAAGCCCCTGAAGGTGAAGGACGCTGGGCGTCGCCGTGAATGGCTCCCGCATGGCCTTCATCTGGAAGGGGCAGGTCCACTTGTTCCACCGGCCGCATCCCGAGCCCGTCACCGACAAGGGCGCGGTTGCCCCGCCGGAGCGGGACTTCTTGCTCATCAGGGGAAGACTTGGGCGCCATACGTGCGCATTGTCGTGGTCAGGTATTTGCCCTGGCCTCTTTGCTGTGTCCCTTTGCTGCTTTTGCTGCCGGCACGATGCTATCTTCCCCGCTGGTTTTCCAATTTCCACTCAGGGTTCGCATGTCCGCGATATACGAGCCGTTCTCGAAGGTAGGCAAGGTTCTCGAAGATGTTCCGGGCATCCGTTATGCGGTGATCTTCGGTTCCGTGGCATCCGGGACTGCGCTTGCAGACAGTGACCTGGACATTGCCGTGGATGTCGGACGGCCGCTCGATGCCTCGGCAAGGTTCGGGTTGATCGAGGCACTCGCCGCTGCCACGGGACGTGCGGTGGACCTGATCGATCTGCGGACGGTGGGAGAGCCCCTGCTGGGACAGATCGTGAAACACGGCCGCCGTGTCATCGGTCGGGATGCGGACCAGGCAGAACTCGTCCGCCGTCATCTTTTCGAGGTCCAGGACTTCCTGCCGTATGTCGATCGGATGCTCAGCGAGAGACGACGGGCATGGATAGGCTGATCGTCGAGCGCAAGCTGGATTCCCTGCAACGCTGTCTCGGGCGCATCGCAAGCAAGCGACCGTTGTCGGTG
Organism: Pseudomonas sp.; assembly: GCA_047607345.1. GTDB lineage: Bacteria > Pseudomonadota > Gammaproteobacteria > Xanthomonadales > Xanthomonadaceae > Pseudomonas_S. The sequence goes on along the minus strand of JASGDF010000025.1, from coordinate 7,414 downwards.
GCGGAGCTGGAAGCGGATATCGACCTGCAGGACGTGCTGGTGCTCAACCTGAGCCGGGCGATACAGATATGCGTGGATCTGGCCGCGCATGTGTTGACGGATCTGCCGTTGCCGCCGCCGGGTACGATGGGGGAAGCGTTCGATCTGCTTGCCCAGGCTCGTCTGCTGGATGCTGATCTGGCGCTGCGGATGAAGAAGGCGGTCGGGTTCCGTAACATCGCGGTGCATGCCTACGATACGATCGACTGGAACATCGTGTTTGCCATCACGACCGGGCATCTGCGCGATTTCGAGGGGTTTGCTCGGGCGGTCGTGGTTCATATCGACGGCTGACAGCGCGCAGTGGTCGTCCCCGCGCTTGCGCGGGAGCGACGATTCAGCCAAGTCTGGCGTTGTTCTCGGGGCGAAGCTGCGCGCTGCATTGCGTTAAGCTTTGGGGCGGCCTGCAAGGGATACGCATGAACGCTCTCACCTCCGTCAATCTGGTCGGCATCACCGGCATTGCCCGCCGCCTCGTGCAGGACGGGGTGCTCGATGAGGCGACCGCGCGCGCGGCGATGGCACAGGCCGCAGTGGCAAAGGTGCCGCTGCCGCAGTGGTTCGCCGAGCACAGGCTTGCGAATGCGGCCCAGCTGGCTGCCGCCAATTCGGTCGAGTTCGGCATGCCGCTGCTGGATGCCTCCAGTTTCGACGCCAGCCAGAGCGCGATCAGGCTGGTCAGCGAGGAGTTGCTGCATAAACACCAGGTGCTGCCGCTGTTCAGGCGCGGCAACCGGCTGTTCGTCGGGGTCAGCGACCCGACCCAGACCCGTGCGCTGGACGACATCAAGTTCCACACGAACCTGGCAGTGGAGCCGATCCTGGTCGACCAGGACCAGATCCGGCGCACGCTGGAGCAGTGGCAGGCGAGCAACAGTTCGCTGGGCGATGCGTTGGGTGGCGACGAGGAGGGCGTCGATAACCTGATGGTCGCTCCCGGCGAGGAGGACGTGGGCACGGGCGGCGACACCGGCATCGACGCCAAGGGCGATGACACGCCGGTGGTCAAGTTCGTCAACAAGGTGCTGGTGGACGCGATCCGCCGTGGTGCCTCGGACATCCACTTCGAGCCCTACGAGGATGACTACCGCGTCCGCTTCCGCATCGACGGTTTGCTCAAGCAGGTGGCCAAGGCGCCGGTCAAGCTGAGGGAGCGCATCGCCGCGCGGCTGAAGGTGATGGCGCAGCTGGACATCGCCGAGAAGCGCGTGCCGCAGGACGGGCGCATCAAGCTCAACCTGTCCAGGACCAGGCAGATCGACTTCCGCGTCAGCACCTTGCCGACGCTGTTCGGCGAGAAGATCGTGCTGCGTATCCTCGATGGCAGCGCGGCCAGGCTCGGCATCGACAAGCTCGGTTACGAGCCGGAACAGCAGCGGTTGTTCCTGGAGGCCATCCACAAGCCGTATGGCATGGTGCTGGTGACCGGCCCGACCGGCTCGGGCAAGACCGTGTCGCTGTACACCGCGCTGGGCGTCCTCAACGACGAGACCCGCAATATCTCCACCGCCGAGGACCCGGTCGAGATCCGCCTGCCGGGCGTGAACCAGGTGCAGCAGAACAACAAACGCGGCATGACCTTCGCCGTGGCGCTGCGCTCGTTCCTGCGTCAGGACCCGGACGTGATCATGGTCGGCGAGATCCGCGACCTGGAGACGGCCGAGATCGCGATCAAGGCGGCGCAGACCGGCCACATGGTGCTGTCCACGCTGCATACCAACGATGCGCCGCAGACCATCGCGCGGTTGATGAACATGGGCATCGCGCCGTACAACATCACCTCGTCGGTGACGCTGGTGATCGCCCAGCGCCTGGCGCGCCGGCTGTGCCCGCATTGCCGGCGCAAGACCGAGCTGCCATCCAATGCGCTGCTGGCCGAGGGCTTCACGCCGGAGCAGATCGAGCAGGGTTTCGACCTGTACGAGCCGGTCGGGTGCGATGAGTGCACCGAGGGCTACAAGGGGCGCACCGGCATCTACCAGGTGATGCCGATGAGCGACGAGATCGCCACGATCGTGCTGGCCGGCGGCAATGCGCTGCAGATCGCCGAGACGGCGCAGAGGCTCGGGGTCCGCGACCTGCGCCAGTCGGCGCTGCTGAAGGCGATGCAGGGCGTCACCAGCCTGGCGGAGATCAACCGGGTCACGAAGGACTGAGGCCGCTACCCAGGCTTGTCATGCACGCGCAGGTGGAAACCGCTCACCTATGGCCGAGCCGCTGATCCTCCCGTGACTGACTCGTACTGCGCCAATTCGCTTGGCCCTCGCTCGTATTCGTGATGACGGCGTTCGGATGCTCAGGCTTGCCTTGGGGGTGGATTACAGTTCCTTGATGCACCGGGAGAATACTTTTGCCAATGGTGCGTAATCGCATCGGACGGCGCTGATGCAGCCCGCAATCCACTCCTCCCGCGCTACATCCTGCCATGACACCGACAGGCCTCTTGAAAGCAGCCAATGCTCAAAGAGCAGGCGTTGCGTGCGGCCGTTGCCTTCGCGAAATGGATGTACCAAGTTCAGTTCGCCGTAGAGTTCAGCGATTCTGAGCATCCCATCGGCTGGATCGAGCGCGTTCGACAAGGGTTCTGAATCGAGCAATCCAAGCAGGCGCGTCGCTTCCGGCACGATGCGGGCGCAGGTGCAGAAGCGCGTCGTTCCTTTGGAGATATCCACGGTGCGTAGGTCGCCAGCCCATTCGTAGACATCCCGGAAAAGCGCGCGGTGGAGTTGGCACAGGTATTCCAGGGTGAACGGACCGAGATGGAGTTCGATCGACTCTGCGCTAGCGGCCGCGAAGGCGGCTTCGGCTTCCTGCAGGACGTGCTCGTCCTGGATGCCGAGCTTGTTGCGGAGTACGTTGGTTCCGGGGTAGCAGTCCGGGTCATCGCCAACGCCGTATTTGTCCCTCATGAGCGAGATTTGAGGGCCGAATACTTGCGCCTGAGATCGTGTTTGCTGGGGAGGGGCGTAGTAGCGGCTCGCACAGTCGCTTCAGTGAAGATACCTTCCAGGCGCTGGCTGGCGGCAAAGTTCTCCCGGCGAGTGCTGCGGTAGTGCGCAACCAGGTACTCAGTGGGCGTTTTCTTCATCGCTTGTCCCGTTGCTTCAGGGGCTCGATCCCATTGTATCGCGGCTCCCCGCTGCGGAGGAGCGGATGCCGGTGTCGGCTCAATCCATCCCCAGCTTCTTCAGTTTGTAGCGCAGCGCGCGGAAGGTGATACCCAGCTGAGCCGCGGTGCGGGTCTTGTTCCAGCGGTTTTCCTCCAGCGCCTTCTGGATCGCGGCGCGCTCGAGCTGTTCGATGTAGGAGGGCAGGGCGGCCGCTGCGGGATCGATGTCGATTACCGCCTCGGTTGGCTCGGCCTGCGCGCCGGACGCGCGCGGCAAGGTGGGCTGGGGCAGGCGCAGGTCGCCGGCGCCGATCTGGTCGTTCTCGGCCAGGGCCAGGGCGCGTTCCAGGATGTTTTCCAGCTCGCGCACGTTGCCTGGGAAGCTGTAATGGCTCAGCGCGTCCAGCGCGGACGGCGAGAGCAGGGGGGGCGGGCGGCCCTGGCCACGCGCCAGGCGGGCCAGGATCGAGGCGGCCAGTTGCGGCAGGTCGCCGCCGCGCTCGCGCAGTGGCGGCACGCGCAGTTCGATCACGTTGATGCGGTAGTACAGGTCATGGCGGAAGTGGCCGTCGTTGACCAGGCCGCTCAGGTCCTTGTGCGTGGCCGACAGGATGCGTACGTCCACGGCGATCTCGGTCTGCGCGCCGACCGGGCGGACCGATTTTTCCTGGATCGCGCGCAGTAGCTTGACCTGCATCTGCAATGGCAACTCGGCCACTTCATCGAGGAACAGTGTGCCGCCGCTCGCGGCCTGGAACAGTCCGGGCTTGTCGGCATGAGCACCGCTGAAGCTGCCCTTCCTGTGGCCAAAGAATTCGCTTTCCATCAGTTCGGTCGGGATCGCGCCGCAGTTCACCGGGACGAACGGTCCGGCCGCGCGCGCGCCTTGTTCGTGGATGGTGCGGGCGACCAGTTCCTTGCCCACGCCCGATTCGCCGAGGATGTAGATGGGGGCCTGGCTGCGCGCGACCTTGGCGATGGTGGCGCGCAGCGCGCCCATGGCCGGCGAGTCGCCGAGCAGGCGGCTGGCCTGTTCCGGCGGAGGAGGTGGCGGGGCGGGACGATCGTTGTTGTTCAGTTCGAGCGCGTGCTTGACCAGCCCGCGCAGGACGTGGATGTCGACCGGCTTGCTGACGAAGTCGAACGCGCCGGCCTTCAGTGCCTCGACCGCCAGGTCCATGCTGCCGAACGCGGTGATCATCGCCACCGGGGTCTGCGGGTAGTGGCGCGCGATCTCGGTGACCAGTTCGATACCGTTGCCGTCCGGCAGGCGCATGTCGGTGATGCACAGGTCGAAGCGGTTGCTGCCGAGCAGTTCGCGCGCTTCGGCGAGATTTGCGGAGGTGCTGACGCGCAGGCCCATGCGTCCGAGGGTGAGCACCAGCAGTTCGCGGATGTCGCGCTCGTCGTCGACGATCAGGGCGGTTCGACTTTCATTCATGGATGTGGAAGATAGATCAACGTGGCTGATCGCGACAAATGGGTGAGTCCCTCACAAGAGCGCGGCACATCCATCTGCCGGGATTCAAATTTTGCCCAAACACCCATGCAGCATCCCTTCGGGGCGATTGGGCGGTGGCGATCAGCGCGAGTGCAGGGTGTGCGGGCCGGCCAGGAATACCCGGAAGCAGGCGCCGCCGGCCGGGATCACGACGTAGTCCAGGCGGGCCTGGTTGGCCCGGCACAGCTCGCGGGCGATGTACAGGCCCAGTCCGGTGCCGTGTTCGGAGGTGGTGAAAAATGGGCGGAACAGCTGCGCCGCCACGGCCTCCGGGATGCCTGGGCCGCGGTCGATCACGTCGATCAGCGGGCTGCGCTCGTGTAGCGCCACGCGCAGCCTGACCTGGGCCGGCTGGTCCAGCAGCCGGCCGTACTTGATCGCGTTGTGGACCAGCGCGCCGAGGATCTGGTGCAGGTGCCTGGGATCGACCAGCGCCTGCACGTTCGGCTCGGCGATGACCGCCTCCAGGCTGTCGGTCTCGATCGCCAGGGTCTGCCGGTACTCCTGCACGAAGGTGTGCACGAATCCGGCCAGGTCCAGGTTCTCGGGATTGGCGCGCTCGCGCCGGGCCAGCCCGAGCACGCTCTCGACGATGCCGTTGGTGCGCTGGCATTGCTGGTGGATGATCTGCAGCAGGCGGCGGTCGGTGTCGCCGATCGCATCGGACTCGGCCAGCAGCTGCGCGGCGTAGTTGATCGCCGCCAGCGGGTTGCGGATCTCGTGCGCCAGGCTGGCCGAGAAACGGCTCATCGCCGACAGGGTCAGCGATTCGGCGCGGCGCGACACCACGGTGGCGTCGTCGAGGAAAACCAGGGCCAGGTCACTGTCGGCGAGCAGGCGGGCGAAGCGTGGCTGGACTTCCGGCTGGTCGGGGGCGAGTTGCAGCGGGGTCTTCTCCTCTGACCAGCCGTTGCGCCAGCGCTGCAGGCGCCGGGCCAGTTCCGGCGCGGCGCTGGCCAGGTCGAGCCGGCCGCTTCCGGAATGGCTGTCGGCATCGCCGAGCAGGGCGCTCGCGGCTTCGTTGGCCAAGGTGATGGCGTTGCGCGCATCGACCACCAGCACGCCGGTACGCATGCGGCGGATGATCAGTTCGTTGATCTCGGAGAGATTGGCGACCTGCGCGCCGCGCCGTTCGGCCAGTGCCTGGTTGCTGCGGGCGCGCTGGCCGATCTGGTGGCAGATATGGGCAAGTGCCAGGTAGCTGGTGACGAACATCACCAGTTCCGCCAGGGTCCGGTTGGTGCTCTCTCCCTCCAGCTGGGTCCACAGGTATTCCACTACAGCGGCCGCGCCGGCGATCGCGGCGAGGCCCAGTCCATAGCGCAATGGCAGCAGCATCGCCGCCGCGGCGACGTTGAACAGCAGCATCATCGCGATGCCGGCGCTGGCCGTCGGCAGGGCATGGATCGCCAGCGTGGCGGCGAGGATGTCCAGGGCCACGCTGATCAACACGATCGGGGTCAACCAGCGTTCGTTGCGCCCCCAGAACAGCATCAGCAAGGCCTGTACCAGATATCCGATGGCGACGTCGTTGGCCAGCGCGGGGTGACGCGGCGCGCCGACCAGCAGGGCGAGCGGGCTGAATACCAGCGCGGCGATCAGCGCGGCGACCAGGATCCGGTACAGGGCGAAGAAATAGAGCTCGCGTTGCGGTACGGATTCGATCCGGTCGATGAGCGATGCGCGGGATGGCAAGCCGGGGCTCCCGGTCTGGCGGGCTGGAAGCGGAGTATAGGTGGGCGCTGGCGGAGGTGGTCGCGCGCGCGCTGGGGTGTGGGAGCGACTTCAGTCCCGACGCGGCTTCGCCGGCAAAGCGCCGGGAGTGAAGTCCCCCCGCTCTCCGGCCACCGGGAGCGGCGGGGAGATTTTGCGCCCAGGCCGCTGGTCGGCCACAATGGGCGGCCCGCCCGTGTGCGCCTGGCAGCCCTCCAAACAGGGTCGCCGCGGCACCGGGCGGTCGTTTCCTTTTCCCACGGTGACGCATGAATTTCCACGAATACCAGGCAAAACAACTGCTTGCCGAGTACGGCATCCCGGTCCCGGCCGGCAAGGTCGCCGCCACCCCGGACGAAGCGGTCGAAGCCGCCAAGTCGCTCGGCGCCGGCCCCTGGATGGTCAAGGCGCAGATCCATGCGGGCGGCCGCGGCAAGGCCGGCGGCGTCAAGTTTTGCAAGACCGTCGATGATGTGAAGGCGGTGGCCGAGAAGTTGCTCGGCACCCGGATGGCCACCTACCAGACCGCCGGCGTCGAGCTGCCGATCAACCTGGTGCTGGTGACCACCGCCGGCGAGATCGTCAAGGAACTGTACCTGTCGGTGCTAGTCGATCGCGGCACCAGGACGATCACCTACATCGCCTCGTCCGAGGGCGGCGTGGAGATCGAGCAGGTCGCCAACGAGACCCCGGAGAAGATCCACACGCTCAACGTGGACTTCGTCGAGGGCGTGCAGGGCTACCACGGCCGCGACATCGGCTTCAAGCTGGGCCTGACCGCCAAGCAGGCCGGCCAGTTCGCCAGCATCATGGTCAACCTGTACCGCATCTTCAACGAGAAGGACCTGTCGCTGGTGGAGATCAACCCGCTGGCGATCCTGGACGACGGCAACCTGTACGCGCTGGACGGCAAGTTCAATAGCGACGACAACGCCAACTTCCGCCACAAGGACCTGGTCGCGCTGCGCGACAAGAGCCAGGAAGACGAGACCGAAGTGACGGCCTCGGAACTGGACATCAACTACGTCACGATGGACGGCAACATCGGCTGC
>JASGDF010000024.1:0-26890 GCA_047607345.1 Pseudomonas sp. | reverse complement strand
CCCTCGCGCGGTGCGCGAGGGCTGGGGATCGAAGATCCAGGGACTTTCGTGCAGATGGCCGCGCAAGTCACTGGGCTCCCGCCTGCGCGGGAGCGACGAGCAGGATTTCTCCAGACAGCAGTGCGCGCAGGCGGGGACCCAGTGTCTTGCTGCGGCATAGGCTCTAGTCGCTGGCCCCCGCTCGCGCAGGGACGACGGTATCCGCTACGTCGCTGAAACTCGAGGCCTACCGGGTCCCGGTATGGCCCCAGGTGCCGAGCCGCCTGTTTGAATCATTGGCGAAATATGTCGCGATTGACAAAAAGTTAACGCACGCGGAACATCCACGCCCAGCCAGTGACCGGGCCGCGCCTTGATGGGCGCGTGACCCAAGCCAGCCTCCAGCCGTCGCCGACGGCTCACCTTTCTGCTCGACGAGGCTGACCCGATGTCCACCCGCATGATCGCCGCGCGCCGCATCGCGCGCGCAGGCTCCCCGTTCGTTTCATCGCGTTCGCTGCTGGCGCTGGCTTGCGCGTGGCCGCTGCTGGCATCGGCGCAGTCCAGCACCGGCGATCCGGTGGACCTGGACCGCCTGCAGGTCGAGGCCCGCAGGGACGGCACGACCGAAGGCAGCGATTCCTACACCGCCGGCATCGCGCGCAGCTCGGCCAAGCTGGAACTGTCGCTGCGCGACACGCCGCAGTCGGTGGTGGTGATCAGCCGCCAGCAGATCGCCGACCGCAACCTGCAGACGTTCCAGGACATCACCGATACGGTGGCCGGCTTCAACTCGCCGACCTGGGACACCGAGCGCACCTACATCAGCGCGCGCGGTTTCGAGATCGACTATTACAGGGTCGATGGCATTCCCACCGCCTACACCGGCGACGTGCAGCAGAACCTGGCCATCTACGACCGCGTGGAGATCGTCCGTGGCGCCAACGGCCTGACCACCGGTGCGGGCAGCCCGGCGGCATCCATCGACCTGGTGCGCAAGCATGCCGACAGCGACGTGTTCACCGGCAGCGTCAGCCTCGCGGCCGGCCGCTGGAACCGCTATCGCGGCAGCGTAGACCTGCAGTCGCCGTTGAACGCGGCCGGCAACGTGCGCGGCCGCGTGGTCGCCAGCTACGAGGACAAGGATTCGTTCCGCGACTACTACAGCAAGCAGTCCGGCTTGCTGTACGGCATCGTCGATGCGGACTTCAGCGAAGTCACCCGCGGCTACGTCGGCGTCAGCAAGCAGCGCAACGACGGACGCGGCACCACCTGGGGCGGCGTGCCGGTCTGGTTCAGCGATGGCAGCCGGACCCATTTCGCACGATCGGCCTCGTTCACCCCGCGCTGGGCGCGGGGCGTGGCCGACACCACCAACGCGTTCGCCGGGCTGATCCATCGCTTCGACGGCGGCGCGCGGCTGCACGTGGAGTATTCGCGCCAGCGCTTCGAGACCGACTGGAAGTCGGTGCTGTACGGCTACTACGGCTATCCGGACAAGGCGACCGGGCTGGGCCTGGACAGCAACTTCGGCGGCGACTACCCCGCCTACACGATGCAGGACAGCCTCGATGCCTACGTCAGCCTCCCGCTGACGCTGTGGGGACGCGAGCACGAGGTTGTCGCGGGCGCGACCTGGATGGATCGCAACGTGCGCAGCTGGTACAACTGGACGCTGGACACGCTGACCGCCGAGAGCGTCTACGCCTGGACTGGCACGATGGCGCAGCCGGCCTGGACGCCGCTGCAGAAGGGCAGCGAGAACGACATCCGCCAGGTCGGCGCCTATGCCGCCGGCCGCTTCAACATGACCGACGATCTGAAGGCGATCGTCGGCGCGCGGGTCAGCGACTGGAAGACCACCGACCGGCTGACGCCGGCCAGCTCCTACGCCAAGCGTGGCCGCACCACGCCGTACGCCGGCCTGATCTACGACCTGGACCGGCACCACTCGCTGTATGCCAGCTACACCAGCATCTTCAACCCGCAGAGCAACCGCGATCGCAACGGCCGCTACCTGGACCCGCTGGAAGGCAACAACTACGAGATCGGCGCCAAGGGCGAGTATTTCGACGGCCGGCTCAATGCCGGGCTGACCCTGTTCCGCATCGAGCAGGACAACTTCGCCGTGGCCGATACCGGCCAAGTGGTGCCGGGCAGCACCGACCAGGCCTATCGCGCCGCCGACGGCACGGTCAGCCAGGGCGTTGAATTCCAGCTCGATGGCGAGTTGTCCGAGCAATGGCGCATCAGCTTCGGCTGGGCGCAGTTCGACGCCAACGATGCCGACGGCGTGGACGTCAACCCGACCAGCCCGCGCCGCGAGGCCACCGTGTTCAGCACCTGGCAGGCCGGCCCCTGGCGGATCGGCGGCGGCCTGAACTGGCAGTCGTCGTTCCACGAGCAGGGCCTCGATCCGCAGGGCAACACCGTGCGGCTGCAGCAGGGCAGCGTGGTGCTGGCCAGCCTGATGGCCCGCTACGACATCAACCAGGCCCTGTCGGCGCAGCTCAACGTGCGCAACCTGTTCGATCGCGAGTACTACGCCAACATTACTTACCAGACCCAGTGGATCTACGGAGATCCGCGCGACGTCGAGCTGACGCTGTCCTGGAAGTTCTAGGGCGCGTCATCACATTCCCGAGCAGACCTCCTTCCCCCGTGCACGGGGGAAGGTGCCCGCAGAGCCTGCCCCGGACTTGATCCGGGGGCGGATGGGGGAGTCCCCCGGCCGCGAGAAGCCCCCATCCGGCGCTGCGCGCCACCTTCCCCCGCACGCGGGGGAAGGGATTGCTCGGTGGCGATCGGTCCAGCCTGTACCTGAATCGATGACACGCCCTAGCGCGGCTCGGCCACCACCAGCCAGTTGTTGAACGGCGTGTTGCCGTACAGCGGGGCGAAGCGCGCGCGCAGACCGGCAGCCTCCAGCTGGGTCTCCAGGCGCGCGCGGGTCGGCGGACTGCGCGGGCGCTCCTGCATCCAGCCCGCCACATGTGCGAGCACGTCGCCGATGCGGCTGGTGCGGCCGCGGCGGCTGGCGTCGTCCAGCCCGCAGCGGATCACCAGCCGCGCGCCCGGTTCCAGCATCCTTGCGGCGTCGGCGATCAGCCCGGCCTGGCCCGCCTCGGGCAGGTACTGCAGCACGTCCAGGATGGCCACGCTGCCGCGGTGGTCGGGCGCGCCCTGCTTGAGGTCGAGCACGTCGAAGCGAGTGCGCGCCAGGCCGCTGCGCCCGGCGATCCGGCGCGCGCGGCGGATCTTGGCGGCGTCGATGTCCACGCCGCGGTAGTCCAGCGCCTGGCCGTCGGCGCGCAGCGCGTGCGCGAGCAGGCCCAGGCCGCAGCCCAGGTCGAGCAGCGGCGCGCGGGTGCCGCGCAGCGCGTCGAGCACGCCCGGGTAGAGCGGATCGGTGCGCAGCTTGATGCACGTGTAGTAGTAGTCGTAACGGTTGCCCAGCGGATGCGCCGGCAGGAATGCACGCGCGATGGCGTGGGCCTGCGGCGGGCTCAGCGGACGGGTGGCATCGCTCAAAGCGTGCTCCGGGTCTGGGGAGTCATGGCCAGTCTATAGTGCCCCGCATGGGGATGGCCCGCATTCCGTTGCTTACGCACGGATGTGCGGTGCTTTTGCGAAGAACTCACACACGGGACTCAGGCCAAGGCCCGCCGCGCCTCGGGCAATGCCAGCGCGGTCCAGCCGGCATACATCGCGGCGGAGGGGTGTAGTGCGTCGTCGGCCAGCATCCGCGTTTCGGCGCCGTGGATGCGGCTGAAGGGTGTGATGTCGACGAAGGTGACGCCACGATCGCCACAGACCTCGGCCGCGACCGCGTTGAACGCGTCGATCTCGCGGCCGATCTGGTCGGGATCGCGGCCCTGCGCGCGCGCGAACGGGGTGACGCCCCAGTCCGGGATCGACAGCACCAGCACGCGCCCCGCCGGTCCGCCGGCAAAGCCGATCGCGCGATCCAGCAACGCGCCGAACTGCGCCCGGTACTCGTCCAGCGGCCGACCGCGGTACTGGTTGTTGACGCCGACCAGCAGGCTGACCAGCGCGAACGGTCCGCGCGGGTCGGCCGCGTCGATGCCGGCGTCCAGCTCGTCGGTGGTCCAGCCGGTGGCGGCGACGATCTGCGGATCGTCCAGCGCCACGCCTTCGGCGCGCAGCGCCCGCGCCAGTTGTACCGGCCAGCGACCGGCTTCCGCCACGCCCTCGCCGATGCTGTAGGAATCGCCCAGCGCCAGGTAGCGCGATGGCCCGGCCATGCCGCTCAGGCGACGTTGCGCGACTTGATCGGTACGACCTTGGTGTTGACCTCGGCGCGGCGCGCCAGCGCGCGGTCGATGCGCGCGAACACCTCGCGCATCACCGCCGGCTCCGGCAGCAGGGTCACCCGGAAGTGGTTGCGGTAGGGCACGTTGAAGCTCGAGCCCGGCACCACCAGCACGCCTTCCTCGTTCATCAGGTCGAGCGCGAAGGTGTGGTCGTCGAAGCCGCGCGCGGCGTGCCCGACCACCGCCGGGAACGCGTACAGCGCGCCGGCCGGGGCGACCAGCGACAGGTGCTCGCTGGCGGCGCAGGCCTCGATCACCGCGCGCCGGGTTTCGTACAGGCGGCCGCCCGGCGAGCACAGCGCGGTGATCGTGTCCGGCCCGTTGACCGCGGCTTCGATCGCGTATTGGCCCGGCACGTTGGCGCACAGGCGCAGTGCGCCGAGCAGGTCCATCGCGTTGCGCAGGTCGCCGACGCGGGCGATGTCGCCGGACAGCAGCGCCCAGCCCACCCGCCAGCCGCAGGCGCGGTGGACCTTGCTCAGGCCGCCGTAGGTGATGCACGGCACCTCGCCGGCCAGCGGCGCGACCGGCTGGAACCGCGCCCCGTCGTAGAGGATCTGGTCGTAGATCTCGTCGACCATCAGCAGCAGGTCGTGCTTGCGCGCGATCGCCACGATCTTCTCCAGCAACTCGCGCGAGTAGCTGGCGCCGCTGGGATTGTTCGGGTTGATCAGCACGATCGCGCGGGTGCGCTGCGAGACCAGGGTCTCGATCTGCACCGGGTCGGGCAGGAAGCCGTTTTCCGGCAGGCAGCTGTAGAACACCGGGCGGCCGTCGTTGAGGATGGTCGCCGCCGACCACAGCGGGTAGTCGGGCGAGGGCACCAGCACCTCGTCGCCCGGGTTGAGCAGGGCGCGCAGCGACAGGTCGATCAGCTCGGACACGCCGTTGCCGACGAAGATCCGGTCCGGATGCGCGTCGGGGTAGTCGCGCCGGGCGTAGCCCGCGGCGATCGCCTCGCGCGCCACCGGCAGGCCCTGCTGGTGGGTGTATGGGTCGGTGCGGCCCATGTCGTCGGCGATCGCGCGCTGCAGGTGTTCGGGCGCGCGGAAGCCGAAGTTGCCCGGGTTGCCGATGTTGAGCTTGACCAGCTTGCGGCCCTGCGTCTCCAGGTCCCGGGCTCGCCGCGCCAGCTCGCCCCGGATCTCGTAGCGGACTTCGGACAGGCGCTCGCGGGTGGCGAGCGGCTTTTGCGGGCTGGAGGACATCGAGGCGGGCCAGGTTGGCGTGGAACCGGCATGGTAGCGGAAATGCGGCGGGGCTGAATGGCCGATTTCCTTGCTATTGCAACGATGTCGGGGCGGCGGACCGCCGCGTTTCAGCTCAGCGCGCGGCTTCCGGCGCCCATGCCAGCGGCGGCGCCAGGGCCGGCTGCGGCTGCTTCTCGATGCCGTGTTCGGTCCAGGTGCGGCGGCTGCGCCGGGTCTGCGCGCGCAGTTGGCGGTTGAAGGCGATGCTCTCGGCGGTGGCGTAGCCGCGCGGGTGGTCCAGGTGCAGCGCCACGGTGCGGTGGCGGATGCGCTTGCCGCGCAGGCCGGCGTTGACCAGGCGCTCGCCGAACTCGCGGTCCTGGCCGCCGTAGCGCATGCGCTCGTCGAAGCCATTGACGGCCAGCAGGTCCTGTTTCCAGCCGGAGGCGCCATGCCCGTTCCAGCTGGCGCGCGCCGGGCTGAGCAGGTCCAGCAGCCAGCCCAGGCGCGGCCCGGCCGCGAGCTTGAGGTCGCGGCGCGAGGCCGGCATGCCCTGGGCATGCAACCAGGCCAGATCGAAGCAGTGGCCGCTGGCGATGTCGGCCGCGCTGATCGCGCGGCTGGTGGCCATCGGCAGCTTGTGGTAGCCGCCTGACAGGAAGCGTCCCGGCGCGCGCAGGCGCAGGTGGGTGGCGACGAAATCGCGGCGCGGGATGCAGTCGCCGTCGGTGAAGATCAGGTAGTCGCTGCGGCTGGCGCCGATCGCGCGGTTCAGTGCCTCGCACTTGCGGAAGCCGCGGTCGGGCTGCCACAGGTGCAGCAGCGGGTAGGGCAGGCTCGGGCGCAGCCGCTCGATCACCGCCCCGGTGTCCTCGCCGCTGCCGTCGTCGGCGACGATCACCTCGAAGTCGAGCCGGCTCTGTGCGGCAAAGCCGAGCAGCACCTTCTCCAGCCATTCGGGTTGGTTGTAGGTGGTGAACACGACGGTGGCGGTGGGCGCTTGCGACATGGCGAAGAACTCGATGGCGGAAAGAGGAACCTGCAAAAAGGACCCGCGCACATGGATGTGCGCTGCTTTTGCGAGGGACTCGCAAAAAAGACCCGCGCACATGGATGTGCGCTGCTCCCGCGAGGGACTCGCAAAAAGAACCCGCGCACATGTGCGAGGGACTCGCATTACCGAAACATCGCGGCGATACAGTGGGCCGATACCCATCTCCGCCTGCGTGCGGCAATCTGACAGGCCATCGCGACAATGCCATTACGTCCACATGACGCCACGCCGCTCTCGGCGGTCGTCATCACCTTCGATGAAGCCGATCGCATCGGCGACTGCCTGGCCTCGCTGGCGTTCTGCGACGAGATCGTGGTGGTCGATTCAGGTTCCGGCGATGCGACCCGGCGGATTGCCGCGGACCTGGGCGCGCGGGTGCTGGTGCGGCCATTCGACGGGTTCCGCAGCCAGAAGCAGTTCGCGGTCGAGCAGGCCACGCATGACTGGGTGCTGTGCGTGGACGCCGACGAGCGCGTGGACCCGGCGTTGCGCGCGGCGATCCAGGCCGAGCGCGCGGCCGGTTTCGCGCGCGCGGCCGGCTACCGCTGCGCGCGGCGCTCGTGGTATTTCGGCCGCTGGCTGCGCCATGGCAACGCCTACCCGGACCGCAAGCTGCGCCTGTTCGATCGCCGTCGCGGTGGCTGGCGCGGCGAGCGCGAGGTGCATGAGAGCGCCAGCGTCGACGGCCCGGTGGCGACCCTGGACGGCGACCTGCTGCACCTGCCATTCCGCTCGTTCGAGCATCAACTGGCCAAGGGCCGCCGCTACGCGCAGATGATGGCCGAGCACGCGCACGCGCGCGGCAGGCGCGCGTCCTGGAGCAAGCTGGTACTGGCGCCGGCATGGCGCTTCTGGCGCGGCTACCTGCTGCGCGGCGGCTTCCTCGATGGCCGCGCCGGGCTGGTGTACGCCTACGTCAGCGCCTTCACCGCGCGGCAGAAGGCGATCCGGCTGTGGGCACTGCAGGTGCAGGCGGCGGAAAAAGCCGGCGAGGTGTAGCGCGAGGCTGGCTGCGCCGAGGCTCCAGCGGGAAACCCCTGCCGACTGAAAGGGGCCGGCACAAGCGCCACTCGAGGCGGGACGGCAGCCCGTAGAATCCCCGCCATGACCGACGCTTCCCCCGACTACCCCGCGCTGCGCCGGATCGGCTGGCCCTGGCCCGGCGCGCCCGAGGATCCCGCCTGGCGGGCGCTATGCGAGGCGCATCCGCAGGCGTTGCCGGCGCGGGTGGTCGAGCAGCACCGTTCCGGCTACGTGGTCGCCGACCGGGACGATACCGCGCGTAAGGCCGAGTCGCTGCCGCAGTGGCAGCTGCCGCGCTTTCCGTCGCACGAGCGCGCGGCGGTCGGCGACTGGGTGCTGATGGAGGGCGCGCGGATCGTCGCGCTGCTGCCCCGGCGTACCGCGATCAAGCGCGGCGCGGCCGGCGAGCACTACCACCAGCAGGTGATCGCGGCCAACATCGACACCGTGTTCATCGTCTGCGGGCTCGATGCCGACTTCAATCCGCGCCGGATCGAGCGCTACCGGCTGCTGGTCGGCAGCGGCGGCGCGCAGCCGGTGGTCGTGCTGACCAAGGCCGACCGCAACGCCGACGTGCCCGGCGCGGTCGCCGCGTTGGTCGAGCTGGCGGCGCAGGACGTGGCGGTGCGCGCGGTCAACGCCAAGGACCCGCACAGCGTGTCGGCACTGCATTCCTGGCTGGGGCCGGGCCGCACCGCGGTGCTGGTGGGCTCCTCCGGCGCCGGCAAGTCGACCCTGACCAACACCTTGCTGGGCGTGGAGAAGATGCGTACCAGCGAGGTGCGCGAGAGCGATTCGCGCGGCCGCCACACCACCACCTACCGCGCCTTGATCGCGTTGCCGGGCGGGGCCTGCCTGATCGACACGCCGGGCATGCGCGAGCTCAAGCCGACCGGCGAGGAGGACCTGGCCGAGGGCGGTTTCGCCGACGTCGAGGCGCTGGCGGGGCAATGCCGCTTCCGCGATTGCGCGCATCGCGGCGAGCCGGGCTGCGCGGTGCGCGTGGCGATCGAGGCCGGCCAACTGGACCCGGCGCGACTGGCGAACTACCTCAAGCTGCGCGATGAGGTCGCCGGGGCCGCCGACAAGCTGGCCACGCGGCTGGCCCAGAACGCCGCCGCCAAACCGCCCGGCAAGGCCGGCGACAAGCGTCCCGGCGGGCGCCGCGGGCGCCACTGAGGCACGGTGGCGAGCATCGATCCGGCCATCGCCGTCCATGCCGCGCTCGATGCGCGGCTGGTGCGGGCGGTACGCGGGATCCGCCTGCTCAGCCTGAGCAGCTGGCCGGTCGCGTTGCAGGCGCCGTTCCTGGCGGGCTTCGCGCGCGGCGCGGCGCGGCCGCCGCAGGTGGAGTACCCGCGGCTGGACTTCGCCGACACCCGCCGCGAGCTGGAGGCGATCGCCGCGGCCGCCGACCCGCAGCATCCGCTCGGACGCTACCTGCGCGAGTCCGTGCACAGCTGGGACCTGGCCGCGGCGCTGCTGGAGTCGCTCGGCACCGTGCAGGCGGCGCGCTGTTCGGCGCAGCTGTTCGGCGTGCCCGACGATCCGATGCCCGGCGACGGGCCGACCACGCGCGAGGCGGCGCGCCATTTCATCCAGATCGCGCAGGAACTGGATCGCGAGCTGCTGGCGCCGGAGGAGCAGGTGCCGGTCTCGGCGGCGGCGCTGGCGCTGCAGTTGCAGGGCGACCTGGACGGGTTCTTCGGCGGCCGCGTGATCACGGTCGAACTGGACCCGCAACTGATCGCCAAGGCCGCCGCCGGCGCGCAGCGCATCCGCCTGCGCAGCGGCGCGAGCTTCAGTGGCTACGATCGCGCGCAGCTGTTCCACCACGAGGCGCTGGTGCATTCGCTGACCGGGCTCAACGGCCGCGAGCAGTTGCAGCTGCCGAGCCTTGCACTGTCTTCGCCGCGCGTCACCGCCACCCAGGAAGGCCTGGCAACTTTCGCCGAGCAGATCACCGGCAGCATCGACATCGCGCGGATGCAGCGGATCAGCCTGCGCATCGAAGCGATCGCGCGGGCGCGCGCGGGCGCCGACTTCGTCGAGGTGTTCCGCTATTTCCTGGAGGCCGGGCAGGGCGAGGCGGAGAGCTTCGCCTCGGCGCAGCGGGTGTTCCGCGGCGTGCCGACCGGCGGCGGCGCGGCGTTCTGCAAGGACACGGTGTACCTGCGTGGGCTGGTCGCGGTGCACACCTTCTTCCGCGGCGCGTTGCAGCGCGACCGCCTGCCACTGTGCCGCTGGCTGTTCGCCGGCAAGATGGCGCTGGAGGACGTGGAGGCGTTCGCGCCGTTGTTCGAGGCCGGCGTGCTGGCGCCGCCGCGCTGGCTACCGCACTGGGTGGCGCGCACCAGCGGCCTGGCCGGGATGCTGGCGTTCTCGCTGTTCGCCAACCGGATCCGGCTGGAGCGGCTCGGCGATGCCTGACCTTCCGTAGGAGCGACTTCAGTCGCGAGGGCTTCACCAGGAATCTTCGTGCGATCGATTCGATCCATGGGCAGGCCCTTCGCGACTGAAGTCGCTCCTACGAACAGCAGGGGCCTCAGCCCATGTAGAGCCCGCCGTTGACCGCATAGTCCGCGCCGGTGACGTAGGCGGCCTCGTCGGAGACCAGCCAGGCGCACAGGCCGGCCACTTCCTCGGCCTTGCCGAGCCGGCGCACCGGCACCGAGCTGGCGAGCCGGTCGAGCACGTCCGGCGGGAAGCTGCTGATCGAGGCGCTGGCGATGTAGCCGGGCGAGACGGTGTTGACGGTCACCCCGCGCATTGCCACTTCCTGCGCCAGCGCGCGGCTGAAGCCGTGCATCGCCGCCTTGGCGGTGGCGTAGTTGACCTGGCCGATCTGGCCCTTGTGCGCGCTGACCGAGCCGATATTGACGATGCGGCCCCAGCCGCGCGAGGCCATGCCGTCGATCACCTGCTTGGTGATGTTGAACAGCGAGTCGAGGTTGCTGGCGATCACCGCCTGCCAGTCCTCGCGGTTCATCTGCCGGAACAGCATGTCGCGGCTGCCGCCGGCGTTGTTGATCAGCACGTCGATCTCGCCGACCTCGGCGCGGACCTTGTCGAACGCGGCCACGGTGGAATTCCAGTCGGCCGCGTTGCCTTCCGATGCGACGAAATCAAAGCCGAGCTCGCGCTGCTCGCGCAGCCACGCCGCCTTGCGCGGCGAGTTGGGGCCGCAGCCGGCGACCACGGTATGCCCGCTGCGGGCGAGCTTCTGGCAGATCGCGGTACCGATACTGCCCATGCCGCTGGTGACGTAGGCGATCCGGAGCGTCATTGGGAACCTCTGGGATGGTGAGTGGAGAGCCGGGACCGGGGACCCGGGTAAAAGAAGGAGCGGGGCTTGGCTGGGATACGTTCTTCGGGTCCCGGGTCCCGGGTCCCGGCTTTTCACGCCGCCACCGGATACAACGCGAACAACAGACTTCCTGCCATCAGCAGCAACGAGACCAGCACCGCCCACTTCAGGGTGAAGCGCTGGTGGTCGGCGAAATCGACCTTGGCCAGGCCGCACAGCAGGTAGGTGGACGGCACCAGCGGACTGAGCAGGTGCACCGGCTGGCCGGCCAGTGAGGCGCGCGCCATCTCCACCGGAGTGATGCCGTAGTGGCTGGCGGCCTCGGACAGGATCGGCAGCACGCCGAAGTAGAACGCGTCGTTGGACATGAAAAAGGTGAACGGCATGCTGGCGATCGCGGTGATCACCGCCAGGTAGGGACCGCAGCTGTCCGGGATCAGCGCCAGGAAGCCGCGCGACATTGCCTCGACCATGCCGGTGTTGGACAGGATGCCGGTGAAGATGCCGGCGGCGAAGATCAGCGACACCACCGCCAGCACGTTGCCGGCGTGGTTGACCAGGCGGCGGCGCTGCTCGGCCAGGTCGGGGTAGTTGATCACCAGCGCCAGCGCGAAGCCGATCATGAACAGCACCGGCATCGGCAGCACCCCGACCACCAGCGCGCCCATCAGCGCCAGCGTGAGCGCGAAGTTGACCCACAGCAGCTTCGGCCGCTTGGTGTCCTCGGTGTCCTCTACCCGAGGCAGCGCGTCGCCGTCGTCGGACACGCTGGCGTCCATTCGGTTCTCGCCCGGCAGCTGCACCACGCCCAGGCGCGTGCGCTCCTTCATGCCCAGGTACCAGGCCAGCAGCAGGATGCCGGCGATCGCCAGCGCCATCGCCGGCACCAGTGGGATGAATACCTCGGCCGGGTCGACATGCAGCGCGGTCGCCGCGCGCGCGGTCGGCCCGCCCCACGGGGTCAGGTTCATCACCCCGCCGGCGAGGATCGTCACGCAGGTCAGGTTGAGCGTGTTCATGCCGAGCCGGCGGTACAGCGGCAGCATCGCCGAGACGGTGATCATGTAGGTGGTCGAGCCGTCGCCGTCGAGCGAGATCAGCAGCGCCAGGATCGCGGTGCCGAGCACGATCTTCATCGGATCGCCCTTGACGATGCGCAGGATGCGCCGCACCAGCGGATCGAACAGGCCCGCGTCGATCATCACCCCGAAGTAGAGGATCGCGAACATCAGCATCACGCCGGTGGGCGCGATCTTCTTGATGCCCTCGAGCATCATCTCGTTGATGCCTGAGCCGAAGCCGCCGGCCAGCGCGAATACGATCGGCACGATGATCAGCGCGACCAGCGGCGAGAGCCGTTTGCTCATGATCAGGTACATGAAGGTGATGACCATTCCGAAGCCGAGCACGGTCAGCATGGGGATTCCTCGGTAGTGCGGTGGGGGTGGGGCGTTGTGCCTTTCGTAGGAACGGCTTCAGCCGCTCCTACGAAAAGCGCGTGCATCAGAAATCGTAGTGGACCCGCCCGGTGACCGCGCGGGTGTGGTCCAGCGTGGTGCCGGCGAGGTGGTCGCGGTTGCGGCTGTCGATCAGGTCCAGCATCAACCGCAGGTTCGGCTTGATGTACCAGTTCGCGCCGAGCGTCCACGAGGCGGTCGAGGCATCGATCAGCTCGGCGCCGCCGATGCGGTGCTGCTCGCCCCACATCCGGTCGTAGCGCAGCGCCAGCTCGAACGCGCCGGCGTCGTGGTTGAGCGTCTTGACCCGGCCGAAGCGGCCGGTCTTGCGCTCGTAGCTGCGCGACTCGCCGGTGACGAACCAGCTGACGAAGCCGTAGGCGGACTGCACGGTCGCGCGTTGCGCGCCGTCGTCGAACACTCCGCCGCTGTATTCGCCCTGCCACGACAGCGGGCCGCGCACCTGCGCGTACTCCAGTGACCACTTGTTCACGTCTGTGTCGCGGCCGTCGGCGAAGCGTGCCAGGGTGATGCGGCTCTCGTCGGAGAGATGCCCGGCCGGACGCGGGCGGATACTCAGCGCCACCGCGTCGCCGCTGCCGGGATGGTCGTAGCGCTCGTGCGCCAGCGACAGGCCCAGGTGCAGCACGTCGCCGTCGCGCGCGCCCGGCGCCCAGGTGGCGCGGCCGCCGAAGGCATCGCCCTTGACGTTGGACACGTCGATGCTCTCCAGGCTGTAGACGCTGGCGGCCCAGGTGTAGTCCTTGCGCGCCGCCTGCCAGGAAATCGCCTTGCGGTACAGCGGCGCCAGCGTGCTCGCCGCACCGCTGCGCTCCAGGAACTGGCCGTAGTTGGAGCCGGTGCGGTCGTCCAGCGTGAAGTACTGCTTGAACTGGCCGATGCTCAGCGTGCCGGCGCTGCCGAACGCGCGCGTCAGGTAGATGTCCTTGGCCTCGATGCCCTTGCTGCCCGGCTCGTCCTGCAATCCGGCGAAGTCGCCCTCGACCTTGTAGCCGAAGCCGTAGAACTTGCCCGACACGTCCAGCCATACGCGCCGGAACTCGGTGTCGTTGCGGTTGGGCGTGCCGCGGTCGTCGTTGTCGAAGCGGGCGAAGTCCCAGTGGATGCGGCCGCCGAGCTCGGCGCTGATCTCGCCGTCGGCCCATTCGGCGGCGCTCGCGGTGCCGGCGGCGAGCGCCAGCGCGCAGGCCAGCGGACCGCGCAGGCGCAGTGTGTGTTCGTGCACGTACCCTCCCAGGTGCGCATGATGGCGCGTTGCGATGTGCGGGAGAGACTAGGGCGGGGAAGCTGTCATCGAGCTGTCGTTGAGGGGCGGGGATTCGGGATTGGAGATTGGGGATTCGTAGAGGCGGAGGTTCCTGTAGCCTTTTCCGAATCTTGAATCCCGAACGTCGAATCCCCGCTCCATGCGCATCCTGCTGGTGGAAGACAACCCCGACCTGGCCGACGCGATCGTGCGGCGCATGCGCCGCAGCGGCTATGCGGTGGATTGGCAGAGCGACGGCATGGCTGCTGCCGGGGTGCTGCGCTACCAGGGCTTCGACCTGGTGGTGCTCGACATCGGCCTGCCGCGGCTGGACGGGCTGCGCATCCTGGCCGGCATGCGCGAGCGCGGCGACGCCACGCCGGTGCTGATGCTGACCGCGCGCGACGGCATCGAGGACCGCGTGCAGGCGCTGGACGTGGGCGCCGACGACTACCTCGGCAAGCCGTTCGACTTCCGCGAGTTCGAGGCGCGCTGCCGGGTGCTGCTGCGGCGCAACCGCGGCCAGGCCAGTGAGGTGCTGCGGATCGGCGGCTTCGAGTTCGACAACGCCGCGCACCGCGTGAGCCTGGACGGCCAGGCGCTGGAACTGCCCAACCGCGAGTACCGCCTGCTGGAGATACTGATCGGCCGGCTCGGCCAGGTGGTCGGCAAGGACGAGATCGGCAACGGCCTGTTCGGCTTCGACGACGAGGCCGGGCCGAACGCGATCGAGCTGTACGTGGGGCGGCTGCGCAGGAAGCTGGCCGACGCGCCGCTGCGTATCGTCACCGTGCGCGGCGCCGGCTACCTGCTGGAAGCGGTGGCCGCCGAGGCGAGCGATGCACCGGCCGGCTGAGGGCGGCTCGATCCGCCGCACCCTGTGGCTGTACCTGGGGCTGCTGTCGGCGATCGGCGCGCTGGTGCTGTTCTTCGGCGTGCGCGACTACGGACGGCGCGCCGCCGATCGCTCCTACGACCACCTGCTGGTGTCCTCGGCGCTGTCGATCCTGGATAGCGTCGCGCTGGCCGGCGGGCAGTGGCAGGTGGACCTGCCGTACGCGGCGCTGGACCTGCTGGCGATGGCGCCGGAGGACCGCGTGTTCTACCGCATCTACGACGCGCAGGGCCGCACCATCACCGGCTACGGCGACCTGCCGGTGCCGCGCGCGCCGGTGTCCGGCAGCGCGCCGCTGCTGTTCGATGCGGACTACAGCGGCGAGCGGGTGCGCTTCGCCGTGGTCGCGCGGCCGGTCTCCTCCGCGGCGGGCCAGGCGGAAGTGCGCGTGCAGGTCGGCCAGACCCGGCGCGCGCGCGATACGCTGGCCGGCTCGCTGGTAGTCAACGCGCTGCTGGCGATCGCGGTGCTGTCGCTGCTGTCGCTGGCGCTGGTCGGGCTCGGCGTGCATCGCGCACTGCGGCCACTGCGCAGGATCGAGAACGACCTGTCGCGGCGCGAGCCGTCCGACCTCAAGCCGCTGGCGGCGGCGCCGCCGCGCGAGATGGCGCACATGGTCGGCGCGCTGAACCGCTTCATGCAGCGCCTGGCCAGCAGCAACGAGACACTGCGCGCGTTCATGGCCGAGGCTGCGCACCAGATGCGCACGCCGCTGGCGGCGCTGCGCGCGCAGGCGCAGCTGGCGCTCGACGAGGACGACCCGCGCGAGCTGCGCCGCAGCCTGGAGGCGATCGAGCGCAACGCCAGCCACATGAGCCGGCTGCTCAACCAGCTGCTCAGCGATGCCAGCGCGATCCACCGTGCGCAGGTGCAGCGCTTCGAGATCGTGGACCTGGCCGAGCTGGTGCACCAGGCCTTGCACGAGGCGATCCCGCGCAGCGGCACCGCGCCGCGCGTGCACCTGGCGATCGAGCCGCAGCCGGCGCGGGTGCGCGGCGACGCGCTGCTGCTGCGCGAGGCGCTGAAGAACCTGATCGACAACGCCTGCAAGTACGGCGGCGGCGCGCCGTTGCAGCTGGCCCTGGCCAGCGACGAGCGCGCGTGCGTGCTGACCGTAGCCGACCACGGGCCAGGCATCCCGGCGGCCGAGGCCGAGCGCGTGTTCGAACGTTTCGTGCGCGGCGAGCACGCGCCCTCCGGCGGCGCCGGGCTGGGCCTGGCGATCGTCAAGCGCATCGTCGAGAGCCATGGCGGGCGCATCGATCTTTCCAACCGTGTCGGCGGCGGGCTGGTCGCCACGCTGAGATTCCCGAGGGTGCACGCATGAAATGGGCAAAAAAAATGCGTCATTCCCGCGAAGGCGGGAATCCAGCGTCTTTGCGCGGAAGTCGCTGGCCCCCCGCCGTCGCGGGGGCGACGATCATGCTGCTGCTGGCACTGTGCGGCTGGCCTGCTTTCGCCAATCCCGGCGACGTGCGCCGCTTTCCCGCGCAGGGTGCCGCGACTGCGCAGCTGCGCGTCCAGGGCTCGACCGACATCGAGGTGTTCGCGGCGGTGATCGCCGACTACCAGCGCCTGAATCCGGGTACCGAGGTCGTCTACGAGGACGTGATCGCCTGGGACATGTACGACCGCTACCTGCATCCGCAGGCCGGTGCGGCCGGCGCGGACCTGCTGATCAGCGCCAGCATGGACCTGCAGACCAAGCTGGTGAACGACGGCCACGCGCTGGAGTACCGCTCGCCGCAGACCGAGGCGCTGCCGGAGTGGGCGCGCTGGCGCCACGAGATCTTCGCGATCAGCTACGAGCCGGTGGCGATCGTCTACAACACCCGCCGCCTGCCCGCCGCGCAGGTGCCGCGCACCCGCCGCGCACTGCTGGCGCTGCTGCGCGAACCGGCCATGCCGCTGCGCGGCAAGGTCGGCACCTATGACGTGGAACGCAGCGGGGTGGGCTACCTGTTCGCGACCCAGGACGCGCAGCTCGGCAGCATCGCCGGCGCGCTGCTGGCCGCGCTCGGCGACAATCGCGTGCGGCTGGAGGAACGCACCGGCGCGTTGCTGGACAAGGTCGCGCGCGGCGAGCTGTTGCTGGCCTACAACGTGTTCGGCTCCTACGCGCAGGCGCGCATCGACGCCGGCGCGCCGCTGGCGATCGTGCAGCCGGAGGACTACACGCTGGTTGCGCTGCGCACCGCGGTGATCCCACGTCGCGCGCCGCACGTGGTCGAGGCGCGGCGTTTCCTCGACTACCTGCTGTCGCCGCGCGGCCAGCAGGTGCTCGCGCGCGAGGCGCGGCTGACCCCGATCGTGTCGGCGCCGGCGCATCCCGCGCCGCCGTTCCGGCTGATCGCGCTCGGTCCCGGCCTGCTGGTGTACCTGGACGCACTCAAGCGCCAGCAGTTCCTCGACGCCTGGCGCAGCAGCGTGCGCCAGGCGCCGCAGGACTGAGCCACACGCGCCTGTAGCGCCGGCGCTACGGGCGTCCGCTTGGCCGGGGCGATATGCCAGACTAGAGCGCATGTCCGAAGCTTGCCTGATCGTCGCCGACGACCATCCACTGTTCCGCGCCGCGGTGATCCATGTGCTGCGCGAGAGCCTGCCGCACGCCACGGTGGTGGAGGCGTCCAGCGCCGCCACCCTCGGCAGCGCATTGCAGGTCCATCCGCAGGCCGAATTGGTGCTGTTGGACCTGGCGATGCCCGGCGCGCGCGGTTTTTCCGCGCTGCTGCATGTGCGTGGCGAGCATCCGGATATCCCGGTGGTGGTGATTTCCTCCAACGACCACCCACGCGTGATCCGGCGCGCCCAGCAGTTTGGCGCGGCCGGTTTCATCCCCAAGTCGGCGCCGGCCGAGCAGATCGGCGAGGCGGTGTCGGCGGTGCTCGACGGTGGCAACTGGTTCCCACCGATGGCGGCCGAGCGCTCGGAGGCCGACGCCCAGCTTGCCGCCAGGCTGGCCCAGCTCACCCCGCAGCAGTTCCGGGTCCTGCTGTGCCTGGCCGACGGTCTGCTCAACAAGCAGATCGCGCATGAGCTGGGGCTGGCGGAGAACACCGTGAAGGTGCACGTCACCGCGATCCTGAAGAAGCTGGACTGCTACAGCCGCACCCAGGCGGCGGTGCTGGTGAAGGGCCTGGAGCCGGAGGGTGAGGAGTCGTGATTCGTGATTCGTAGGAGCGGCTTCAGCCGCGACCAGGGCCTTGCCGGAGAAGGCCCCGATTGCGGCTGAAGTTGCTCCTACGTTTTTGCGAATCACCCATCACCCATCACGGCTTTCAGCAGCATCTGGCTCATCAGCGCACGCAGCGCGGCCGGGCGCACCGGCTTGGACAGGAAGCCCCAGCCGTTGCCGGCGGCCAGCGTGCGCAGCGCCTCGTCGCGCTCGGCGGTGATCAGGATCACCGCTGGCGCTCGCCCCCAGTGTTCGCGCAGCGCCTCGGCGACCTTCGGGCCTTCGAACGCGCCCATCCGGACGTCCAGCAGCAGCAGCTGTGGTGCGTCGCCCGTCTTCGCCCGTTGCAGCGCCTCTTGCGGTCCACCGGCAAAACCGACCGCGCAGCCCCAGCGCTGCAGCAGCGCGCGGGTGGCCTCGCATACCCGCGCGTCGTCGTCCACGCACCAGACGCTGCGGCCCTGCAGCGGCGAGTCGCCGTTCGCATCGACCAGTGCCGGTGCGGGGACTTCGGCCTGCTGCACGCTCGCCGCATCGCCCAGTGGCACGCTCACCGAGAACACGCTGCCGTGGCCCAGTCGCGAGCGCAGGCCGATGCGATGGCCGAGCAGGCGGCCGATGCGCTCGACGATCGCCAGCCCGAGCCCGGCGCCGCGGTCGTCGCCGCGCGCGTCGTCGAGCCGGCGGAATTCTTCGAAGATCTCGCGCTGCAGGCTGTCGGGAATGCCTGGACCCTGGTCGTGCACCTCGATCCGCAGCTGCCCGTGCTCGTGCCGGCAGCCGAGCAGCAGCCGCCCGCGCGGGGTGTAGCGGATCGCGTTGGACAGGAAGTTCTGCAGGATGCGCCGCAGCAGCGCCTCGTCGCTGCGTACCACCGCGCGCGTCGGCACGCCCTCCAGCACCAGCCCGTGGCTCTCGGCGATGATGCCGAATTCGCGCAGCAGCGCATCCAGCAGCGGTTGCAGTGTGAAGTCGCGCACGCGGGTCTGCAGCTGGCCGGATTCCATCCGCGAGATGTCGAGCAGGCTGTTGAGGATCGCGTCCTGCGCGCTGAGCGCGTTGTCGATGTGGTCGGCGACCTGGTGGCTGCCGTCGTCGTGCAGGTGGCCGCGCAGCGCCGAGACGAACATCCGCGCGGCGTTGAGCGGCTGCAGCAGGTCGTGTACCGCCGAGGCGACGAAGCGGGTCTTGTAGCGGTTGGCGGCCTCGGCCTCGCGCCGGGCCGCGTCCAGGTCGCGGGTGCGCTCCTCGACGCGATGCTCCAGCGCGTCGGCCAGCGAGCGCAGCTCGCGCGCGGCGTTCTTGTAGCTGGTGATGTCCGCGTAGCTGGTGACGAAGCCACCGTCCGGCAGCGGATTGCCACGGATTTCCAGCACCGTGCCGTCGTCCTTCTCGCTCTCGCGCATGTGCGGCTTGCCGCTGCGCAGGTGGTTGAGGCGGCGCTGGATCGCTTCCTCGACTGGCCCGGGGCCGAGCAGGCCACGGCGCGCGTTGTGGCGGAACAGCGCCTCGATCGGCTGGCCGACCTGGACCAGCTCGGGCGGGAAGCGGAACAGCTCGACGTAGCGCGAGTTCCAGGCCACCAGGTTGAGCGCGGCATCGATGATGACCACGCCCTGCGGCAGGTGCTCCAGGCTGCGGCTCAGGCCGGTGTCGGCCTGCTGCGCGGCCTGCACGATGCCGTCCTGGGCGGTGCGCAGTTCGCGCGCGTGCTGCTTCAGCACCGCCTCCAGTTCCTGCCGGCTGCGCTGGCGCAGCGTGGCCAGCCGGCGCCGCTGGCGCACGTACAGCACCAGCAGCGACAGGGTCAGCCACAGCCCGGCGGCGGTCAGCGCCGCGCCACGTCCGGCCGCGGTGCTGGCCCGGGTGTCGTGCAGCAGGTGCAGGCGCCAGTGGTGCTCGGGCAGCTCCAGGGTCTGCCAGAGCTGGCGGCCGGGCAGCGCCGGCCCGTCCACGCGGGTGAGCCGGCCGCCGTCGCCGGTCCGTTCGAGCACGCGGTAGCTCATCGGCAGCAGCGTTTCGTTCGAATACTGGCGCGATGCGTCCATCTCGCGGCGGTCGCGCGGGCCCAGCGGCGCTAGCAGGCGGTAGCGCCATTCGCCGCGGCTGGCCAGGAACACCACGCCGTGCGCGTCGGAGGCCAGCACCACGTCGGGGGTCTGCAGCCATTCGCGCTCCAGCGCGGCCAGCTCGATCTTGATCACCACGATGCCGCGCACCGTGCCGTCCTCGTCGCTGATCGCCTGCGACAGGAAGTAGCCGGGTTGGCCGGTGGTCAGGCCGATCCCGTAGAAATGGCCGCGACCCTGCGCCAGCGCCTGCTGCACGTAGGGACGGAAGCTGTAGTCCCAGCCGACGTTGCTGCGCGGTTCGTGCCAGTTGCTGGCGGCCAGCGCGACGCCGCGGCGGTCGATCAGGGTCAGGGTCGAGGATTGGGTAACGGCGTTGGCGCGTTCGAGCTTGAGGTTGAGCCGGGCGACGTCGGCCGCGTCCAGCGGCCGTGACACCGCCTCGCGCAGTTCCGGATCCAGCGCAAGGATCTGCGGCAGGGTGCGGTAGCGGTCGATGCGCTGCTGCAGCGCCTGCGCGTACAGTTCGAGCTGGCGCCGCACGCTGGCGCTTTCGTCGCGCAGCGCGCGCCGCTCGACCAGGCGATCCGTCCCGACGGCAGCCAGCAGCATGCCGCCGACCACCACCAGCAGGGTCAGCAGCAGGCGTCTTCTCTGGAAAGAGGAATACATGCGTGGATTATGCGACGGCTTGCCGCTGGCTTCGGCAGCAGACGACGCGAAGCGCCGCACGGATGTCCGGGCAAGTTTCGGAACGGGACGTGCAAGGCGTTGGGCAACAAGGACTTTCCGTATCCGCATCCGGATCGGCTCGAGCACCGGATCGAGGCTTGCGCATCGAACGTTCCCTCTCGTCATCCCCGCGCAGGCGGGGGAGAGGGCGGGTGGCTTGCGAGCCACTGGCTCGCACCCGGCCGAACGCCCGCGCGCTATGCGCGCGGGCCGGGGATCGTAGATCCAGGGACTTTCGTGCGGATCGCGGGGTAAGTCGCTGGGCTCCCGCGTGCGCGGGAGCGATGGCTCGATTCCCCCAGACAACAGCGTGCTCAGGCGGGGACCCGGTATCTTGGGCCGTTCCCGGCTCAAGTCGCGAGGTCCCCGCGTGCGCGGGGACGACGATCTAAGGTTTCGCGGTGTCGGCCAGGTCTGCCTCGAGGGCAGGCCTGGCTCAGATCAGAACATCACCTGCGCGCGCAGCTCGACGATGTCGGGCTTGGTGTGCGTGCCGGCGCGGCTGACATCGGCCTTGACGTAGTTGGCCTGGAACTTGAAGTGGCTGGTCAGGTACCAGTTCGCGCCCAGCGTCCAGGCGTGCTGGCGGCCGCCGTCGATGCCGGCGTCGTCCAGGTCCAGCCGGCTGTAGCGCGCCAGCAGCTCGACCGCGCCGTAGTCGTGCTCGGGCTTGATGTTGGACACCGCGCCGCCGGAGTACGGGCGCGACTCGCCGGTCAGCACCCAGCTGCCATACACGTACTGGCCGTTGCCGGTGAAGTCCGGCCGGCCGTTGTCACGGGTGATGTTGATCCGCAAGGCCTCGCTCTGGATCGAGAACGGACCATGGATCCAGATCTGCTCGAAGCCGAGGCGCTGGATCTGGTCGACGTTCACCAGCGTGCCGGAATCGACCAGGCGCACGTCGGTCAGGCCAGCCTCCGGACGCGCCCGCACGCGGGCGCGCGCGCTGTACGACACGCCGCGACCATCATGGTAGCCGCGCGGGTTCTCCACCGAGCCCGCCAGGCCCAGGTGCAGCACGTCGCCGGTGGCTTTGATCGGGGTCCACACCGCGCGCAGCGCCTGGGTGGTGCCGGGGTTGTCGCCCTGCAGGTCCTGGCCGCCGTAGGCACCGGCCTGCAGCAGGTATTGCGGCCGTTCCAGCACCCACTCCACACCGGTGCGGCGGCCTTCGTAGATCGCCTGCGCCGGCAGGCCGACCTCCAGGAAACTGCCCGCGCGCGAGCTGGTGACGCTGTCCAGGCCGACCGGGGTCTTGATGTAGCCCAGCCGGACGCGGCCGTAGTCCTTGCCCAGCAGCGCCTTGGTCTCGAAGCGGAAGAACACGTCCAGCCAGGTCTTGGCTTCGAAGTCGAAGTAGACCATCGCGTCGTAGACACCCTTCTTCTTCAGCGTCGCGCCGAACTCGCGGCGGCGCATGCTGCTGTCGTCTTCGAGCCGGCTGTCGCCGGAGAAGTTGTTGTAGTCGTAGGCGAAGTTCAGCGTGCCGGCCAGTTCGGTGCCGTCGCTGAAGGTGTACTTGGTCGGCCAGTTCTCGAGGTCCGCCGCGGCGGCGGGAGCGGCGATCGCCAGGCACAGGGTGATGGAGAGCGTAGTCGGGCGCATGGAAGTTCTCGCTGGAGCGGTCGGTAGGCGTGGCAGGCCAGCAGTGATGCGGTGCAGGTCTGCGGGCGGGCAACGTATTTTTAATGTAACGCGATGGTAATGCATCGGTCATCCCGATGTGCGCGGCGAGCCTAAGCCAGCGCTGGGGCGGATTGACGCGGGCTAGTACCAATAGGTTATCCGCGCCGGCGCGGCGCTCGGCTACAAAGTGGCCCTCGGCCGCGTCCACCGGACGCCGCCCCGTGCCATAGCCGGAGCCTTCCATGCACATCAGCACTTCCAGTCCCGTGGCCACGGCCCGCGTGCCGTTCTACCGCCAGCTGTACTTCCAGGTGATCGTCGCGATCGTGCTGGGCGCGGTGCTCGGCCACTACCAGCCGGCTTACGCCGAGCAGCTCAAGCCGCTGGGCGACGCCTTCATCAAGCTGGTCAAGATGATCATCGCGCCGGTGATCTTCCTGACCATCGTCACCGGCATCGCCGGCATGACCCAGCTGAAGACGGTCGGCCGGGTGTTCGCCAAGTCGATGGTCTACTTCCTGTTCTTCTCCACGCTGGCGCTGGTGGTGGGGATGATCGTGGCGCACGTGGTGCAGCCCGGCGCCGGCATGAACATCGACCCGGCCGCGCTGGACCAGACCGCGGTCAAGGGCTATGTCGAGAAGTCGCACGAGATGACCCTCGTCGGCTTCCTGATGGACATCATCCCCAAGACCCTGGTCAGCCCGTTCGTCGGCGACAACATCCTGCAGGTGCTGTTCGTGGCGGTGCTGTTCGGCATCGCGCTGGCGCTGGTCGGCGAGCGCGGCCGCCCGGTGCTCGGGTTCCTCGAGGCGCTGACCGCCCCGGTGTTCCGCCTGGTGCACCTGCTGATGAAGGCCGCCCCGATCGGCGCGTTCGGCGCGATCGCCTTCACCATCGGCAAGTACGGCGTGGGATCGCTGGTCAACCTGGCCTGGCTGGTCGGTTCGTTCTATGTGACCTCGCTGCTGTTCGTGCTGGTGATCCTGGGCCTGGTCGCGCGCCTGTGCGGGTTCTCGGTGGTCAAGCTGATCCGCTACCTGAAGGCCGAGCTGCTGCTGGTGCTGGGCACCTCCTCCTCCGAGTCGGCACTGCCCTCGCTGATGGAGAAGATGGAGAAGGCCGGCTGCGCCAAGTCGGTGGTTGGTCTGGTGGTCCCGACCGGCTACTCGTTCAACCTGGACGGCACCAACATCTACATGACCCTGGCGGCACTGTTCATCGCCCAGGCCACCAACACCGAGCTGACCCTGGGGCACCAGATCATGCTGCTGCTGGTGGCGATGCTCAGCTCCAAGGGCGCGGCCGGCGTGACCGGCGCCGGCTTCATCACCCTGGCCGCGACCCTGGCGGTGGTGCCGGAGGTGCCGGTAGCCGGCATGGCGCTGATCCTGGGTGTGGATCGCTTCATGAGCGAATGCCGTTCGCTGACCAACTTCATCGGCAATGCGGTGGCCACCGTGGTGGTGTCGCGCTGGGAAGGCGCACTGGACCGCGAGCGTCTGCGCAGCGTGCTTGACGGTGAAACAGTACCTGTCCTGGAGGCCGAGCCGGTAGCGGTGCGCTGAGTCTGCTCCCCGATCCTGGCAACCCGCGCCATTGCCGATGGCGCGGGTTTTTGCTTCCGCCGTTGCCGGCGACAGCCGCGCGACAGCTCCTCCCGGCGCAGTGGAGCTAGAATCCACGCTCTCCCGCGCCCATCCCGCTATCGAGCCACCGATGTCCAACGACGAATTCAAGCAGGCCGCCCTCGACTACCACCGCCAGGCGCCGGCCGGCAAGATCAAGGTCATCGCGACCAAGCCGATGCTGACCCAGCGCGACCTGTCGCTGGCGTATTCGCCGGGCGTGGCGTTCGCGTGCCAGGCCATCGTCGAGGACCCGCAGCAGGCCAGCGAGCTGACCGCGCGCGGCAACCTGGTGGCGGTGATCTCCAACGGCAGCGCGGTGCTGGGCCTGGGCAACATCGGCCCGCTCGCCGGCAAACCGGTGATGGAAGGCAAGGGCGTGCTGTTCCAGAAGTTCGCCGGCATCGACGTGTTCGACATCGAGATCGCCGAGACCGACCCGGACAAGCTGGTCGACATCATCGCCAGCCTGGAGCCGACCTTCGGTGGCATCAACCTGGAGGACATCAAGGCACCGGAGTGCTTCGTGGTCGAGCGCAAGCTGCGCGAGCGCATGAACATCCCGGTGTTCCATGACGACCAGCACGGCACCGCGATCATCGTCGGCGCGGCCGTGCTCAACGCGATGGAAGTGACCGGCAAGAAGATCGGCGAGGTCAGGCTGGCCACCACCGGCATGGGCGCGGCCGGCATCTCCTGCGTCAACATGCTGGTCGCGCTGGGCCTGAAGCCGGAGAACATCCTGGCGTTCGACCGCGACGGCGTGATCCACACCGGCCGCACCGACCTGGACGCGGAGAAGGCGCGCTACGCGCGCGACACCGACAAGCGCAGCCTGGCCGAGATCGTCGAGGGCGCGGATATCTTCCTGGGGCTGTCGGCGGCCGGCATCCTGACCCCGGAAATGGTCGCCACGATGGCGCCCAACCCGGTGATCTTCGCGCTGGCCAACCCCAACCCGGAGATCATGCCGGAAGCCGCCCGCGCGGTGCGCCCGGACGCGATCATCGGTACCGGCCGGTCGGACTATCCGAACCAGGTCAACAACGTGCTGTGCTTCCCGTACCTGTTCCGTGGCGCGCTCGATGTCGGCGCGACCACGATCAACGAGGAGATGAAGATCGCCTGCGTCAAGGCGATCGCGGCGATGGCGCGGCGCGAGGCGTCCGACCTGGGCGCGGCCTACGGCGGTGAGACCCCCAGCTTCGGCCCGGACTACCTGATCCCGCGCCCGCTCGACCCGCGCCTGCTGGTGGAGCTGTCCGCGGCAGTGGCGCAGGCGGCGATGGACTCGGGCGTGGCGACCCGGCCGATCGCCGACATGGCGGCCTACCGCGAGAAGCTCGGCCAGTTCGTCTACCGCACCAGCCTGATGATGAAGCCGATCTACGACCGCGCGCGCGCCGACAAGCAGCGCGTGGTCTACGCCGAGGGCGAGGAGGAGGTGGTGCTGCGCGCGGTGCAGAGCGTGCTCGACGAGGGCCTGGCGCTACCGATCCTGATCGGCCGCCCGGACGTGATCGAGGCGCGCATCAAGCGCATGGGCCTGCGCATGCGCGCCGGCGTGGATTTCGAGATCACCAACGTGCTCGACGACCCGCGCTTCAACGAGTACTGGCAGTACTACCACGCCCTGACCGAGCGCCAGGGCGTCACCGTCAGCGCCGCCAAGGAGCTGATGCGCTCGCGCCCGACCCTGATCGCCGCGGTGATGGTCGCGCGCGGCGAGGCCGACGCGATGCTGTCCGGCGTGGTCGGCCGCTTCCACAAGAAGCTCGGCTACGCGCGCAGCGTGATCCCGCTTGAGCCCAAGGTCAGCTCCAGCTCGGCGATGACCGGGGTGATCAACCAGCAGGGCGCGTTCTTCTTCCTCGACACCCACGTCAAGGAGGACCCGACCGCCGAGCAGATCGCCGAGGCCACGCTGCAGGCCGTGTTCCGCCTGAGGCTGCTCGGTATCGAGCCGAACATCGCGCTGCTTTCGCACAGCAACTTCGGCAGCCACGACTCGCGCGACGCGGTGAAGATGCGCCAGGTCCGCGAACTGCTGCTCAAGCGCAGCCCCAAGCTCAACATCGACGGCGAGATGCAGGGCGACACCGCCTGGGACGAGGCGCTGCGCCAGCGCATCATGCCCAACAGCACGCTCAAGGGCCGCGCCAACCTGTTCGTGCTGCCGAACCTGGAGGCGGCCAACATCGCCTACAACCTGGTGCGCGTATTCACCGACGGCGTGGCGATCGGCCCGATCCTGATGGGCGTCTCCAAGCCGGTGCACATCCTCACCAGCAGCGCGACCTCGCGCCGGGTGATGAACATGACCGCGATCGCCGCGGTGGATGCGCAGATCCGCCGGCAGCTGGAGGCCGAGCGGGCGGGGTGAGGTCTCCACGTTCATTGCGTGGCAAGTTGACACGGGGTGTCGCCTGACGCGACATTTCCTCCTGCAAGAGGCCAAATGCCGATTACAGGTGGTGTCGCTATGGACATGTCGACGAAGACGGAACGGAATCAGGACATAGTCACGGAGGGGTATGCCGATATGGCATTGCGCATACGTGACGCGCGGAAAGCCGCTGGCCTGACCCAGAGCGCGCTGGCGGCACGCCTGCATGTGCACCGGGCCACGGTGGCGCACTGGGAGCGCGATACGGGCTTTGCCCCGGGTATCGAACACCTGCGTGCGCTCAGCCGCGAACTGCAGGTGGGCTTCGAATGGCTGGCGCTCGGAGATGAGGCCGGGCAACCTCGGAATGGAACGCAGGACGGGATGCAAATGAATTCGCGCCGGGAACTGGAATCCAGGTTGATGCAACTATCCAGGCACATACCGACCTCCTTCCTGGCCACGATCGTTGCCTTGATCGAGAGTGCCAGTACCTATCTGGAGTAGCCTCGCCTGGCATTCCTGGTTGATGTCGCGTTGAAGCGACATTCCTTCGTCTGGAATGTCGAGTTCAGCACAGCATCTCGATTGCAAGTGTTGCCGAGAATGCCTTCTGATTGAGGCATACGCGGCGAACATGTAATGACCCACCGGATTCTGCACAGGTCACACGGTTAATGTGGCGGCATAGGCTTGGTCGGGCGTTTTCATCTTCAACGCCTGATGCGGTCGCTGCCGGTTGTAGAACCCGATCCAGTCGCCGAT
>JASGDF010000023.1:0-5910 GCA_047607345.1 Pseudomonas sp. | reverse complement strand
GCCGCTGGCCGGTCGGGTGGGGGCGGGAGCGCACGCCGGGCCTCGCGCTCGGTGTTGCGGCGCGCCAGCCGGGCGTTGCGTGCGCGATAGCGTTCGCGCGCCGCCCAGGCCGTGCGCAGCCGCGCCTGGGCCTGCAGCAGTTGCCGTGGCAGGTCGGGGTGGTCCGGGTCGAGTGCGTCATCGCCGGGCGAGGGGACATACGCCATCAGCCCGAGCGCGATCGCCCGGTCGGGATCGTTGGCGAGCAGGCAGTGCAGCAGTTGCAGGGGCAGCGGGGCAACCGCTCCGGTGGCGTCGGGCTTCCGGTGCATCGGTCTCGGGCAGTCAGGTGGGGATGGGGATCAGCGGCGGGCGAACCGCGCCGCAGTGCATACTCCGGCGGCGGTGACCGCAGCCAAGGTCCGGTCCAGGGCATTCAGCTTGTCCGGGCGGTTGCCGGTGATGATATGCACTGGCTGTCGGTCTTCGACCGGGAGCATGTCGTTGGACATCGCAAAGTCCTCGGAAAAGTAAAAAAAATGTGAGTGCGGAACTTCTGAAACCCAGGCGGGTCATAGCCCGGGATTGTCAGTGGCAGTCCGCCATAGCGGCGGCTATCCTAACGCGTCCATCTCAGGCGGCAGCCCCGTCCTGTGCCACCACCCTGGAGAATTGTTTGATGAAGTTGCGTTCTATTGCGGTCGCCGTGGCGGCCCTGGCCCTGACGGGCAATGCACTGGCCCAGGACACCACGTCCGAGAAGGGCAAGCTCAGCTACTACTTCGGCTACGACTACGGCAACAACCTGGCCGAACTCAGCGGCCGCGGCGAGCAGCTCGACATCAACTCGGTCATCAAGGGCCTGCAGGATGCTTACGCCAAGAAGCAGCCGGCGATCACCGCCGACCAGCTCAAGCCGGCGGTCGAGGCGTTCCAGAAGCGCGAGCAGGCCCGTGCCGAGCAGGCCAAGGCCGAGTACGAGAAGGCCGCCGCCGAGAACAAGACCAAGAGCGAGCAGTTCATCACTCAGTACAAGTCGCAGGCCGGCGTGAAGACGCTGCCGAGCGGCGTGGCCTACAAGGTGCTGGAGAACGGCACCGGCGCCAAGCCGACCCAGGCCAGCACCGTGCAGCTGGAAGTGGCCGGCCCGTTCCCGTTCGGCCAGCGTCCGCAGCAGGCGCGTCCGGCCCAGCAGATCCCGTCGATCAAGGTCAGCGAGGTCGAGATGCAGGCCATGCGTGACACCCTGCTGCAGATGCCGGCCGGCTCGAAGTGGGAAGTGACCCTGCCGCCGGACAAGGCTTACGGCGCCGACCCGCGCACCCCGTTCCCGCCGAACGTGGCCGTGCAGTTCGAGATCAAGCTGGTCAGCGTCAAGTAAGCCAGCCTTGCGAGACAGCGACTGCGCCGGTCCGGGTGGCCGGCGTAGTCGTTTGTGGTATCCCCCCCCGGCGCCTGCACATTCGGGTGCGGGAGGCCGGTGGCGGGACGCGAATGTCGCAGTGGCGCGATCGCGGCGACGATTCGCGCTAGGCTGGACAGGTGTCCATCTCGATGTGCGTTCCCGACCACGATGGCCCTCGTTCTCCGGTTTCGATCGATATTCCCGCGCAGGCGTGAATCCTGCGGCGTGCGGCCTGCCGCGACAGGGCAATCTGCCGCTGCGTTCGTGGAGACGGTGGAACAGCCCCTGCAACCGGCGATCAATCCGTGCAAATCAGCGTCCGCGATGGCATCTCCACACCGTGCATCGGCTTGTGCACGCTGGATCAGACCGGCTTTTGCCGGGGGTGCCGGCGCAGCCTCGACGAGATTGCGCGCTGGACACGCATGAGCGACGCCGAACGCCGCCATTGCTTGGAATCGCTCCTGCCCGGACGCACCGCTTCGTCGTGCCTGGATCTGCGCTTGGCCGAGCGCGACCGGTTGTTGCGCGCGCTGTACCCGCTGGATACCGCGCCGGCCGGACCGGGCTGGAACCATGACGAGCTGGTGGACCTGGTTGGCAGCGAGGCCTCGGCCGAGGCGGCGGTGCTGGTCGGATTGGTCCCGCGCGAGGATGGTACCCGCGTATTGCTGACCCGCCGCAACGATGACCTGCGTCATCACGGGGGGCAGGTGAGCTTCCCCGGCGGCCGGGTCGAACCGGCCGACCGCGACCCGGCCGCGGCGGCGCTGCGTGAAAGCTGCGAGGAGATCGCGCTCGGCGCGTCGCAGGTGCAGGCACTGGGCTACCTCGATCCGTTCATCACCGTCAGCGGCTTCCGGGTGACGCCGGTGGTGGCGGTGATCGATCCGGCGTTCGTGCCGGTGCCGCAGCCGGACGAGGTGGCCGAGGTGTTCGAGGTCCCGCTGGCCTACCTGATGGACCCGGACAACCTGCGCAGCGTCCATATCGAGTTCCGCGGCCGGCAACGTCGCGTGCTCGAGTACGCCTGGCCCGGCCAGCGTATCTGGGGGGCCACCGCCGCCATCCTGCTCAACCTGCGGCGCAGGCTGGAGCAGATACCTGCATGAGCAGCGCACACGTCGGTGGGGGAATTCGGGCGAGGATCCCGCGCACAGGCGGGTGCGCCGCTGCTGTGGGGAATACACACACAAAATGGAAACAGATCGCATGAGCTTTCCGACGTGGGACACCCTGGTCGATACGGCGGCCCTGGCCGGGGCGGTGGGGCGCGAGGACCTGCGCATCGTCGATGCGCGCTTCGCACTGGGCGCGCCGGACTGGGGGCGCGAGGAGTACTTTCATGCGCACCTGCCCGGCAGCGTCCATGCCGACCTGAACAAGGACCTGTCCGACCTGGGGCGCTCCGGCGAGGGCCGCCATCCCTTGCCGCAATGGCCGCTGTTCGCGGCCAAGCTCGGGTTGTGGGGCATCCGCCCCGGCACCCAGGTGGTGGTCTACGACGCTGGCGACGGCAGCATGGCCGCGGCACGGTTGTGGTGGTTGCTGCGCGTGCTTGGCCACCGCACGGTAGCGGTGCTCGATGGCGGACTGGCGGCCTGGCGCGCGGCCGGGTTGCCGGAAACCGACGCGGTGCCGGCGATCGTGGATGCCGGCGCCTATCCCTCCGAGCCCGACCTGGCCGCGATCGTCGGCGCCGATGAGGTCCTGGCGCGGCTGTCGCAGCCATCCGGCTGGCTGCTCGACGCGCGGGCGCCGGAACGCTTCGGTGGCGCGGTCGAGCCGATCGACCCGGTGGCCGGCCATGTGCCGGGTGCGGTCAACCGGCCGTTCGCACTGAGCCTGGCCGAGGGGCGCTTCAAGCCGGCGGAGCATCTGCGCGGCGAGCTGGAAGCGGTACTCGACGGGCGTGCACCGCGGGACATGGTGCTGATGTGTGGTTCCGGAGTCACGGCCTGCCACCTGTTGCTGGCGCTGGAGACGGCCGGGCTGCAGGGCGCGCGGGTCTACGCCGGCTCCTGGAGCGGTTGGATCGCCGATCGCGCGCGTCCGGTCGAGACCGGCGCCTGAGATCGCCGGCGCGACGCTCTGCTGGATCGATGCTCGTGGTCATCGCCAGGCATGCCGTGCGTAGTGTCCGGTTGCTCGGGGCCGCTGACAGTCATCTGCGGCAGGCAGGCGGACAGCCCTGGGACAGGACACGTGCTGGCGATTCGATCCGTGCCTCGGGGGGAGAGCCCGTGCATCGCCAGGTGTGGCAGCTCGGTGCCGTGGATCACCGTCCAGGCTGACGTCAGAGAGCAGGTGCTGCTGTTCGTGGCGCAGCGGCGTGCGGTGGATCGGCGCGCGCGCGGGGCTTGCGGCATGCGTGGATGCTAGCATTCGCGCATGTCACTCGATCCCGAAAGCCCGCTCGCGAAACCGATGGCGACGCTGCCGCGCGCCGGCGGTGTCGAATGGATCGGCGTGCGTCCCGCGCGCGACCGGTTGATGTGGCCGCTCGATGTAGTCCAGGCCTGCGTCGGTGGCCCGCTGCGCCTCGGCGACCGGGTGGAGGCGTTGTGAGCCGCGGCCACTGCATCCTTTCGCACGGGTTCGAGAGCGGGCCGGACGCGACCAAGGTGACCGCGCTGGCCGAGGTCGCCGAGCGCCTGGGCTGGAGCCACGAGCGCCCCGACTACACCGACCTCGACGCGCGGAGCGGGATCAGCCCGGTCGGCGACGTGCCGGGCCGGCTGGCGCGCCTGCTCGGGCTGGCGCGGGCTGCCGCGGTGAACGGGCCGGTCGTGCTGGCTGGTTCCAGCCTGGGCGCGTACATTGCCGCGCGGGTCTCGCTGCAGGTGCCGGCGCGGGCGCTGTTCCTGATGGTGCCGCCGACCAGGATGGGGCCGCTGCCGCCGCTGGATGCGGCGCGCGTGCCGGTCTCGGTGGTGCAGGCCTGGCACGACGAGATCGTGCCGGCGGCCGAGGTGGTTGCCTGGGCGCAGGCGCGCTCGGCGCGGTTGCTGCTGCTGGACGACGGGCACACCCTGTCCGGCCACGTCGCCGACTGCGCGCGCGCCTTCGCCGAACTGCTGCAGGCGCTGTGAACGCGATGCTGGACATCCGGTTGCGCCCGGAGGCCGAGACCGACCACGCCGCGATCGAGGTGCTGACCCTGGTCGCCTTCATGCGCGCCGAGCACAGCCGCCATGACGAGCACGAGATCATCGCCGCACTGCGCGCCGACGGCGCGCTGGCGGTGTCGCTGGTGGCCGATCACGACGGCTACGTGGTCGGCCATGCCGCTGCTTCGCCGGTGACGATCTCCGACGGTGCGAGGGGCTGGTACGCGCTGGGTCCGGTCTCGGTCGGGCCGGGCCACCGGCGCCAGGGCATCGGCAGCCGGCTGGTCGAGGCGGTGCTCGAGCGCCTGCGCGAACAGGGCGCGGGCGGCTGCGTGGTGCTGGGCGAGCCGGCGTTCCATGGCCGTTTCGGCTTCGCGCCGGAGCCTGGCCTGCTGCTGCCGGGCGCGCCGCCCGCGCAGTTCCTGGCACTGGCCTTCGGCGACCGCCTGCCGCCGATCGGCGAGGTCGAGTACCACCCTGCGTTCGGCGTATCGGGTTGAGCAGGGGCGCTCGCACTGGCAAAGCGGGCGCCGATGGCCCACCATCTGCGCCCCCGGAGGCGACGGTCGTGGTACCGCTCGCCGCTCCCGTCCCTGCGGCGCCGCCACGGCACAGCCGCCTCCTGCCGACGATGCTGCCCACGTGAAATTCTTCGCTTCCTGCGCCAAGGGCCTGGAATACCTGTTGGCCGACGAACTGCTCGCGCTCGGCGCGGCCAGGGCCACCGCCACCGTCGCCGGCGTCAATGCCGAGGGCGAGCCGCGCGATGCGCAGCGGGCCGTGCTGTGGTCGCGGCTGGCCAGCCGCATCCTGTGGCCGATCGCCGAGTTCGACTGCCCCGACGAGGCCGCGCTGTACGCCGGCGTCGCCGCGCTGCCGTGGCAGGAGCACCTCGCCACCGGGCACACGCTGGCGGTGGACGCGCACGTCTCCGGTACCGCGATCACGCATGCGCGCTACGCCGCGCAACGGGTCAAGGACGCGGTGGTGGACACGCTGCGCGG
Source organism: Pseudomonas sp. (assembly GCA_047607345.1). Lineage (GTDB taxonomy): Bacteria > Pseudomonadota > Gammaproteobacteria > Xanthomonadales > Xanthomonadaceae > Pseudomonas_S. The sequence continues at coordinate 412 of JASGDF010000023.1, read as the reverse complement.
GCAGGGCCTGGCGCGGCCGTCGGTGGACGTGGAGCAGCCCGACCTGCGCCTGAACCTGTCGCTGCGCAAGGGCCGGGCCACGCTGTCGGTCGACCTCGGCGGCGGCCCGCTGCACCGGCGCGGCTGGCGCACGGCGCCGCACCAGGCGCCGCTGAAGGAAAACCTCGCCGCCGCGGTGCTGCTGCGTGCCGGCTGGCCGCAGCTGTACGCCGACGGCGGCGGCCTGCTCGATCCGATGTGCGGCGGCGGCACGTTGCTGATCGAGGGCGCGTTGATGGCCGCCGACGTCGCCCCGGGCCTGCAGCGCTACGCCGATCCGTGGTCGCTGGCCGGCGCCTCGCCGGCCGAGCGCCCGGTGCTCGCGCCGACGCGCTGGCGCGGATTCGACGCGGCGGGCTGGCAGGCGCTGGTC
>JASGDF010000022.1:0-28196 GCA_047607345.1 Pseudomonas sp. | reverse complement strand
TGAACTGGATGTATTCGATAGCCCCCTTGCCGGCACGCTCCTCGTACAACAGTTGCCCCGACTTGCCGTACATCGACAGGTTGGTACCGGTGCCCGTCCTAACCGCCTGGATCCGGCGCCCCTCGGCATCGTAGCGATAGCTTTCCTTGTCCTTGACCGTGCGCAGCCGGTTGCCATAGTCGAACGTGTAGGCCTGCCCGTTCTTGTTGGACAGGTTGCCCTGCACGTCGTAGCTCAGCCCGATCGTGGTCGCTCCCGCATCGTTGCGGATGTTGCTCAGACGGTTGCTGGCGTCGTACCAGTAGTTGTTCTGGCGCACGCCTCCCAACCTGGCCGAGAGCAGGTTGTCCAGCGCATCGTAGGTGTACCGGTGCCAGTGATCGCCACCGAAGCTGACCGAGCCCGCGCCGGTCAACCGGTCCAGCCCGTCGTACTCCATGATCCGGTTGTAATCGCTGCCTTGCTGCTGGTCGTAGATGATCGTCACGTTGCCGCTGGCGTCGTAGCGGTACTCGTATGCCACCACGTTCGCGTCGCGGACCTGCAGCGGCATCTGCCGAGCGTTGAGCGTCAGCGTATGCGCCACGCCGTTGCCGTAGGTGAACTGCCTCACCGCCCCGATCGGGTAGTACTGCATTCCCTGGGCATAGACCGTGCCGCCCGCATCGCGGATCTGCGTCGGCTGACCCAGGGCGTTGGGGGCATAGGTCACGGTCAGGCCGGACGGATAGACCACGCTCGCGGGGCTGGCATTGCCGTCATAGCCATAGCCCAGGCTCTTGCTGGTCTGGCCACTGTGCTGCATCGACTCGCCCGTCAGCAGGCGGCGTCTGTTGTACACGTAGGTGTTGACGACGGTACTCGCGCCCTCTTCGTTCCAGGTCTTCACCTGCGCTGGCAGACCGTCCGCGGTGTAGGTCCAGTCCTGGTTGCCGTTACTGTCCGGAAAGCGCAGCGTCTTGAGGCGATTGCGCGCGTCATAGCCACGATCGACCCGGCGGCCACTGGTGTAGGCGGCATCGCGGTCGCAACTGCTGCCGCTGGGCAGGTTCAATCCGGACGCGGACCAGCGCAGATTGCCGGCGGCGTCATAGTCCATCACCGTCGCGCCGGTCTCCGGTTCGATGACCTTGCACAACTGCCGATACTGGTCGTAGACATACGTCCGTGACACCGAGGCCGGCCCCTGGGGCGTCTTCACGGTCACGCTGATCTGCGCCGATTCCGCGCTCAGGCCCTTGCTGTCCTTGGCGATCGCCTTGAATCGGTAGCCGCCAGCGGCCAGGCTGCCCAGCGACACTTGATAGGGCGCCGAGGTGATGGTGCCTACCAAAGCATCATTCAAATAAAACGCCACGCTCGCCAGCCCGCCCTCCGGATCGGTGGCATCGGCGCGCACAGTCACCGTGGCGGGTGCATAGAACACCGCGCCATTGGCCGGGGCGGTGATCGATATGCGTGGAGGTTGATTGACCGCCTCCACATTGACGGCCTGGTTGCTGCTGGATGCACCGAACCAGGCCACATTTTCCTGCAATAGCTTCCACTGGAAATTAACTGCGCCGGCCGTCTTGGGTATCGCGTTGAAAGCGATCTTGACCGTCTGGCCAGGCGCCACGTCGCTGGGCAACTGCACGCGGCCCGTGCCCCAGCTATCATTGTTCTCCGGATTGATGGACCCCAGCACGTAGCTGGAGGCTTTCTTCCAGGTAACGTTGCCGGTATTGCGGAAATTCAATTCGACCGGGTAGGACTGTCCCACCACCATCGTCGCCGGCACCGACTGACTGACGAAGGCGGAGTTCCGATCTATCGAGGGGATGCGGAAGTTCCCGGAACCGGCAATGGTCGAGTTCGGTGCCGATACCGGCGATATCCCATGCACGTAAACGGTCTTGCCGCCGTGCTGCAGGATCATGTTCTCGCTGATCGGGATCGCGAAGCGATAGGTGCTGCCGCCGGCCTGGCACGCCGAAGCGACCGCGGCTTCGCTGGCGTTTCCCGCACGGAAGCTACCCACCATCGTGCCAGTACCGGCGGCACCGCCGAGGTAGAGGTGGACGTTGATCGGAGCATCCAGCCGCGTGGAACAGGCCCAGCCCAGAATCGTGTTGCCAGACACACTGTCGATATTGCCCTTGATGTCGGACGACAGCACGCTGATCGACTTGTTGGGCGTCAGGCTGCCAAACCAGGCCACGCCATCCTGGACCATTCGCCACTGGAAGTTATAGGTTCCGGCGGCCAGCGGCGCCTTGGCGGTAAAGTTGAACGTGGCCGAAGCGTTGCTCGCAACGCTGCCAGGTACGGCTACTCGGCCCGTCCCCCAGGTCGTGTTGTCGCCAGGATTCTGCGAACCCAGGTTGAACGCGTTGGAGGCAGACCAGGTGGACAGGCCGGTGTTCTTCATCGTGACCGACGCCGAATACGCCTGCCCCACCACCATCGTCGTCGGGATCGACAGCGATACGTACTGCGCGGCAAGTTGCGGCGTAACCGGGTCCGCGTCCTCGGGGCAAACGTTGCCGCTACCCGCCGTCGAACCATCCTCGCACTGGCGGGCCGCCCAGGCCGGGAGCGTCAGCGATGCGCCCAGGAGAATCCATACGAAACTGATCGCGATCCCGATGAGTCGACGAGGGCGCTGCTGCATATCGGCCTGATCCATGGTGTGTGCCCTGATCCTCACTGCTTGCCACGCACGATCTGCGTCACATTGCCAAACACATCGCGGGCAATGTCCGTCCTGGCGCCTTCTGGATGCAGGATCCACACCGGCTTTTCGTATTCCGGGTTATCGAATACCTGATAGCCACTCACGGTCTTGTTGCCACGGGGGTCGGTGACGCGGGTCTGGTTGCCGGGCAAATACTCGGTCAGCGTCGTCAGCAGCCCTTGCTCGCTGTCGGTTGATACGGATGTGATCCGTCCCAATGCGTCGTACTCGGTCCACGTACCGCTGTTGAGCGCATCGCTGCTGCCTGGATAGGATGCGAAGATGACCCGCCCCTCGTGGTCGTAGGCGAACCGCTGGAAGCGCTGGGTGGCGGCCTCTTTGGCGGTGTCGTACTCGCGGACAAGCAAGGGGCGCCACAACGCATCGAAATAGGTGATCCTGCGTGCATTCCCGGTTGCCTCCGTCCGCCGCCAGTGCCCGGCCGCAATACCGTATTCGGCCGCTGTCACCGGCTGAAAGGATTGGGTGGTGGTGTTCCAGGCAGTGCTGTCATTCGCCGGATAGGCAATGCTCGCCAACCGTCCCATGGCGTCATAGGTATAGGTCGTGGCGTAACCATTTTCATCGGTAACCGAGCGTACCCAGCCGTTGTCGTCCACCTCGGCTGCCTGGCTCTTGCCATCGGCGTACTTGATCGACTGCGGAACGCCACGCTTCCAGGAAGAGAACGTGGTCGTATTGTTGTTGCCGTCCTTGACGGTGGCCACTGTTCCGTCTGCGTTGTAGGTCAACGCCTGCTGCAACTTGCCGAATGCCTTGATCGTCAATGGCTGCGCATTGGCGCTGTAAGTGACCTCGTTCTCGATCAAGCCGGTATTGCTATTGGTGGAACGGGCCACCTGCCCCAACACCCATTTGGCGATGTTGTCGTGGTATGCCGTCACATCCGTACGGCTATGCCAAGGACTGGCACGCGTCACGCTCAAGGGCCTTGCATAGACGTCGTAGCTATTTACGGTACTGACGAATTCCGATCCCTCCTGCGTGATTTTGCTGGAAAGGACGGGAGTCCAGCGATCAGCGGCGTATCTGTTGCTGCGAGGAGTGAAGTCGCCACCTGCCGACCGCCAAGGATAGGGGCTATTGCTTTCTACCAAGGGGGTAACGGCGTAGGTATGGTCGATCACTCTGACCAAGGCACCCGAACCCGCGGCATGGACTTCACTGCGCAAAAGCAGATTCTCGGTCCCATCGGCCCTGTTGCTGAAAACGCTTCGATTGCGCACGCCATCGGGATCGGTAACGTCGGTCCAGACAGTAGACGTGCAGCCACTCGCGCAGTCGGAGCTCCAGCTGGAATTACCCGGCGAGTAGCTGTATGTCCACGTGGCCTGCGCAATGCCTGGCCCACTTATCGTCTTGGAACTGATGGCATACACCCAGCTGTCCTTCGGAGATTCCGCATACGAGCCGCTGCCTCCTAAAGGAGTCCAGCATGCCTTGGGAACGTAGGAACGGCCGATATGCAGTGTCCTGACCAGAAATTTCGCGGATGCACCCGAAGGCGCGGTGACAGTCCCTGTGTTCTCGACGCCTGTCATGCCATCCTGCTGGACGGTATTGGCGCAATTTCCATAGTTCTGCCTTGGCATTCCTATATAAAACAGCGCATCCAAAGAGAACTGCCAGGAAGTTCCATCCGGAAGGATCAGCGAGGCGAGTGCGGTCTGGTTATAGTTGTATCGCCATGTCCTGTTACCAGAGGCCGAGACCACCGTGATGGCGCTGATGTTGGTGCCATCGTTGGCAATATTGATGCGACGTCCATCGCTTGCTTCGATGGAATTCAAGAGGCCTTCCGTATAGTTGTATCTGACCCAGTTTCCGAACCGGTCCTCCACGCGCGTCACCAGCATGCTCGCGTAATGCCGAGGCAGAAATCCCGTACCTGCGCCTCCCAGCCCTGGCGCAGTCTTGTAGACGAGATAGTCCAGCCAGTAGCGTGTTCCATCTGGCGAGATGGCTTGAAAGGCTTCACCGGGCAAACCGTTCGCCGTCGAAGCCAGGCATGAGATGATCCAGTGACTCTTGGTCCGGGCCACATGGGCCGGCTGCGAACCATCCTGGCGATGCGCGAGGACATTTTCTTCTTCGCCGGAGTCCTTCACCAGTTGGTATCCCGCCCACCAGGTTTCCGGTTCGATCGGATCCGCCTTCGTCGGAAAAATCGTTCCCGGACTGCCCATCTGGGTACAGCGCGCGTCGCTCGCCATCCCGACCTGCCAACCCCTGGGGCTGGTACTCGATATTACGGAAGTCTTGGCGCTCGCAAGCGTCTTGAGCCTTGGCAGGGCCAGTTCCCACTCGCCCATCCGGTTGCCGGATGTCTCGGCAATCCTGCCGATTCTCGCGGCCACCTGGAACGTGCGCACAAGACGGATCGTCGGCCCCGTCCCCGGCAACTCCACGTCTGTTTGACTGAATGAAAGGGCGCCGTCGCGCGGGCTGACTCGGTCGCCGAACGAGGAGAGAGGTGTAATCACCCGGGCTTTGGCCAGGTAGCGACTATATTCCTCATCCGGAGTCGCATTTTGCGCCGACGCGCAAGTGGCGGAGCCGATGGACAGAAAATAAATAACAAAACGGAGGAAAGCACGCGGCAGGCAAGCCGCGCAGCACCATCCCTGCTGCTGAGTAGTCATCCAAGTCCCCTGTGCCCCGACTTTGCGCCAAGACTGGAGAAATATTGAGTCTCATTCGCACACTTTGTCAAGCATCAACACAAATGACCAGCAATCGATCCTCCGCCTATTTCTCCTTCCGCCAGTTAACCGACCCCTTGGTCTCCACCGTGCTCGACTCGACCTCCACGTCGAACCCCCGGCTCAGCAGGTACTTCAGCGTCAGCACCGAGCCGGAGCCGACCATCGACACGCCGTAGCCGACATAGAGTTTCGGCGAGAGGTACTTGCCGAAACCCAGTACCGAGCCGCCCAGCGTGCTGGACTGCTGTACGCCGGCATCGTCCAGGCCGAGCTTGGCGCCGAGCTGCGAGGCGATCAGGCCGCTGCCGGCCGACAGCGCCGCGGAGGCGGCGGTGACCTGCTCGGTCTCGCTGCTGCTGGCGGTGGCCAGGCCGCGGCCCAGCACCAGGTACGACATCGCTTCGGCCTGCGACAGCGAGGGGTCCGACCAGACGTCGGCGCGCGGCGATTCGGCCCGGCCGCTGACGTCGATGCCGGCGGTGACGTCGCCGATCTTGCGTTCGGCGCGGATGTTGATGCGCGGGTCGGAAACGATGTTGTTGTTCCAGGTCAGCTGGCCGCGCGTGATCGTCAGGTCCTGGCCGTAGGCCTTGTAGCGGCCGCTGACGTCGAGCCCGCCGTTGGCGATCATCTCGCGGCCGGGCTGCGAGATGATCTGCATCTGGCCGGTCAGCGCGCCCTTCAGGCCAAAGCCGTTCATCTTGACCTTGTCGCCGAGCGCGATGGTCAGCTGCATGTCCAGCGGCGAGGCCGCGGTCTGTTCCGGATCGACCGGGTCGAGCACCACCACGTCCTCGGACACCGAGGTGCCGCGATCGAGCCGCTCCAGGTCGATGTCCGCCTCCGGCACCGTCACCCGGCCGCGCAGCTGCATGACCTTGCCCTCGATGCCGAACTGCAGGTCGGGGTTGGCGACGACCCGCAGCTCGCTGGTGTTGTACGCCAGCACGTTCTGGCCATGGATGTTCAACTTCAGCGGGGTGCCTTCGCCGTACCACGACAGGCCGCCGTCGACGTTCAGCGTGCCGTCGCCGGACTTGGCCGAGGCAGTGATCTTCGCCGAGCCATCCGGCAGCGCCTCGAAGCGGCCCTTGCCCTCGCTCAGCGACAACCCCATCGACGGGTATTCGGCGGTGAAGTCGCTCAGGGTGGCCTCGCCGCCGAGCAGTGGCTTGCTGCGCGTGCCGCGCAGGCTGACGTGGCCTTCGACCAGGCCCTTCGGGCGGTCGATCTCGGCGACGAACAACTGCAGCCAGTCCAGCCGCGAGATGTTCATGTACAGCTCGCCATTGAGCGGCGCGTAGTCGTCCCAGCCGGTGTCGAACTTGGCGTCGACGAAGCCGTTGCCCTGGAAGCCGACGCCGAGGTAGCCGTTGATGTGCTGTGGGTCGAACGTGGCGCGGAGACTGAAGTGGTCGTAGCGGACCAGCTCGCCGCGATTGGGATTGTTGCCCAGGTCGACGCTGAAGCGCGGTTCGCCCAGGCGCACACCGCCCTCCATCGAGGTCAGCTCGAATCCGCCCTCCCAGGCGTTGCCGCGCGGCCTGAAATTGCCATCGAGGGCAACGTCGCCGCGCAGGGTGATCTGGCGCCCGTCCTGCTTGGGCAGCCACGGCTGGACCAGCGTCAGCGGCAGCGCAGTACTTTTCACCGAGAGTCCTTCGCGCGGCCAATCGGCCTGCACGCACAGCGCGCCGCCGCCGGCAGCGGCCAGGCAGGTGTCGGACAGGCGGAAGGCGGCGCCGTCCAGCGCGAACTGCGCCGGCTGGCGCAAGGCCCAGGCATCGCCCTTGGCCGGGGCGATGCGCAGTGCCGCCAGCTGGCCCTGCCAGCGCGTGCCACTGCGGCGAACGTCGCCGCGCAGCGCCAGCGCGGCCGTTGCGCTCCTCACCTCGGCATCGAGGTCGAGGTCCTCGACCGCGCCGCGCGCCTGCACCCGCAACTCGTCCAGCACCATGCCGGCGTTGATCGCGGTGCCCTGCAACGCCAGGGTCCCGCCTCCGCCGCGCCAGGGCAGGCGCCCGCGCAGGCTCAGCGCGTCGGCGCTGTAGCCTTCCCAGCGCAGGCCGCTGCCTGCCAGATCGGCGCTGATTTCCGGGGCATCGCTGCGCCCCTTGACCTGCAGGTTGCCGCGCAGCGTGCCGGCACCGCCGGGCAGCAGGTCGTCGAGTTGCAGCGGTTGCAGTTGCGCGTCGATGGCGAGCGTGTCGCCAACCTTGCCCTGCGCGGCGATGCGGCTGTTGCCGAGTGCCAGCTTCAGCTGGCCTTCGCCCTGCGTGCCCTGCAGCGCGAACTTGCCGCTGGCGTCGAGCGCGCGCTGGCGCAGCTGGCCCTTCAGCGCATCGATCTGCGCGGTGAGCTCGTAGCCGGGCGAGACGCCGCCGGCCGGTGCCGGCAGCTGCCGGCCCTTGGAGGCGACCTTGCCGGACAGGCTGCCGTCCCAGCCCGGCGCGAAGTAGCCCGGATCGAACTTCGCCAGCGTCGCCTGCACGTCCCAGCTCAGCACCTGCACCCACGCGACCTCGCCGGTGACGTCCAGCGCGCCGCCCGGCGTGCTGGCCTGCAATTGCTGGATATGCGCGCGCTGGTCGTTGCCGCGCACATCGAACCGCAACCCGGCCTGCTGCGCATCGCGCTCGACCTCGGCGCGGCCGATCGCGGCCCAGGCCTTGAGATTGCCGGCGACACCGAGCCGCGCCTGCTTCAGCTCGACCGGCAGCGCCTGCGCCTGCGGCGTGGCCGGGTCCGGCGCCGGCACCCAGCGCAGGCCGCTGGCATTGACCGCGAAGTTGAACGTCGCATTGTCCGGGTCGCGGAAGTCGGCGCGGCCCTGCAACCGGGTGCGGCCCTCGAACGCATCCACCACCAGCTGTCGCACCTCCAGCACCTGGTCGGCGAGCACGACGTGCGAGGGCTGCAACGTGGCTTGCAGGTCGCCCTGCTGGAGCGTGCCCTGCAATTGCGCGTCGCCGCCCTTGCCGCTGGCGCTCAGGTCGAAGGCGAGCGCGGCGGCGCTGGCCTGCTCGCCCTCGGCCGGCGGCAGCAGCAGCGACAGGTCCAGAACCTTGGTTGCTGCCTTGAACTCCCAGCGGGGATCGTCGCGCCCGGTGAACACCAGCGTGGCGCGCAGCGGCTCGGGGGCACGCCCGGCCAATGCGATCTCCATCTTCGCCAGGTCGCCGCGCGCGACCAGCCCCACGCTGGCCGGGGTACGCCCGCGCGAGGCCGGCAACAGCGCACTCGCGGTCAGGTTGGTCTTGTAGTCCTTGGCAGGCAGGTAGTCGCCATCGATGCGGAAATCGCCACGATCACTGTCCACCACCAGCTTGCGCATGCGCAGCTCGCCGTTGGCGGCCTCCAGCCCGCCACGGATGCGGCGCAGTTCGATCATCGGCTGCTGCAACTGGGTGACGCGCAGGTTGTCGACGGCGATGGTGTCGGCCTGGACCGCCAGCGGCAGCGCGAGCTGCGGCAGCGAGCCGGGCCAGCTCGGCAGCTCGAACGGCTCCTCGCTCTTGCCGAGATTGAGCGTGGCGTTGCTCAGCTCCAGCGCGTCCAGCCGCAGCTTGCGCCCGAGCAGCGGACGGATGTCCGGGTCCAGGTGCACGCGCTCGGCGGTGAAGTGGATGTCCTGGTAGCGGAAGTCGACGTTGCGCAGGGTCAGCGGCCCGGCCAGCGGGCCGTCCATCCCGCTCCAGGTGAAGCTGGCGCCGGCCGGCAGCCGCGCCACCACCTGCGCCAGCAGCACGTCGCGGCCGGCCACGGTCTGCAGCAGCCAGTACACCGCGACCAGCAGCAACAGCACCACACCGAGCACGCCCAGGCCGGAGCCGATCCAGAAGCCGCGGCGCCGGTAGAAGCGCGGGCGCGGCGGCGGTACCGGCGCGTTGGCGCTCACAGGTTCGCTCCGATGTTGATGTAGAGCTGGACCTGTGAGTCCGGGTCGTCCAGGCCGTGCGCGATGTCCACCCGCACCGGGCCGACCGGCGATTTGTAGCGCACGCCGAAGCCCACGCCGGTATGCCAGTCGGGGGTGTCGTCGAAGGCGCTGCCGCTGTCGACGAACACCGCCGCGCCGAGCGGGCCGCCGTTGAAGTAGTGCTCGTACTCGGCGCTGACGGTCAGCAGCTGCTTGGCGCCAAGCGCGAAGCGGTCGGGCCGGGCGGTACGCGGGCCGACCTCGCGGTAGGCATAGCCGCGGATGCTCTCATCGCCACCGGCGAAGAAGCGCAGGCTCGGCGGCATCGCCACCAGGTCGCTGGTCCAGGTGCTGCCGGCCTCGCCGCGCAGGATCACGCGGCCGTCGCTGCCGGCCGGCAGGAACCAGCGCAGCTTGCCGTAGGCCTGGGTGAAGCTGGTGTCCGAGCCGGCGCCCTGCACGCCGCCGCGCAGCTGCATCGTCGCGGCGATGCCCCTGCGTGGGAACGTGCGGTCGTCGACGTTCACGTAGTTGACCTCCAGCTGCGGGTACACCAGCGAGGAATACTGGTAGTCCAGCGGACGGTCCTCGTCGCTGTCCTCGCTGTAGTAGCCCCAGCGTTCACGCAGTGCGTTGATTGAGGCAATCGCGGTCCAGTGCTCGCTGATCTGCCCGCTGCGCGCGGCGCTGAGCTTGACGTTGCGCAGGTCGATGTAGTCGGTCTGCTCGTCGTACAGGCGCGCGGAGAACAGATACCAGCCGTCCAGCCATCGGAACGCCGGGATCCGGTAGACCGTGCCCAGCGACTTGCGCTTCTGCGCATAGTCGAGCTGGGTATCCATCTTGTGGCCGCGCGCATTGATGTAGCGCCGCTCCAGCCCGCCGCGCACGCCGGGGCCGCTCTCGCTGCCATAGCTGAGGCCGGCGGTGTAGATCGTGCGCTTGGCGCGGGTCAGCTTGACGTCCACCGGCACCCGGCCCTGGTCGTCGGCTTCCTCGGGCCTGGGCTGGATGTCGATGCTGCTGAAGTAGTCGAGCTTGGTCAGCGACTCGCGCAACCGGTCGAGCTTGCCCTCATGGTAGTAGCTGCCTTCCTTCCAGTAGACCAGCGGGTCGAACAATCCCTCGCGGAAATAGTCGTAGTCGAAGCGCACCGGGCCCATGTCGTAGCGACGGCCGCTGTCCCAGCCCAGGTCGATGTCGGCGGCGTGCTCGGCACGGGTGACCTCGACCCGGCGCCGGGTGAAGTCGGCATCGAAGTAGCCGCGCTCGGCCAGGCGCCGGGTGATGCGGAGCTTGCTCGCCTCGTAGGCCGGATGGCTGAAGACCTCGCCCGGCCTGGGCTGGAACTGCGCCAGGTCGTGCTTGAGGTACTGGTCGTCCTCGGCCCAGCCTGCCATCTCGATCTGCGCGTTGCGCACCCGCACCGGCTCGCCCTTGTCGATGCTGATGACCACGGTCAGGTGGTCGTTCGCGCGCGGGGCCTGGATATCGATCGTCGGCGTGTAGTAGCCGAACGGCTCCAGCGCGTCGCGGGTCTGGGACTCGGCCTGACTGAGCAGGTACTCCAGCCGCGACTCGCCCTGTTCCTTGCCGACCGCCTCGTACAGCGACAGCGATACCTCGATGTTCTCGAGCATCGCCGCATCGTCGTCCTTGTCCAGGCCCTTGATCTGGACCTTGTCGATGGTGCCGCGGGCATCGGCCGCGCCGGCCAGGCAAAGCAGTAGCGCAGCGAGGGCAGGGGGGAGCAGTCGCATGCGGGCAGGATACCTGGGCATGACGCTAATGGGGCGTGTATGCCGGCGGACGACACACATTGAAACCCGACAGGCCAGGGTGGCCATTCCCACCGGACTCTGCCGATTCGCCCGCCCCGTGGTGGGAGAGCCACTCCAGCGTGCTTCGCCGATCCCCCTCTTGCCTGGAGGGATCGGCGACAGCTTTCACCTCGGGTTTGGCGCTGCGCTCAGCTCGACAGATGCTCGATCGCCGCGACGCTGCCCAGGCGATCGCCGAGCTTGCTCAGCAAGGCAAGCCGGTTGGCGCGCAACCGCGGGTCCTCGGCATTGACCATCACCGCGTCGAAGAACGCATCGACCTGCGGGCGCAGCCGCGCCAGCCGCGCCAGCACGCCCACGTAGTCCTTCTGGTGCAGGCTGGCGCCGGTGTCGCCGATCGCCGCCTCCACCGCCTCGGCCAGCGCCTGCTCGGCCGGCTCGGCCAGCAGCGCGCGGTCGAGGTCGGCCGGAATCTCCAGCGTGCCCTCGGCCTTGCGCAGGATGTTGCGGATGCGCTTGTTGGCCGCGGCCAGCGCCTCAGCCTCCGGCAGCTGCGCGAAAGTGCCGATCGCGTCGATGCGGCGGTCGAGGTCGTACAGCGAGTGCGGCTTCAGTTCGGCGACCGCGTTGAAGTGCGTGGCCGGCACGCCCTTGTCGGCGTAGTAGCCGCGCAGGCGGTCGAGGATGAAGTCGTGCAGCTCGGCAGGCCTCGGATCCGGGCTTACCTCAGACATTCCAACCATCTGCAAACCACCCTTTGCAGAAGCGTTTCTTTGCATGACCTGGAAGCGACTTTCATCCACCTTGCCGAAGGCAACGCCTAATGTGTCCAAAATATCCAGGTCCAGGCCCGACTCGATGATCGTCCGCGCCAACCCCAGCGCATTGCGCCGCAGCGCGAACGGATCCTTGTTGCCGGTCGGCTTCAGCCCCGCGGCGAAGCCGCCGGCCAGGGTGTCCAGGCGCTCGGCGATCGCCAGCACCTTGCCCACCGGCGAGAGCGCGATGTCGTCGCCGGCGAAGCGCGGCCGGTAGGCCTCGTCGATCGCCAGCGCGACCTCGGGCGACTCGCCACCGGCGATCGCGTAGTGGCGCCCGGCGATGCCCTGCAACTCCGGAAACTCGCCGACCATGCGCGACTGCAGGTCGTTCTTGGCCAGCTGCGCGGCGCGCCCGGCCAGCGCCGGCTCGACGCCGGCCTGCGGCGCGATCGCCTCGGCCAGCGCGGCCACGCGCGCAACCTTGTCGGCCACCGTGCCGAGCCTGGCCTGGTAGGTGACGCTCGCCAGGCCCTCGCCCATCGCCACCAGGCCCTGCTTGAGATCCTCGTCGAAGAAGAACTTGGCGTCGGAGAAGCGCGGGCGGATCACCCGCTCGTAGCCCTTGGCGACCTCGGCGACGTCCTTCGAGGCGATGTTGGCGATGCCGATGAACTGCTCGGTCAGCTTGCCGGTGGCATCCAGCACCGGGAAGAACTTCTGGTTGATCTCCATCGTCTCGATCAGCGCTTCCTGCGGCACTGCCAGGAACGCGCGCTCGAAGCTGCACAGCACCGCCGACGGCCACTCGACCAGGTTCACCACCTGCTCCAGGTTGTCGTCGGTGATGCGGGCGTTGCCGCCGGCCTGCGCCGCCGCGGCCTGCACCTCGGCGACGATGCGGGTGCGCCGCGCGTCCGGGTCGACCAGCACGCAGGCCGCCTCCAGCGCGGCGGCGTAGTCGCCCGGCGCGTCCAGCCGCACCGGCGCGTCGTGCATGAAGCGGTGGCCGCGACTGGTCCGGCCCGCCTTGACCCCGAGCACCTCGGCCTCGACCACGTCCTGGCCCAGCAGCAGCACCAGCCAGTGCACCGGGCGGGCGAACGCGTAGTCGTGGTCGCCCCAGCGCATCGGCTTGGGGATCGGCATCGCCGCGATCGCCTCGCGCACGATCTCCGGCAGCAGCTCGGCGGTGCGCGCGCCCGGCTTGACCGCGCGATGCACGAAGCGCTCGCCCTTGGCGTCGGTGGCGCGCTCGAGCGCGCTCCATTCGACCCCGGCCTTAGCGGCGAAGCCTTCCAGCGCCTTGGTCGGCGCGCCGTCGGCGCCCAGCGCGATGTTGAGATACGGGCCGAGCACTTCCGAACGCTGCTCGGGCTGCTCGGTGGCCACGCCCGGCAGCAGCACCGCCAGCCGGCGCGGCGTGGACAGCGGCCTGGCGTCGCCGCGCGCATGGGCAATGCCGCGCTTGTCCAGCCCGGCGATCACGCCATCGAAGAAGGCCTGCGCCAGGCCGGGCAATGCCTTGACCGGCAGTTCCTCGGTGCCCAGTTCGATCAGCAGGGGAAGTTGTTCGCTCATGTCAGGTGGACCTTGGCATTGTTTCCTCCTCCGACTGCGGGAGAAGGTGGCGCAAAGCGCCGGATGTAGGGGCCGTGGCGCGGAGGGCGTGCGTGCCCCCATCCGCCCTTCGGGCACCTTCCCCCGCTCGCGGGGGAAGGAGAATCAAACACGCGCCGCTTGCGGGGGAAGGAAAATCAAACACCCCCCGCTCGCGGGAAAGCGGTGCCTACCGTTTCAGACCTGGGAAACCCAGCTTCTCGCGCTGCGCGTGGTAGGCCTGCGCCACCGCCTGCGCCAGCGCGCGCACCCGCAGGATGTAGCGCTGGCGCTCGGTGACCGAGATCGCGCGGCGCGCATCGAGCAGGTTGAACGCGTGGCTGGCCTTGGTGACCTGCTCGTAGGCCGGCAGCGGCAGGCCGACCTCGACCAGCTTGCCAGCCTCGCGCTCGCAGGCGTCGAAACGGTGGAACAGCTCGGCCACGTCGGCGTGCTCGAAGTTGTAGGCGCTCTGCTCGACCTCGTTCTGGTGGTAGACGTCGCCGTAGCTGACCGGGGCGCCGTCCGGGCCGTAGGTCCAGACCAGGTCGTAGACGTTGTCGCAGTTCTGCAGGTACATGCACAGCCGTTCCAGGCCGTAAGTGATCTCGCCCAGCACCGGCCTGCACTCCAGGCCGCCGGCCTGCTGGAAGTAGGTGAACTGGGTGACCTCCATGCCGTTGAGCCAGACCTCCCAGCCCAGGCCCCAGGCACCGAGCGTCGGCGATTCCCAGTTGTCCTCGACGAAGCGCAGGTCGTGCACCAGCGGGTCGATGCCCAGCGCCTTCAGCGAGCCCAGGTACAGCTCCTGGATGTTGTCCGGGTTCGGCTTCATCGCCACCTGGTACTGGTAGTAGCGCTGCAGGCGGTTGGGATTCTCGCCGTAGCGACCGTCGGTGGGACGGCGCGAGGGCTGCACGTAGGCGGCGTTCCACGGCTCCGGGCCGAGCGCGCGCAGGAACGTGGCCGGATGGAAGGTACCGGCGCCGACCTCCAGGTCCAGCGGCTGGATCAGCACGCAGCCCTGCCCGGCCCAGTACTGGTTGAGGGTCTGGATCAGGCCCTGAAAGGTGATCTGGACGCGCGCGGGATCGGACATGCTGCAAAAAGCCGGCGGATTGGGGGTGCGCTAGTATAACGGCGCTCTTTTTTTAGTTTGCGTGTTGTACGCACGCGATGCCGTCGTCCCCCGCGCAGGCGGGGACCCGGCGACTTCGGGTCGATGCACGCTGCTCCTGCTCGACCTGGGCGTGCCGCACTACTCTGCTCGCCTCGCCCCTGCCGCAACGGCTGGTGCGCGCGTTGTGCCCGCACTGCAAGCGCCCGCAGGCGCTGGAGCCGGCGCAATCGGCCGCGCTGTTTGATGACGATGAGGCATCGCCTGATAACCCCACGACCTATCTGCCGGTCGGCTGCCTGCCATGCCGTCGCACCGGACCGTACGCGCTGCTGCCGGTCAGCGCCGGGCTGCGCGCGCTGATCCGGAACGACATGGGTCTGGCCGGCTTCAGCCGCGCCGCCCACGCCGAAGGCCTGTGCACGCTGCGCCGCACCGCCCTGGAGAGGGTTGCCGAGGGCTTGGTCACGATCGAGGAAGTGCTCCCGGTACTGCCGTCGCGGGAGTAGGGACCGGGGGTCCGAAGCGGGAGATTGACGCGAGCGGCAGCGAATGGCCCGGCCATTCGCTGCTACGAAATCCCCAATCCCGAATATCCCCAACCTCGTTTCTCCGCTTGAAGCGCATCGCCCCCGGCGCTCTAATCGGTATGGAGCAAGCCGCCCCCATACCGCAGCAATGAGCCAGCTTCCCTTCCTGATCCTCGAGACCGGCCAGCCAGTACAGCCACTGAAGCGCTACGGGCGCTTCCCGCACTGGATCCGCGTGGCCGCGGGACTGGCCGAGCGCGAGACCCAAGTGATCGACGTCGAGTCGGGCCAGCCGCTGCCGGAGCGCCAGCGCTTCGCCGGGGTCATCGTCAGCGGCTCGGCCGCCTTCGTGACCGACCGCGCCGAGTGGAGCGAGCGCTCGGCCGACTGGCTGCGCGAGGCCGCGCACGCCGGCATGCCGCTGTTCGGCATCTGCTACGGCCATCAGCTGCTGGCGCACGCGCTCGGCGGCCAGGTCGACTACAACCCGGCCGGGCGCGAGTCCGGGACGATCGAGCTGGAACTGCACCCACCCGCGTTCGAGGACCCGCTGTTCGCCGGCCTGCCCGAACGCTTCCCGGCCCATGCCACCCATCTGCAGACAGTGCTGCGCGCACCGGACGGCGCCACCGTGCTGGCGCGCTCGGCGCAGGACCAGTGCCACGCGTTCCGCTGGGGCGAGCGCGCCTGGGGCGTGCAGTTCCACCCGGAGTTCGCCACCCATCACATCCGCGGCTACGTCAACGCCCGTGCCGACTGCCTGGCCCGCCACGGCCGCTGCGCGCGCAGCATCGCCCGCGAGGTCAGCGCCGCGCCACTGGCGCGCAAGCTGCTGCGGCGCTTCATACAGCACGCGCGCGGGCTGCGACCGACCGCCGGCCATGCCGGCGCGGCCAGGTAGAAAGCCTCCACGTACACCGCGCTTGCGCGGCCGCCAACCGGCCCCTGCACAAGCGTGCCCCACTCCCCGGTGAGGAACTCACTGGAAACGATCCCGCCACAGGGATATGCCGCGCGCTCGTGAAGGACCGTAAAAGCGGCGATAATCCGCCGGCGCCCCGGATCGTCCGGCGCGCTCCCCCACTCGGAAAACCCATGAGAGAGATCCACAAGGTGCCGGCGGCGTCCGGCGCGGAATGGCTGCTGACCGGCTTCGCGCTGCTGCGCCGCGCGCCGCTGGCGCTGGGTTCGCTGGGCGTGACCTGGGCGCTGATTGCCTCGCTCGCGCTGTCGCTGGCGCAGCAGGTACCGGTGCTGGGCACCGCGGTGCAGTTCCTGCTGGTGCTGGCCGGCCCACTGTTCATGGGCGGACTGCTGTGGGCGGTGCGCGAGGTCGACGGAGGCCGCGTGGCCAGACCCTCGCACCTGCTGCACGGGTTGCAGGAAGGCCGCGCGCCGCACCTGCTGGTGGCGCTGCTGCCGCAGATCCTGGCGGGCCTGGTGCTGGGCATCGCGCTGCTGGTGCTGATCGGCACCCACGGGTTGCAGCAGCTGTCGGATGTGATGACCCAGCTCAACGCGCTCAGCGCCTCCGGCAAGCAGCCGGACCCGGCCGAGATCGAGGCACTGGCGGCGACCCTGCCGGCCGGGCGCATCCTGTTGTGGTTGCTGCTGGTGCTGGCGACCTTTGCCGCGCTGGCACTGGCGCTGTTCGTGATGCCGCCGCAGGTGATGTTCGACCGCAGCGGCGGCTGGAAGGCGCTGCGCAACAGCCTGCGCGCCAGCATCCACAACCTGCCGGCGATGCTGGTGTTCTTCGTGCTCGCGTTCATCGCGCTGTTCGCGATCTATTTCGCGGTGATGATCGTGGCGCTGGTGGTCGGCCTGGTCGCCGGCCAGGGCGTGGCGGTGTGGGCCGCGCAGCTGCTGCTGATGGGCGTGCTGATGCCGGTGTTCGCCGGCGCGGTGTACGCGGCGTGGAAGCAGATGTTCGCGCCGCCGGACGGCCGCGAGACCGGCGCGGTGCCGCCGCCGAATGACGTCATTGCCGCCTGAGACACCTCGATTCCTGATTCGGCAAGGCAAAGCATGGAAGACCGCCGCGACGGCCTCCAGGCATCACTCATCGCAGCTCACGAATCACGCGCCTTCAGCCACCCTGCGGCCAGGATGCCCACCTCGTAGAGCAGGCACATCGGGATCGCCAGCAGCAGCTGCGAGACCACATCCGGCGGGGTCAGCACCGCGGCCAGCGCGAAGATGCCGACGATCGCGTAGCCGCGACCCTGCCGCAGCTGCTCCGGGGTGACCCAGCCGAGCAGTACCAGGATCACCAGCGCCACCGGCAGCTCGAAGCTGGTACCGAAGGCAAAGAAGATCACCAGCACGAAATCCAGGTAGGCACCTGCGTCGGGCGTGATCGCGATGACGTCCGGCTTGAACGTGGTCAGGAAGTGGAACACCGCCGGCAGCACCAGGAAGTAGGCGAACGCGCAACCGACGTAGAACAGCAACACCGCCGAAGCCAGCAGCGGCACCGCCAGCCGCTTCTCGCGCTGGTAAAGGCCCGGCGCGACGAACGACCAGGCCTGGTACAGCAGCCAGGGCACCGCCAGGAACAGCGCCAGGAAGAAGGTGAGCTTGATCGGGGCGAAGAACGCGCCGGCCGGGTTCATCGCGATCATCGTCTGCCCGGCAGGCAGCTGCGATATCAGCGGATGCGCCAGCCAGGCATAGATCTTCCTGGTGAACGGCAGCAGCGCGACCAGCACCACCACCAGCCCGACCAGTCCGCGCAGCAGGCGCGCGCGCAGCTCGATCAGGTGCTCGATCAGGCTGCTCTCGGCCTGCGCCTCATCGTGAGCACTCAATGTGGCTTCTCCTGCGTGCCGGGCGGCGGCAACGCGGGTTGCACTGTCGGATCGGCCAGGGCCGGTCCGACAGCACCCGCCTCATCGGAGCCCGAGTCGGCACCACGGATATCCACGTCACGGCGGACCTCCTCGTGCAGCGCCTGGGTTTCGTCCTGCAACCGCTGCCTGCTTTCGCGCAGTTGCTGCTCGGCCTCACGCAGCGAATCCTGCACGCTGTGCAGGCTGCGCTTGAGCTCCTCGGCCTCCAATTCGCGCTCCAGTTCCTGTTTCACCGACTCCCACTGCTGGCGCGCGCGGCGCACCCACAGCCCGGCGAAACGCGCCGCCTTCGGCAGCCGCTCGGGACCCAGCACGACCAGCGCCACCACCGCGATCAGCAGCAGCTCGCTAAACCCGATGTCGAACACGAAGACCGGCCTGGATCAGCGCGCGTCGCGATCGCGCTCGGCCTGCGACTCGCGGGTCTGCTCCCGGCTGCGCGCATCATCGGCAAGCTGGCCAACCGGCTTGTCCTCGTCGCGCATGCCCTTCTTGAATTCCTTGACCGCGCTGCCAAGGTCCTTGGCGCCGCTGGTCAGCCGCTTGGTGCCGAACACCACCAACACGATCACCAGCACAACCAGCCAATGAATCCAACTCATGCTGCCCATAACCACATCCCGCCTGATCTTGAATGAATGACCGGCCGGCGCTTCCTGGAAGCCCGGCCTACGTGGCACGCCGCCCAGGGCGGCGCACTCGGCATAGCGACTGCATCTGACGCACCCGGCGAGGATAACGCACCACGCCGCTGGCGGTGTGCCTCAGATTCAATTGTTGCCGTCTAGCGACTCGGTGCGAACCTCGCCCTCGGACACCGGCTGGAAACCCTGCTGCTGCGTCGTGGAGGCGGACTGGATCGGCGCAGTGACCGCCTGCGTCGCCGGCACGCTGGGAACCGAGGTGGTCACGCTCGGCGCGCTCGCCGGGGCCGGTTCGCGGCGCGGCGCGGCGGCGCTGTCGGTGCCGCGCTTGCTGCGCGCGGCGTAGGTCGCCTCCTCCAGGCGGTCGCGGAACGCCACCACGTCCGAGGACGGCCGCTCGGCGGTGCGGCCCTCGAAGATCATGCGCGCAGTGCTGCCGGCGCCGTAGACATTGAGATCGGCCGCATCGTCGATCTGCAACACCGCCCCGTCCAGCGCCACCCCGGCGAACAGGCCGCGCGCGCGCGACCAGGACCAGATCTCGGCCTTGAGCTGGCCGTCGGTGGCGGCCGCGGCGTTGCGACCGACCGGGCCGGCGGCGACGCCGGCATCGGCGCCGAGGGTGAACTTGCCGTTGACGATGTTGTCCAGGCTGCGATCGTTGCGGAACACCAGCACCACGTCGGAGGACTGAACGCCGGCCTGGAAGCCGATGCTGCCGCCGGTCAACTTGACGAACACCGGCTGCGACCAGCTGCCGTCGGGGTTCTTCACCGACATCAGGCCATAGCCACGGCGGCCGCCGATGAACAGGCCGGCCTTGAGCGTGTCGGGAATCACCACGATCGCACGCGCTTCGTCGAGCAGCTTGTCGGGAATGGCCTGCTCGGGAATTTCCTGGATCTCGGCCAGCACGCGCAACGCGTTGCGCGCGCGCTGGTCCTCCTCCGGACCGGCGGCGGCATGGCCCGCCACGAAGACGAGCGACAACAACAGGACGAGGCGCGAAAGACGAGGCATGACGGGCTCCATGGGACGAGCTGAGAAGATAAGCCAATGCCGGCTGGATGATGAAATTTCGCGGCGAAATTCGGATCCCGGTGCGGGCAATGTGCCAGGCGCTTGCAAGCGTATGGCACGTTAGTCACCCGGCAATGAATCACCGGTGAGCAGAGCCGGGCCCTGCGCGCGCCGCAGGCATCTTCGATCGCTTCCATAGCGAGGACGCAACGCAGCCGGACGCGCGCGTCTGCCACAATGAGTCGATGACCGACACAGCCGATACCGCCCTGCTCGCCGTCAACCTGGGTACGCCCGACGCCCCTACCGCGCCGGCCGTGCGGCGCTACCTCGCCGAGTTCCTCGGCGACCGCCGCGTGGTCTCGATCCCGCCACTGCTGTGGAAGCCGCTGCTGCACGGGCTGATCCTGCCGTTGCGTGGACCGCGCTCGGCCGAGAAGTACGCGCAGGTCTGGCTGCCGGAAGGCTCGCCGCTGGCGGTCTACACCCAGCGCCTGGCCGAGGGCATCGCGCGCGAGCTGCCCGGCAACTGGCAGGTGCGCGCGGCGATGCGCTACGGCAAGCCGGCGCTGCGCCCGGCGCTGGACGCGCTGCATGCCGAGGGCATCCGCCGGATCGTGGTGCTGCCGCTGTACCCGCAGTATTCGACCACCACCACCGCCTCGATCGAGGACGTGGTGGACGCCTGGCGCCACACCCGGCCCGACACCCGCGTCGCCCTGGTCCACGACTACGCCACCGACCCGGCCTGGGTCGCGGCAGTCGCCGCCTCGATCCGCGAGCACTGGCAGTGCAACGGCCGCGGCCAGCAGTTGATGTTCTCGTTCCATGGCCTGCCGCAGCGCGTGGCCGACAATGGCGACCCCTACCCGCAGCGCTGCGAGGCCAGCGTGCGCGCGATCGCCGCGGTGCTGGAGCTGGGCGAGGACGAGTGGCGGATCGGCTACCAGTCGCGCTTTGGCCGCGAGCGCTGGCTGCAACCCTATGCCGAACCGACACTGTGGGCGATGGCCGAGGGCGGCGTGCGCGATATCGACATTGTCTGCCCCGGTTTCGCCGCCGACTGCCTGGAGACCCTGGAGGAGGTGGCGATGGGCTTCTCGCACACCCTGGCCGAGCGCGGCGCGCGCCTGCACTACATCCCCTGCCTCAACGACCGCGCGATCCACGCACAAGCACTGGCCCAGCTGGCCGCGCGCGCGCTGTGAGCCTGCAGGAATTCAGCTGCGAGCTCCGTTTCGGCGAGCTGCGCGGCCTGCGCCGCGCCCGCCCCGGCGCGCGCCGGGTGCTGGCGTTGCACGGCTGGCTCGACAACGCGGCCAGCTTCGTGCCGCTGGCCGCGCACCTGGACGGACTGGACCTGGCACTGCTGGACCTGCCCGGCCACGGCCACAGCGCCTGGTTGCCGGCCGGCGCCGACTACACCCTACCCGGCGCGATCCACAGCGTACTGGACGCAGCCGATGCACTGGGCTGGGAGCGCTTCACCCTGCTCGGGCACTCGATGGGCGCCGGCATCGCCAGCCTGGTCGCGGCCGCCGCGCCCGCGCGGATCGAGGCGCTGGTGGCGATCGAAGCGCTGGGCGGGCTTGGCGAGCGGGCCGAGAACACCGCCGCGCGACTGCGCCAGAGCGTGGCCGCCACGCGTTCGCTGCGCGAGCGCCCGTTGCGGGTGTTCCCGACGCTGGAGACGGCGATCCGCGCACGGATGATGGCCAACCAGCTCAGCGAGCCATCGGCGCGGTGGTTGGTCGAACGCGGCGTGCAGGCCGTGCCCGGCGGCTATTGCTGGCGCAGCGACCAGCGCCTGACCCTGCCGACCGCAGTACGCATGACCGAGCCGCAGATCGACGCGCTGGTGGCCGCGATCGAATGCCCGGCACAGGTGATCTTCGCCACGCCCGCGCAGCCCTACTTCCCCGAGCCGCTGCGC
This sequence comes from Pseudomonas sp., assembly GCA_047607345.1. Lineage (GTDB taxonomy): Bacteria > Pseudomonadota > Gammaproteobacteria > Xanthomonadales > Xanthomonadaceae > Pseudomonas_S. Next base: position 6,601 of record JASGDF010000022.1, on the reverse strand, counting down.
AGCCGACGCGCGGCGCTGCTGCCGCAGGGCCGCCTGGCGACGCTGCCGGGCATTCACCACCTGCACATGGAAGCGCCGGAGGCGGTGGCGGGGATCGTCTCGGGATTCTTCCAGACGCTGTGACCTTTATCCCCTAGAAGCTGTTGCTGGGGATTTTGCGGTTGCTCTTTAGCCTTTGACTTACCGGGGCTCCTCCGGAGCGGAGGAGCCGGCGGGGTGTGCTTTATCAACCATGCGGCTGCTGTGAAGCGCTTCTTTTGGTTACTTTTCTTTACGCGGCACATCCCTGTGCCGCGCCCTACGGGCGGCTGCTCCGTGCGGCGCCGCTCCTGCGGCGCGCGTGCACAAGCAAAGAAAATTGACTCGCCGAAAGGCGAAAGCTTTTGCTGTTGCTGTTGCTTCAAAAGCCAACGTCCATGGATCCCCGCCTTCGCGGGGATGACAGTGGAGAGATGGCGGGATCCTGTCGGCGGATGACAGTGGGAAGGACTGCCGCGCAAAGTCCTGAGAATGCCGAGGCCTGCCGCAAAGCGCCCGCTAGCCCGCATCCTTGAGCAGGCACCGCAACTGCGCCTTGAGCTGACGCCCGTGCTGGTGGAAATACGCGCGCTCCTCGCGCCACCCGGGAAAGCGCATCTCCACTTCGCGCCAGAACGCCGGCGAGTGGTTGGCCTGGATCAGGTGACACAACTCGTGCACCAGCACGTACTCGAACGCCGAGGGGCGCCCCAGCACCAGCGCCAGGTCCAGCGCCATCGTCCCGTCCGGCGCCAGCGAGCCCCATTGCGAGGACATCTGCTTGTAACGCACCGTGCGCGGCGCGCGCGGCAGCGCCGGCAGGTAGTGCGGCAGCCAGCGCCCGACGTCGGCGCGCGACTGCGCCTCGTAGAAATCCTTCAGCGCGCGCCGCAGCACCGGCTCGCCCGCGCGCGCCGGAAGATGGACGTGCGCGACACCGGCCTCGGCCTCGATCCGCGCGTAGCGCGCTTCGTGCCACTGCACCGCCAGCGACTGACCGCGCAGCGGCAACTCGCCGGGCTGGCCACGCTGCAACGAGGTCAACGCATCCATCTGCTGGTAGCGCGCGAGCTGCTGCGTCAGCCAGTGGCGATGTTCATGCAGGAAGTGTTCGCCGGAGGCCACGCTGGCGCGCGGCGGCAGCGTCAGCCGGGCGCCGCGCTCGTCGACGCTCAGTTTGATCCGGCGCGCGCGCGGGTCACGTACCCGCAACACCTCGATCTCGCGTTCCTCCAAGCGCAGGCGAACGTACTCGCGTTCGAGCACCTGCGGCGGCGGCGCGATCAGGCGGCGGAAGATGTTCGGCATGGCCGCTAAAGCATACGACGGGACGGCTTTTCGCCGTAGCCGCTCACTGCAGGAGCGGCCTCGGCATGCCGGGGCCGTTCAATCGCGGCTACGAAAAGCAGCGGCGGGCTGGTTCAGGTATCGGCCTTACTCAGTTTCAACGCCTGCTCCAGCAGCAGGAACAGCCGCCGCACCTCGCCACTCATCAGTGCGAAGCGGGCGTCCAGCTCGGCACGCATGCCGTCCTCGTCGCTGTGCTCGAGCTGGTCGAGCGCGCCGTCGAGGAACTTGAGCTTGCGGATCACCAGATCGTCGCCGAGCACGAAGGAAACGTGGTCGTCGAGGGTCAGCGCCAGCTTGGTCACCTGCTTGCCGGCCTCCAGGTGCTTGTCGATCTCCTCGCAGCGCAGCTCCTGGTGCTGGCACTTGACCACCGCGCCGCCCTCGATCGGGTCCTTCATCTCGCATTCCTCGCCCAGGCTCAGGCCCTCGGGCAGCGGCTCGCCGGCGATCCAGCCGGTCAGCACCGCGCGCGGCGCGACTTCCGCGTTGAGCGGCAGCGCGGGGAAGCTGCCAAGCAGGCCGCGGATCTCGCTCATCACGTTCTCGCCGCTCTTGCGGCTGGAGGTATCCACCGCCACGAAACCGTTTTGCAGATCGAGCATCGCATCGGTGCGCGAGGACTTCACGAACGCGCGCGGCAGCAGCTCGTGGATCAGGTCGTCCTTCAGGCGCTTGCGCGCGCGGCCGCCGGGCCGGCGGCCCTCCTTTTCCTCGATCTCGGCGACCTTGCGCGCGAGCAGGTCGTTGACCACCGAGCCGGGCAGGATCTTGTCCTCACCGCCGACGGTCAGCCACAGGAATTCGCCGATGCGATGGCTCAGGACCTCCTGCTCGTCGCGCCCGAACGGCGAGATGAAGCCACGCGAGGTCATTTCGAGCGGGCCGACCGGGCGCAGCAACGCCTCGGGCAGCCGCTTGTCGATTTCGGAAAAATCCAGCGAGGTGGGAAAGCGGAACAGCGTCAGGTTGCGGAAGAACATCGAAGGGCCGGGAATGAGGAGTGGGGGAATCGGGAAAGCAGGGGAACGCGGGGGCGGCGAGGGAATCGTGCCTACGATTCCCCAGTCTCCATTTCCGGTTCCCGGCTCGGCTCGCCGGCGAGCCAGGCATGCACATCGGCTGGCGCCGCGCCCTCGCGGCGGCCGAGCGAAAGGAAGTCGAACAGGCCGCGGTCGGCCAGCTGCGAGGGCCGGATGTCGCCGAGCGCGCGGGCGATCTGCTCGATGCGCCCGGGATGGTCCTTCTCCCACTGCTGCAACATCAGCCCGACCTGGCGGCGCTGCAGGTTCTCCTGGCTGCCGCACAGGTTGCAGGGAATGATCGGGAACGCCCGGGCCTGCGCATACGCGACGATGTCGGCCTCGCGCACGTAGGCGAGCGGGCGGATCACCACGTGCTTGCCGTCGTCGCTACGCAGCTTGGGCGGCATGCCCGACAGCTTGGCGTGGTGGAACAGGTTCATGAAGAACGTGGCGACCATGTCGTCGCGGTGGTGGCCCAGCGCGATCTTGCTGAAGCCGTGCTGCTCGGCGTAGCTGTACAGCGAGCCGCGACGCAGGCGCGAGCACAGCGAGCACATCGTCTTGCCTTCCGGGATCACCCGGCTGACCACCGAATAGGTGTCCTGCTCGATGATGTGGTACGGCACGCCGAGCGCGTCCAGGTAGCCGGGCAACACGTGCTCGGGGAAGCCCGGCTGCTTCTGATCCAGGTTGACCGCGACCAGCTCGAACGGCACCGGCGCCTTCTTCCGCAGCTGCAACAGCACGTCGAGCATCGTGTAGCTGTCCTTGCCGCCGGACAGGCAGACCATGACCTTGTCGCCGGCCTCGATCATGCCGAAGTCGGCGATGGCCTGGCCGACCTGGCGGCGCAGGCGCTTGCCGAGCTTGGCCTGCTCGTGGCGGTCGTGGCCGCGCGCGGGCGGGTCGCGGCGGACCGGGGACGGGTCGGGAAGCGGGATCACGGCGGCATTCATGGCGCGCATTCTACCCGGCCTGCCCCGCACCCTCGCCGAACCGGCGCGCACGCCCGTCTCCAATGGCGCAACGCAGCAAGGCCTTTGCAGAAAGTGCTGCTAGAGTCTGGCCGTCCCTGACAATCCACCGGCCCCGATGCACGCGATACGGTCCGCTCCCGCGGCTTTTTTTGCCCCCCATCCTGGTAGCGCTAACATAGATGCATGTGCCGGAGGCCTGGCATGAGCGCACTGTATGCCGGCCTGGACGCAGGCACGCAGAGCGTCAAGCTGGTGCTGTACGACCCGCGGGCACGCGAGGTGGTGGCCACGCAGTCGGCGCCGCTGGCGCTGCTGAGCGCGGAGGACGGCACCCGCGAGCAGCAGGCGTCGTGGTGGATCGAGGGCATCGTGGCCTGCTTTGCCGCCCTGCCGGCGGCGCAGCGGGCGCAGGTGCGCGGCATCGCGGTGTCCGGCCAGCAGCACGGCTTCGTGCCGGTGGCGACCGACGGCGCGGTGACCGCGCCGGTCAAGCTGTGGTGCGACACCAGCACCCAGGCCGAGGCCGAGGCGCTGACGGCGGCGCTGGGTGGCGGCGCTGGCGCGGTGGCCGCGGCCGGCAATCCGATCCTGACCGGCTACACCGCGTCGAAGCTGCCGTGGACGCGGGTTCATCGTCCCGATGCCTACGCGGCGATGGCCACGATCCTGCTGCCGCACGACTACATCAACTTCTGGCTGACCGGCGAGCGCTTCATGGAGGCCGGCGACGCCTCCGGCACCGGTTGGCTGGACGTGCGCACGCGCAGCTGGTCCGAGGCCGTGCTGCACGCGCTCGACCCGCGGCGCGACCTGCGCGCGGCGCTGCCACCGCTGGTCGAACCCGGCACGGTGTTCGCTCTGACCGAGGCCGCCGCGCAGGCGCTGGGCCTGCCGGCCGGGGTGCGCGTGAGCACCGGCGGCGGCGACAACATGATGGCCGCGATCGGCACCGGCAACGTGGTGCCGGGGCGGCTGACGCTGAGCCTGGGCACCTCCGGCACGCTGTTCGCGCATGCCGACCACCCGGTGGTCGACCCGGCCGGGCGCTGGGCCGCGTTCTGCGATTCCACCGGCGGCTGGCTGCCGCTGATCTGCACGATGAACTGCACCGTGGCCACCGAGACCGCCGCGCGCCTGCTCGGGCTGGAGCGCGCCCAGGCCGAGGCGGCGCTGGCGGCCACGCCACCGGGCGCGGACGGGCTGGCGATGCTGCCGTTCCTCAACGGCGAGCGTACCCCGGACCTGCCGGCCGCGCGCGGCATGCTGTTCGGGATGGACCCGCACAACACCACGCCGGCGCACCTGTACCGCGCGGCGATGGAAGGCGCCACCTATAGCCTGCGCAACGGCCTGGACGCCTTGCGCGAGGCCGGGCTGGCCTTCGACACCGTGCTGCTCACCGGCGGCGGCAGCAACAGCGCGGCTTGGCGGCAGATGGTGGCCGACGTGTTCGAGCTGCCGGTGGCGGTACCGGGCCAGCCGGAGGGCGCCGCCTTCGGCGCGGCGCTGCAAGCGCTGTGGGCCGGCCGGCGCGCCGACGGCGATACCGCCACGCTGGCCGAGGTGGTGCTCGATCACCTGCAACTCGACGACACACTGGCGGCCACGCCCGAGCCACAGCGGGTGGCCGCCTACGCGCAGGGCTACCGCCGCTTCCAGCGCTACTTGCAGGCCGCCACCGCGCTGTACCACCCCGCATGAGCTTGATCCCATGACCTGACGATCCGTGGGAGGGACTTCAGTCCCGACAGGCTTTCCCGGGAGAGCCCGTCGGGACTGAAGTCCCTCCCACACCAAGACCCGAAGCATCTTCCCCCCTTTTCAGACAGCACACGAGGACCCCATGAGCCGCAACGTTTTCATCGGCAGCAAGGAATACTTCCCCGGCATCGGCGCGATTCCGTTCGAGGGGCGCGAGTCGGACAACCCGCTGGCGTTCAAGGTCTACGACGCGCAGAAGAAGATCGGCGGCAAGACCATGGCCGAGCACCTGCGCTTCGCCACCTGCTACTGGCATACCTTCGGCAACGCCGGCGCCGACCCGTTCGGACCGGGCACGCGCCGCTTCCCATGGGAGGTCGGCAATCCGATAGCCACCGCCGAGGCCAAGCTCGATGCCGCCTTCGAGTTCTTCACCAAGCTCGGCACGCCGTACTGGTGCTTCCATGACGTCGACCTGGCCCCGGACGCCGACGACATCGGCGAGTACCGGCGCAACCTCACCCACCTGGTCGGCCTCGCCAAGCAGCGCCAAGCCGCCACCGGCATCAAGCTGCTGTGGGGCACCGCCAACCTGTTCAGCCACCCGCGCTACATGAACGGGGCGGCGACCAACCCGGACTTCGCGGTGGTCGCGCGCGCGGCGGTGCAGGTCAAGGCCGCGCTGGAGGCCACCGTCGAGCTGGGCGGGGAACACTACGTGTTCTGGGGCGGCCGCGAAGGCTACGCCAGCCTGCACAACACCGACATGAAGCGCGAGCTGGACCACTTCGCGCGCTTCCTGGGCATCGCGCGCGACTACGGCCGCAGCATCGGCCTGAAGGGCAACTTTCTGATCGAGCCCAAGCCGATGGAGCCGATGAAGCACCAGTACGACTTCGACAGCGCCACCGTAACCGGCTTCCTGCGCGCGCACGGCCTGGACCAGGACTTCAAGCTCAACATCGAGGCCAACCACGCCACCCTGTCCGGGCACACCTTCGAGCACGACCTGCAGGTGGCGGCCGATGCCGGGCTGCTGGGCAGCATCGACGCCAACCGCGGCAACGCCCAGAACGGCTGGGACACCGACCAGTTCCCAACCGACCTGTACGACACGGTCGGGGCGATGCTGGTGGTGCTGCGCCAGGGCGGGCTGGAGGGCGGGCTGAACTTCGACGCCAAGCCGCGCCGCGAGTCCACCGACCTGCAGGACCTGTTCATCGCCCACATCGGCGGCATGGACGCGTTCGCGCGCGGGCTGGAGGTGGCCCATGCGCTGCTGAACCAATCTCCGTGGGAGCGCTGGCGCGCCGAACGCTATGCCAGCTTCGACGGCGGCGCCGGCAAGGACTTCGCCGACGGCAAGCTGGATCTGGCCGCGCTGGCCAGCCTGGCCGGCGAGGAGCCGCGCCAGATCAGCGGGCGCCAGGAGGCCTACGAGAACCTGCTCAACCAGTACCTGCTGCGCTGAGGCCTGCCCCGCAGGAGCGGCTTCAGCCGCGATGGGTTTTGCCAGTAAAGCCCCATCGCGGC
>JASGDF010000021.1:0-19215 GCA_047607345.1 Pseudomonas sp. | reverse complement strand
GCCATCGACGGCGGCGGCGACGGCGGCGCGCTGGCCGGCGTGCCGTTCGTGGTCAAGGACCTGTTCGACGTCGCCGGCCTGCCGACCACCGCCGGCGCCGCGATCCGCGCCGACGCGCCACCCGCCACGCACGACGCCGTGCTGGTCGCGCGCCTGGCCGATGCCGGCGCGGTCCTGGTCGGCACCGCCAACATGGACGAGTTCGCCTACGGCTTCGCCACCGTCAACGCGCACTACGGCACCACCCGCAACCCGCACGACCGCGCGCGCCTGGCCGGTGGCTCATCCGGTGGCTCGGCCGCGGCGGTCGCGGCCGGACTGGTGCCGTTCGCGCTCGGCTCGGACACCAACGGCTCGATCCGCGTGCCGGCCGCGCTGTGCGGCATCTACGGCCTGCGCCCCAGCCATGGCCGCCTGCCGCTGGACGGCGTGTTCGCGTTCGTCGAGGCGTTCGACGTGGCCGGCCCGTTCGCCACTTCGGTCGCCGACCTGCGCGCGGTCCACGAGGTGATGGCCGGCGCCACGCTGCCGGAACGCGACGCCGCGACGCTGCGCATCGCCCGGCTTGGCGGCTGGTTCGCGCGCGACCTCGATGCGGAACTGGCCGCCGGCCTCGACGCGCTCACCGCGCACCTCGGCGTCGGCTCCGTGCGCGAGCTGCCCGATGCCCAGCGCGCCCGCGCCGCCGCATTCGTGATGACCGCCGCCGAAGGCGGCCATCGCCACCGCGAGGCACTGGCCGCGCATGCAGCCAGCTTCGACCCGGCCACCCGCGACCGCCTGCTGGCCGGCCTGCAATTGCCGGCGTCGGCGATCGCCGATGCACGACGCTTCATCGACTGGTTCGCCACCGCGATGGAGCGGCTGTGGGACGAGGTCGACGTGCTGATCGCGCCGGCCGTGCCCTGCGTCGCCCCGCGCATCGATGAGGAGAGCATCGTGATCGACGGCCAGCCGGTGTCCGCGCGCGCCAACCTCGGCCTCCTGACCCAGCCGCTCGGCCCGGCGCGCTGCCCGGTGCTGGCCGCGCCGCTCAAGCGTCCCGGCCGGCTGCCGCTGGGCGTGCAGCTGATCGCCGCGCCCGGCCGCGAGGACCGCCTGTTCGCGCTCGCCGCGCAACTCGAGCACGATGGCCTCATCGGCTACAGCGCTCCGGGAGCGACGACCTGATGCTGCACACCCTGCGCGCCCGCCGCGGCCTGGTCGTGGCCCCGCACCACCTTGCCGCGCAGGCCGGCCGCGACGTGTTGCGCGAAGGCGGCAGCGCGGTCGATGCCGCCGTCGCCACCGCCGCCTGCCTGGCGGTGGTCTATCCGCACATGACCGGCATCGGCGGCGACGGCTTCTGGCTGATCCGCGAGCCGGACGGCCGGGTCCACGCGATCGACGCCTGCGGCCGCGCCGCGCAGGCGGCCACGCTCGATCACTACGCCGGTCTCGACGCGATCCCGTGGCGCGGGCCCGGCGCGGCCAATACCGTCGCCGGCACGGTCTCCGGATGGGACCTGGCGCTGGCCGGCGGCGAGCGCCGCCTGCCGTTGGCGAGGCTATTGGAAGATGCGATCCACCACGCCCGCAGCGGCGTGCCGGTCACCGCCGGCGGCGCGCAGATCGCCGCGACGAAGGGCGCGGAACTGCGCGCGCAGCCCGGTGCCTACGCCCAAGTGTTCGAGGCGACCGGGCGACCATTGCGCGAAGGCGAGCTACTCGCGCAACCCGCATTGGCCGCGACCCTGCAACAGCTGGCCAGCGCCGGGCTGGACGACTACTACCGTGGCGAGCTGGCCGAAGCCATCGCGGCCGACCTCGCCGCGCTCGGCAGCCCACTGGCACTGGCCGACCTGCACGCCCACCGTGCCGAGGCAGGCACGCCGCTGCGCGCACGCACGCGCGACGCCACGCTCTACAACCACGCCCCGCCGACCCAGGGCCTGGCCTCGCTGCTGATCCTGGCGCTGTTCGACCGGCTCGACGCCGACGCCGCCGACGGCTTCGCCCACCTGCACGGCCTGGTCGAGGCGACCAAGCAGGCCTTCCTGATCCGCGACGCGCACGTCGGCGACCCGGCCTACATGACGCTGGACCCGCAGGCGCTGCTCGACGACGACGCGGCGCTCGACGCGCTGGCAGCGCGCATCGATCCCCGCCGCGCGCTGCCGTGGCCGCAGCCTTCGCAGGCCGGCGACACGGTCTGGTTCGGCGCGATCGACAACCAAGGCCGCGCGGTCAGCTGCATCCAGTCCACTTATTTCGAGTTCGGCTCCGGCCTGGTGCTGCCACGCAGCGGCATCGTCTGGCAGAACCGCGGCTGCAGCTTCCGCCTCGCGCGCGACGGCTGGAATGCGCTCAGGCCCGGGCGCAAACCGTTCCACACCCTCAACCCGGCGCTGGCGGTGTTCGACGACGGCCGGGTGATGAGCTACGGCACGATGGGCGGGGAAGGCCAGCCGCAAACCCAGGCCGCGGTGTTCAGCCGCTACGCCCGCTTCGGCATGCCGCTGCAGCAGGCCGTCACCGCGCCGCGCTGGCTGCTCGGCCGCACCTGGGGCGAGGACAGCACCTCGCTCAAGCTCGAGGATCGCTTCGAACCGGCGCTGGTACAGGCATTGCGCGAGGCCGGCCACGCGGTCGAGCTGCTGCCGGCCTTCAGCTCGGTGATGGGCCACGCCGGCGCGCTGGTACGCGAGGCCGACGGCACGCTCAGCGGCGCGGCCGACCCGCGCAGCGACGGCGCGGTGGCGGGATGGTGACAAGCCTCGCCCTGCTCCCGTGCGCAGGGGAAAGTACCCGAAGAACGGGGCGGGAAAAGCACCGCAGGCAAGCCAAGCACCCGGCCCGGCCAGCGCCTGTATCCTGTGCCGCCGTAACGCAGAACTGCCTGTGATCGATCTCATCGCCATCGACCTGGACGGCACCTTGCTCGACGCCGGCCATGCAATCTCCCCGCGCGTGCGCAACGCGATCGCGGCCGCCCGCGCGCAGGGCGTGCGCGTGGTACTCGCGACCGGACGCCCGTTCTCCGGCGCCTGGCGTTATCTCCAGGAACTCGATCTCACCGGCGACACGGACTATTGCATCTGCTTCAACGGCACCGTGGTCCAGGCGGTCGGCAGCGGGGAATGCATCGCCGAGTTCGCGCTCGGCTTCGACGACTATCTGTATTGCGAGCAACTCGCGCGCGAGCTCGGGGTGCATTTCCAGGCACTGGACGGCAGCGGGATCTTCACCGCCAACGCCGACATCAGCCCGTACACGGTGCTCGATGCCCACCTGTCGAACGCGCCGCTGCGATACCGCGCGGTCGCCGAGATGGACCCAGCCCTGCGCTTCCGCAAGTTGATGATGGTCGATACCCCGCAGGTGCTGGACGCGGCGATCCCACGGCTGCCGGCCCGGCTGAAGCAGCGCTATGCCGTGCTCAAGAGCGCGCCGTACTTCCTGGAGATCTTCGATGCGCGCGCCGGCAAGGGGCCAGCGCTGGAGCAGCTGACGCGGCGGCTCGGCATCGCCCGCGAGCAGGTGATGGCGATCGGCGACCACGAGAACGACCTGTCGATGCTGGCGTTCGCCGGTGTGAGCGTGGCGATGGGCAACGCGATTCCGGCGGTCAAGGCCGCGGCCCTGCACCAGACCGCCGCCAACACCGAGGACGGCGTGGCGCTGGCGATCGAACGCCTGGTGCTGCGCGGCTGAAACCACGGTCGAGCCGGCGTTTTGCATGTTCGGCCGCACACCGCCGCATGCACGCTCGCTACAGTGAGGACACCGCATGTCCCGTCCACGGAGATCCCGCATGACTTCCTCGCGTTTGCGCCGGCGCCTGCTCGCGCCGTTACTGGGCTGTACCTTGCCGTTGTGCGCCGTGGCGGCGCCCGCCGCGCCGCTGGCGCCTCGGGTACTGGTGATCACCATGTTCGAGGGCGAAGCCAAGCCATGGCGGGAGCACGCTGGACTCGATCGCCGGATCGAGGTACCAGGCCTGAGCCGGCGCTATCCGGCGGTGCACTGCCGCGAGGACGCCACGCTGTGCATGTTCACCACCGACATGGGCTACGCCAACGCCGCCAGCAGCGTGGCCGCGCTGGCGCAGTCACCGTTGTTCGACCTGCGCCGCAGCTACCTGATCGTCGCCGGCATCGGCGGCATCGATCCGGCGCAGGGCACGCTCGGCTCGGCGCACTGGGCGCGCTACGTGGTCGATGGCGGGTTGAACTACACGCTCGATCCGCGCCAAGTCCCGGCGAGCTGGGACTCGGGCATCGTCGCGCTGGGCGCGGCGCGGCCGGGTGAGAAGGGGAATTGGCATGCCGGCACCGAGCTGTTCCAGCTCGACGAGGCGCTGCTGCAGCGCGCCTACGCGCTGACCCGTGGCGTGACGCTGGCCGACAGCGACCAGGCGCAACGCTACCGTGCGCGCTATCCCGACGCGCCGGGCAACGCGCCGCCACAGGTGAGCATCTGCGACACGCTGTCCTCGGACACCTATTGGCATGGCAGCCGGATGGCCGCGGCGATGGCGACCCAGGTGGCGGTGGTCAGCGCTGGCAAGGCCCAGGTATGCACCACGCAGATGGAGGACAACGCCACGCTGACCGCACTCGACCGCGGTGCCGAGGCCGGCCGCCTCGACCTGCGCCGGATCGCGGTGCTGCGCGCCGGCTCGAACTTCGATCGCGAGGCACCGGGCCAGGACGTGGCCGAGTCACTGCGCGCCGACTCCGGCGGCTTCGCGCCGGCGACCATCAACGCCTACCGGGTGGCCGACGCGTTGGCCGAGACGATCATCCAGGACTGGCCACAGTGGCGCGACGGGGTGCCCGCGACGCCTGTGCGGTGACGCACCCGCGCCGGGTCAGTCCTGCGCCTGCATCTGCCGCACCAGCGCCCGGGCCGGTTGCTTCACCTCCAGCACCAGGCCGCCGCACAGCGCGCGCGCGTCCGGCAGCGCCTGTAGCCGGTGCCAGGTGTCCGGCTCCAGCCTGGCCGCGACCACCAGGCTGATGCCGTTGTCCGGATGCAGGCGGCGCCAGCGGCGGTTGGAGATCCAGCCGCGTGGACGCAGCGTCTCGGTGACCTGCAGCAGGTTGTAGCGGCGATGCAGTGTCTCGAACACCATCTTGGCCGGCCAGTACTCGGCCACGATCGTCGCCCCCGTCGGTACCGAATCCGCGATGCAGGCGATCTCGGCCTGGTAAGCGTCAATGCCAGGGTCATCGGCACCCGCCAGGCCGCGGCCAGCCAGGAACAGCGTCGCCGCCAGCAGCAGCGCGTTCCTCGACCAGACCGGCGCACAGATCAACAGCTCGGCATAAAGCACGATGGAGACCGCGTACACCAGCACCAGGTAGCGAAATCCATAGACGTCGCGGATCAACCCGGCCGCGATGATCAGCAACATTGCCAGCACCATGCCCGCATACAAGCGCAACGACACTGACGACAGCCGTCGCCGCCACGCCAGCCCGGCGACCGCCAGTCCCGGCACCCACAACAGCACCAGCCCGTGGCGCAAGGCCGGATACGGCTCGCCCGCGACCGCCAGCGAGCCCGTCGCCTGTTCGAGCAGCGAGTCGTTGATACCCAGTGACAGGACGAGCACCGCGATCACCACCACCCCGTAGGGAATGGCCAGGGCAAGGAATGGCCGCCAGCGTCGCGGTTCGAACGACACCAGGATCAGCGCACCGAAGTAGACCGCGAAGTAGAGGTCCGACAGCGTCAGCAGCACCACCGCCAACAGGCTCAAGATCCAGTGCCGGCGCAACACGCCGAACATGTCGGCCCGCGTCAGCAGGTACAGCGCGACCGCCACGAACGCCACCGACGCGTGATAGACGAACACGAAGGCCGGGGTGACGATCCCCTCGAACGGCGCGGGCAGCACCAGGCCGGCGACCACCAGTCCCGTCACCGCCGCGGCGGCCGCGACGAAGGCATCGGCGTAGCGTACCCGCCACGCCGGCGCCAGGTAGCGCGACACCCCGGCCACGAACAGCAACACCAGCACCGGCGAGGATGCCAGGTGGAAGTACCAGGGATCCCGCAGCAGCCCAGCCAGCGGCAGCGCCAGCAGCACGTCCGGGAAGAAGAACGGCACCGCCGAGTAGGTCCAGCCCGACAGCGTGTGGAACTGGATCACGTCCAGGGCCATGGAATAGGCGTACAGCGAATCGGACGAGTAGAGCGTCACCGCCGCCATACCGGTCGAAGCGACGATCAGACACACGATGCCAAACCACAATGGCGCCAGGCCGGTAGTTTTCATGAAAAAGTAGTGATGAGTGAGGATGGAGTCGCCCCGACGCTGACGCGTCTGCGATGGATGCTACGCCGCGCGACTCGCGCGGCGTCGTCGCTGGCCGGCATCCCCTGCCGACGAGCAGGAAAAATTCGCGCATCGTGGCCACCAGTGACGTGACCGGAGCGAAAGCAACCTGGCCGTCGTGCCGCCGCAGATCGCCTGCGGCATGCCGGGCATGGCCCGGCCGCCGCGCGCAACGCGCTCACCACGATCGACCGCGGCATTCACCCGATCGGGCGCAGCAGCAGCAACAGGCACAGCGTCAGCATGAACACCGCCATCAGCGCGTCGAGCACGCGCCAGGCGCGGCGGTCGCGAAACACCGGCAGCAACAGACGCGCTCCATAACCCAACGCACAGAACCACAGCGCGCTGGCGGCACAGGCACCGAGCGCGAACGCCCAGCGCGCCGTACCCGGATAGCGCGTGGACAGGCTGCCGAGCAGCACCATCGTGTCCAGGTACACATGTGGATTGAGCAGGGTGAACGCCAGGCAGGCCAGCAACACCCGGCGCCGATCCCCCTCGCCACCAGCCAACGGTGCCAGTGTTTCTCCGCCGCGCCATGCCCGGCAGGCCGCCATCACGGCATACACGCCGAGGAACGCCGCGCCGCCCAAGCGCAGCGCCTGCAGCAACCCGGGCCATTGCCGCACCAGCGCGCCGATGCCGGCCACTCCGCAGACGATCAGCACGAGGTCGCCAAGCATGCAGGTGGCGACGACCAGACCGACGTGGCGCCGCTGCAAGCCCTGGCGCAGCACGAACGCGTTCTGCGCGCCGATGGCAACGATCAGGCCGGCACCAGCGGTGAAGCCGGCGACGGCAGCGACAAGCAACATGGCGGGATCCGCGACCAAGGGAGGCGAAATCCTGCGGCGCGGGCCATCTTAAGGCCAGCTACTTGTTCTTTAGACTATGAAGGAAATCTAATCCAGGAGCGCAGCCGTGGACCTCATTCACCCGCAACTGGCCGCGTTTGCCGCGGTGCTCGAGGAAGGCAGCTTCGAGCTGGCCGCGCGCCGGCTCTCGGTCACGCCGTCGGCGGTGTCGCAGCGGATCAAGGCGCTGGAGGACCGGCTCGGGCAGGTGCTCGTGGTCCGCCAGGCGCCGTGCCGGCCGACCCCGGCCGGCGAACGGCTGCTGCGCCGGGTACGGCCGATGCAGGCACTGGAGGCCGAGGCGCTGGCCGACTTCCTGCCCGCGCAGAGTGCATCCATGCAGCCGATCGCGATCGCGGTCAACGACGACTCGCTGGAGACCTGGCTGCTCGCCGCGCTGGCCCGGCTGCACCAGCAATACGGCTACCTGTTCGACGTGCGCGTGGACGACCAGGACCATACCCTCGCGCTGCTGCGCGACGGCTCGGTGCTCGGCGCGATCACCGCCGAGGCCAGGCCGCTGCAAGGCTGCAACGTGCAGGCGCTGGGCACGATGCGCTACCACGCGATCGCCTCGCCGGCGTTCGTCGCGCGCTACTTCGCCGCCGGTGTCGATGCCGGCGCGCTGGCGAAGGCACCGATGATCGTGTTCAACCGCAAGGACGCGCTGCAATGGCGCTTCGTGCGCCGCGTCACCCGCGCCCGGCTCAGCCCTCCGGTGCACTACCTGCCGACCTCGTCGGGCTTCGTCGAGGCCGCCGCGCGCGGGCTCGGCTGGTGCCTGGCGCACCCGTCCCAGATCGCGGCGGCGCAGCAGGCCGGCAGCGTCGTGGTCATCGACGACACCCGCTGGATCGACGTGCCGCTGTACTGGCAGCACGCGGCGGTACGCTCGACCACCCTGCAGCGGATCGGCCAGGCGCTGGGCGAGGCGGCGGCCACGGCGTTGCGCACCTGAGCCTGCAGCGACACGTCAGCGTATACGACGGTAGCCGTAGAGCGGAGCTTGCTCCGCTGAGGCCTTCCCGAGTGAAGCCCCGCCGAGCAAGCTCGGCTCTACGGGGCCAGGGTGCCAGGCATCCACTCGCCACACCGCAGGACATCGGCCCACCCATTGCGTTGCCTTTTTTGCAACGCGCTGCTGAAAAAAAACTCATTGAAGGCGACACGACCGGCTCCTTATAGTCGAGCCGACTTTCCACCCCTCCCTGGACCCGCCTCCGTCGCCAGTCCAGGGCGGCACCCGCCGGTCCTCGCCACGTGCCTTCCGCCCCACTGCCCGCCTCGGTTCCTGTCTCCACCGCCAGCGCCGGCGCACGGGCGGTGGCGCGCTGCGACCTACTCGGCATCGCGCCCTACAGCGACAGCGCCGACGGGCTCTATCGCGCTTGGCTGACCCCGGCCCACCGCGCCGCGCAGCAGGTGGTGGCCGGTTGGATGCGCGAGGCCGGGATGAACACGCGGGTGGACGCCGCCTCCAACCTGATCGGCCGCTACGAGGGCGCCGTGCCCGGCGCGCCGGCGTTGCTGATCGGCAGCCATATCGACAGCGTGCGCGACGCCGGCCGCTACGACGGCCCACTCGGGGTGATGCTCGGGATCGAATGCGTGGCCAGCCTGCATGCGGCCGGACGGCGCCTGCCGTTCGCGATCGAGGTGGTCGCCTTCGGCGACGAGGAGGGCTCGCGCTTTCCCGCCTCGATGTTCACCAGCCGCGCGCTCGCCGGCACGCTCGCGCCGGACGCGCTCGACGGCGTCGCCGACGCCGCCGGTACCACGGTCGCGCAGGCGCTGGCGGCCTGGGACCTGGACCCGGCCCGGATCGGCGAGGCGGCGCGCGACCCGGCCGGCGTGATCGGCTATCTGGAGGCGCACATCGAGCAAGGCCCGGTGCTGGAGGCCGAGGGCCTGCCGCTGGGCGTGGTCAGCGGGATCGCCGCGCAGCTGCGCTTCGCGGTGACGGTGCAGGGCCGCGCCGGGCATGCTGGCACCTCGCCGATGCCGCTGCGCGCCGACGCGCTGACCGCCGCCGCCGAATGCGTGCTGGCCGCCGAGGCGGTCGCGCGCGAAGCCGCCGGGGATCTGGTCGCGACCGTGGGCCGCATGAACGTGCTGCCCGGCGCGACCAACGTGGTGCCGGGCAGGGTCGAGTTCTCGCTGGACGTGCGCGCCGGCCGCGACGCCTCGCGCGATGCCGGCGCCGGCGAGATCCTGCGCCGCTTCGCCGCCATCGCCGTCGCGCGCGGCGTCGCCATCGAAACCGAACAGGTCCAGGACCTGCCCGCCAGCCCCTGCGATCCGCGCCTGGTCGCGCTGCTCGAACGCGCCGTCGCCGCGCAGGGCATCGCGCCGCGCACACTGGTCTCCGGCGCCGGCCACGACGCGATGGTGATGGCCTCGCTGTGCCCCACCGCGATGCTGTTCCTGCGCTGCGCCGGCGGCATCAGCCACCACCCGGCCGAGTCCGTCGACCCGGCCGACGCCAGCCTCGCCGTCGCGGCGATGCTGGATTTCATCGAACACTTGGGAGCTACGCTTGAACATTGAAGTCTTCGGCGAGATCGACCCGCCGCAACGCCTGCTGATGGGGCCCGGCCCGGTCAACGCGCACCCGCGCGTGCTGCGCGCGATGTCGGCCGACCTGCTCGGCCAGTTCGACCCGGAAATGACCGCGTACATGAACGAGGTCATGGCGCTGTACCGGCCGATCTTCGGCACCGCCAACCGCTGGACCTTCCTGGTCGACGGCACCGCGCGCGCCGGCATCGAGGCCGCGCTGGTGTCGCTGGTGGCGCCGGGCGAGACCGTGCTGGTGGTCAACTTCGGCCGCTTCGGCCTGTTGCTGACCGAGATCCTCGGCCGCATCGGCGCCAGGATCGAGACCGTCGACGCGCCGTGGGGCGAGGTGGTGCCGCTGGAGGCGATCGAGGATGCGGTCGCGCGCGTGCGGCCGAAGCTGGTGGCGACGATCCACGGCGACACCTCGACCACGATGGCGCAGCCGCTGGACGGCTTCGGCGCGCTCTGCCGCCGCTACGGCGCGCTGTCCTACGTGGACGCCACCGCGACCATCGGCGGCATGGAACTGGCCGCCGACCGCTGGGACGTGGACGTGGTCACCGGCGGCCTGCAGAAGTGCCTGGGCGGGCCGTCCGGCTCGGCCCCGATCACGGTCTCGGAAGCGGCCGCCGAGCGCATCTTCGCGCGCCGCCACGTCGAGCGCGGGATCGTGCGCGACGACCTGGAGGACGGCGACGAACCGCGCATCCTGTCCAACTACTTCGACCTGGCGATGGTGATGGACTACTGGTCGGACAAGCGCCTGAACCACCACACCGAGGCGACCTCGATGCTGTACGCCGCGCGCGAGTGCGCCCGCATCGTGCTGCAGGAGGGCCTGGAGAACCGCTACGCCCGCCACCGTGCCGCCGGCCGCGCGGTGACCGCCGGCGCGCGCGCGCTCGGGCTGGAGGTGTTCGGCGACGACCGCTACCGGATGAGCAACGTCACCGGCATCGTGATCCCGGCCGGCGTGGACGGCGAGCGCGTGCGCCGGCGCATGCGCGAGGACTTCGAGATCGAGATCGGCACCGCGTTCGGCCCGTTGCAGGGCAAGCTCTGGCGGATCGGCGCGATGGGCTATAACGCGATGAAGCACAAGGTGCTGATCACCCTCGGCGCGCTGGAGACCGTGCTGCGCGGCGAAGGCTTCGGCTGCGCGCCGGGCGTCGGCGTCGAGGCCGCACTGGCGGCGTGGAACGCCGAGGCCGGCGGATGAACTACGCCGCCTTCCCCGCCACCTCGCGTGCGGCCGCCTCGATCAATTCGGCCGGCACGCCGCGGCGGCGCAGGGCCTCGGCCAGGCGTGCCGCCGGACCGAACAGGTGCTCGGCCTCGTCGCGGCGCAGCCCTTCGCTGACGTACACCTTGAGCAGCGCCTGGTATCCGCTCTGGCCCTTCAGCGGCGCGATCGCTTTCAGTGAGTCGACCACGTCCTGCGGCATGCGCAGCGTGACCGACACCATCGGGCGTTGCTTGGCGAGCCGGGTTTTCAGGATGTCAGGAATCATAGAAATCGCGCTCCTCGCGCGTGGCTTTGCGGGCCGAGACGATGCGGATGGCGTCGGCTTCCAGCAGCAGGTGGACCACGTACAGCAACCGCCCCTGACCGTCGTGGCCGATCACGGCATCACGCGACTCGGCATTGCGGCCAGCTTCGGCTACCCGCAGGAACGGATCGAAGAACGCCTCCACCGCCTGCTCGAAGCGGATGCCGTGTTTGGCTTGATTGCGCCGGGCTTTGTCCATGTCCCATACGAAGCTGGCGCCCTTGTGTTCGAGGCGTCGGTCCATGGGCGCAATCCTGCATCCATGCATTTACATTGTCAATACGACTCCACGGGAGCAAAGGCATGACCGGCGAACGCGACCTGGTCGGCTACGGCGCCATCCCGCCGGACGCGCGCTGGCCCGGCGGCGCGAAGGTCGCCGTGCAGTTCGTCGTCAACTACGAGGAAGGCGCCGAGAACAGCGTGCTGTACGGCGACAAGGGCTCGGAGGCGTTCCTGTCGGAGATGGTCGGCGCGCAGAGCCACCCCGGCATGCGCGCGATGGCGATGGAGAGCCTGTACGAGTACGGCAGCCGCGCCGGCTTCTGGCGCCTGCACCGACTGTTCGCCGAGCGCGGCGTGCCGCTGACGGTGTTCGGGGTGGCAAAGGCACTACAGGCCAATCCGGCCGCGGTGGAGGCCATGCTCGGCGCCGGCTGGGAGATCGCCAGCCACGGCTATCGCTGGATCGACTACCAGTACGTGCCCGAGGACGTCGAGCGCGAGCACATCGCGCGCGCGGTCGAGTTGCACACCGCGCTGACCGGCAGCCGCCCGCTGGGCTGGTACCAGGGCCGCACCAGCCCCAACACCGCGCGACTGGTGGTCGAGGAAGGCGGCTTCGCCTACGACGCCGATGCCTACGCCGACGACCTGCCCTACTACGACACCCGCTTCGGCCGGCCGCAGCTGATCGTGCCCTACACGCTGGATGTCAACGACATGAAGATCGTCGCCTACAACGGCTTCGCCGAGGGCGAGGCGTTCTTCCGCTACCTGCGCGACAGCTTCGAGCAGTTGCGCGAGGAAGGCGGGCGGATGCTGTCGGTGGGCCTGCACGGGCGCATCGCCGGCCGCCCCGGCCGCGCGCGCGCGGTGGCGCGCTTCCTCGACCACGTGCTCGCCAGCGGCGATGCCTGGATCGCGCGGCGGATCGACATCGCCCAGCACTGGTTGCGGGAACATCCGTTCGCGGGGGACGCGGCATGATCGTCGACGACCCCCAGGTGATCGCCGAGGTGCGCGCCGCGTTCGACGCCTACGAGCGCGCGTTGATGGCCGATGACATCGCCGCGATGGATCGGCTGTTCCATGCCGCGCCGAGCACGGTGCGCTACGGCGTCGGCGAGGTGCTGTACGGAATCGAGGCGATCCGCGAGTTCCGCAAGGGCCGTGGCGGTTCGCCGCAGCGCCGGCTGGGCCGGGTCGAGATCGCCGCCTACGGCCGCGACTTCGCCACCGCCAACGCCGAGTTCTTCCGCGAGGGCAGCACGCGCCGCGGCCGCCAGAGCCAGAGCTGGGTGCGCTTCGCCGATGGCTGGAAGGTGGTATCGGCCCATGTTTCGCTGGAGGGCACGCACGCATGACACGCTCTAACGACCACAACGACCTCGGCGACGCCGAATTCGTCACGCGCTACCGCGAGCTGTTCGAGCACTCGCCCTGGGTGGTCGAGCGCGCCGCCGCGCGACGCCCGTTCGACGACCTGCACGCCGGGCTGATGGCGGTGGTGCACGCGGCTTCGGGCGAGGAGCGGGAGCGGCTGATCCGCGCCCATCCCGAGCTGGCCGGCAAGGCCGCGATCGACCGCACGCTGACCGCCGCCTCGGCCGCCGAGCAGGCCAGCGCCGGGCTGGACCGGCTGAGCGAGGCCGAGTTCGCGCGCTTCCACGCGCTCAACCAGGCCTATCGCAACCGCTTCGGCTTTCCATTCGTGATCTGCGTGCGGCTGCACGACAAGGCCGGGATCCTGGCCGAGCTGGAACGCCGCCTGGAGCAGCCGCGCAGCGCCGAGCTCGCTACCGCGATCGACCAGATCGGCGAGATCGTCAGGTTGCGCCTGGAGGCGATGGCATGAGCCTGGAACGCCTCGAGCAGGAACTGGCGCGCGACCTGCAGCGGCTCGGCCATGGCGGCGAGCCGTGGACCCGGCCGCGCACGCACCGCGACGGCCACGTCCACGACGTGGTGATCGTGGGCGGCGGGCAGAGCGGCCTCGGCGCGGCGTTCGCGCTGCAACGCGAGCGCGTCAACGACGTGCTGGTGATCGACGAGAACCCGGAAGGGCTGGAAGGCCCGTGGATCACCTATGCGCGCATGGCCACGCTGCGCACGCCCAAGCAGCTGACCTCGATCGACCTGGGCGTGCCGGCGCTGACCTTCCGCGCCTGGTGGGAAGCGCAGCACGGGCCGGAAGGCTGGGACGCGCTGGACAAGATCCCGCGCGGCACCTGGATGGACTACCTGCGCTGGTATCGCCGCGTGCTGCGGCTGCCGGTGCGCAACGACACGAAGCTGGCGCGGATCGAACCGGACATCGCCCCCGGCGTGCATCGCCTGCACCTGGCGGCCGGCGCGCCGCTGCTGGCGCGCAAGGTGGTGCTGGCCACCGGCATCCAGGGCGGCGGCGACTGGAGCGTGCCGGAGTGGATCGCCGGCAAGCTGCAGGCGCACCTGTACGCGCACACCTCCGGCCCGATCGACTACGCCGCGCTGGCCGGCAAGCGCATCGGCATCCTCGGCGGCGGCGCATCGGCGTTCGACAACGCCAGCTTCGCGCTGGCCCAGGGCGTGGCCGCGGCAGAGGTCTTCGTGCGCCGCGCGCAGCTGCCGCAGATCAACCCGATCCGGCATATGGAACGCAGCGGGCTGATCCCGCGCTTCGCCGCGCTGCCCGACGCCGACAAGTACCGGCTGATGTCGCATTTCTTCGCGCACAACCAGCCGCCGACCAACGACACCTTCAACCGCGCCTGCGCACTGCCCGGCTTCCGCCTGCATCTGGGCGCGCCGTGGCTGGCGGTGGCCGAGCGCGATGGCCAGGCGGTGGTGACCACCCCGCAGGGCGAGCACGCCTTCGACTTCCTGGCGGTCGCTACCGGCCTCGTCACCGACCCGGCACTGCGCCCGGAGCTGGCCGCGCTGGCGCCGCGCATCCTGCGCTGGTCCGACCGCTACACCGCGCCGGCCGGCACCGCCAACGCGCTGCTGGACGCGCATCCCTACCTCGGCCCCGGCTTCGAGCTGCTGCCGCGCGACCCGGCCGCCGCGAGCGCGCTGCACGGGCTGTTCGCGTTCAACTACTCCGGGCTGATCAACCACGGCCTATCGGCGGCGGCGCTGTCCGGGCTGAAGTACGCGCTGCCGAAGCTGGCGCGCGCGCTCGCCGACCAGCTGTTCCTCGACGACCGCGACGCGACGCTGGAGGCGTTCCTCGGCTACGACGAGGCCGAGTTCACCGGGCAATGGCCGCAGCCGGCCGAGGAGGTGGCCGCGTGAGCTCGCTCTCCACCCACGTACTCGATACCGCGCACGGCCGCCCGGCGCGCGGCGTGACGCTGCGCCTGTACCGCGACGGTGCGCTGCTGCACGCAGGCCGCACCGACGAGGACGGGCGTTGCCCGGAACTGAAGACGGTGGCAGTGGCACCGGGCCGCTACCGGCTGGTGTTCGCGGTCGCCGACTACTTCCGCGCCCAGGGCGTGGCCCTGCCCGAGCCGCCGTTCCTGGACGAGATCGCGATCGACTTCGGCATCGCCGGCGACGGCCACTACCACGTGCCGCTGTTGGTCGCCCCGTTCGGCTACTCGACCTACCGGGGCAGTTGAGATGGGCACGGGTATCCGCTTCCTGCTCGACGGCGAGGTGGTGGACCTGGGCGAGGTCGATCCGACCCTGACCGCGCTGGAAGTACTGCGCGGCCGGCTGCGCCGTACCGGCACCAAGGAAGGCTGCGCCGAGGGCGACTGCGGCGCCTGCACGATCGTGCTCGGCGAGCTGGCCGAGACCGCTGATGCGTCCGACCACACAGCGCCTTCTACCGTCATTCCCGCGAAAGCGGGAATCCAGGGACGTTCGTGCAGTCGCAGCGATCCCCCCGCGCTGGCGGATTCGCATTCCGCCGCCACAGCCACGTCCATGGATCTCCGCTTTCGCGGGGATGACGAGGGAAAGACCGCACACGAGTCGCTGGGTCCCCGCCTGCGCGGGGACGACGGCGTGCCGGCCGTGCAATGGCGCGCGGTCAACGCCTGCATCCTGTTCGCGCCGATGCTCGACGGCAAGGCGGTGCTGACCGTGGAGAGCCTCGCCCGCCACGGCACCCCGCACCCGGTGCAGCGGGCGATGGTGGACTGCCATGGCTCGCAGTGCGGCTTCTGCACGCCGGGCTTCGTGATGTCGCTGTACGCGCGCAGCATCGGCGCGCTCGGCACCGGCGAGGCGAACCTTGCCGACGTGATCGCCGGCAACCTGTGCCGCTGCACCGGCTACGGCCCGATCCTGGAGGCCGGCCGCGCGGTGGCGCCCGACCCGGCCAGCGCCGAGGACGTCGGCGCGGCACTGGCCGCGCTCGCGCGCGAGGACGCGCTGGCCTATACCTGGACCGACCCGCACACCGGGCAGCACCGCCGCGCGTTCGCGCCGCGCAGCGTCGAGGCCCTGGCCGCGTGCCTGCGCGAGCATCCGCACGCGCACATCGTCGCCGGCGCCACCGACGTCGGGCTATGGGTGACCAAGCAGCTGCGCACACTGGAGACCACGGTCTTCATCGGCGGCATCGCGGCGCTGCGGCGGATCGAGGAGGACGCCGACGGGCTGAGGATCGGCGCGGCGGTGCGCTACGTCGAGGCGCACGCGGCGCTGGCGCGGCTGCACCCGGACCTGGGCGAGCTGGTGCGCCGGATCGGCGCGTTGCAGGTGCGCAACGCCGGCACGCTCGGCGGCAACATCGCCAACGGCTCGCCGATCGGCGACACCCCGCCGGCGCTGATCGCGCTCGGCGCGCGCTTGGTCCTGCGTCGCGGCGACGCACGTCGTACGCTGGCGCTGGAGGACTTCTTCATCGACTACGGCAAGCAGGACCGCCAGCCCGGCGAGTTCGTCGAGCAGGTGATCGTGCCGCGGCCGGCCGCCGACGCGCGCGTGCATGTGCGCAAGCTGTCCAAGCGCTTCGACAGCGACATCTCGGCGGTATGCGGGGCGGCCTGCGTCGAGCTCGCCGACGGCCGCGTGCGTGGCGCGCGCATCGCCTTCGGCGGCATGGCCGGCACCCCCAAGCGCGCGCGCCACGCCGAGGCCGCGCTGGTCGGCCGGCACTGGGGCGAGGCCGCGGTCGAGGCCGCCGCGCAGGCACTCGCCGAGGACTACGCCCCGCTCGACGACGTGCGCGGCAGCGCGCGCTACCGGTTGCAGGCCGCCGCCAACCTGCTGCGCGGGATGTGGCTGCGCGAGGCCCACCCGGAGCAGCCGCTGGACGTGCTGGCACTGGAGCCGGCGCATGGCTGACGCGACCGCCATGGCGGTGCCGCCGACCGCGCTGGTGCATAGCGCGCAGCGCCACGACAGCGCCCCGGCGCACGTGGACGGCAGCGCGCGCTACATCGACGACACCAACGAGCCGGCCGGCCTGCTGCACCTTGCCTTCGGCCTGGCGACGCAGGCGCACGCGCGGATCCGCGCGCTCGACCTGGAACCGGTGCGGCGCGCCCCCGGCGTGGTCGCGGTGTTCACCGCCGCCGACATCCCCGGCGCCAATAACATCGCCCCGGTCGCGCACGACGATCCGCTGCTGGCCGACGGCGAAGTCACGTTCCACGGCCAGCCGCTGTTCCTGGTCGCGGCCGAGACCCATGCCCTGGCGCGCCGCGCCGCGCGAATGGCGAAGATCGACTACGAACCGTTGCCGGCGAACCTGACCATCGCCCAGGCGCGTGCGGCCGGCGAGCTGATCGAGGCGACCCAGCGCATGGCGCGCGGCGACGTCGATGCCGCGCTGGCCAGCGCACCGCAGCGCCTGCGCGGCGCGCTGGAGATCGGCGGCCAGGAACACTTCTACCTGGAAGGCCAGGTGGCGATGGCGCTGCCCGGCGAGCAGGGCACGCTGCACGTGCTGTCCTCGACCCAGCATCCCAGCGAGGTGCAGCACCTGGTCGCCGACCTGCTCGGCCTGCACAGCGCCGACGTGGTGGTCGAGGTGCGGCGGATGGGCGGCGGCTTCGGCGGCAAGGAGACCCAGGCGACCGGGCCGGCCGCGGCCTGCGCGCTGGTCGCCGCCCTGACCGGGCGCCCGGCCAAGCTGCGCTACGACCGCGACGACGACATGCGCATCACCGGCAAGCGCCACGACTTCGCGGTCGACTACGAGGTCGGTTGCGACGAGGACGGGCGCGTGCTCGCGCTGCGCCTGGAGCTGGCCTCGCGCTGCGGCGCCAGCACCGACCTTTCGCCGGCGATCAACGACCGCGCGATGTTCCACAGCGACAACTGCTACTGGCTGCCGGCGGTGGAGATCCTCTCGCACCGGCTGCGCACCCACACCGTCTCCAACACCGCCTTCCGCGGCTTCGGCGGGCCGCAGGGCATGCTGGCGATCGAGCGGGTGATGGACGCGGTCGCCGCCGCCTGCGGCCTCGACCCGCTGGAAGTGCGCCGGCGCAACCTCTACGGCCCAGGTCGCGACCTCACCCCGTACGGCATGCAGGTCACCGACAACCTCGCCCCGCAGCTGATCGAGGCGTTGGCGCGCGATGCGCGCTACGCCGAGCGCCAGGCCGAGGTCGCCGCGTTCAACGCCCGCCACCGGGTGCTGAAGAAGGGCCTGGCGCTGACCCCGGTGAAATTCGGGATTAGCTTCACCACCACCCACCTCAACCAGGCCGGCGCCTTGCTGCTGGTCTACGCCGACGGCTCGATCCAGCTCAACCACGGCGGCACCGAGATGGGCCAGGGGCTGATGGTGAAGGTGGCGCAGATCGTCGCCGACGTGTTCGCGGTGCCGCTGGCGCAGGTCCGCGTCACCGCCACCCGCACCGACAAGGTGCCCAACACCTCGGCCACCGCCGCGTCCTCCGGCGCCGACCTCAACGGCATGGCCGCCTGGAACGCGGCGATGACGGTGCGCGCGCGGCTGGCCGCGCTGCTGGCCGAGCGCGCGGGCGTGGCGCCGCAGGCGGTGCGCTTCCACGACGGCCAGGTCGAGGCCGGCGCCACCCGGCTGGGCTTCGCCGAGCTGTGCCGACAGGCACACATGGCGCGGGTGTCGCTGTCGGCGACCGGCTACTACGCCACGCCGAAGATCGCCTACGACCGCGCCGCGCACCAGGGCCGGCCGTTCCTCTACTTCGCCTACGGCGCGGCGCTGAGCGAGGTGGTGATCGACACCCTGACCGGCGAGCATCGCGTGCTCGCCGCCGACCTGCTGCACGACGTCGGCCGCTCGCTCAACCCGGCGATCGACCTCGGCCAGATCGAGGGCGGCTTCATCCAGGGCATGGGCTGGCTGACCACCGAGGAGCTGGTCTACGCCGACGACGGCCGCCTGCTCAGCCACGCGCCGTCGACCTACAAGATCCCCACCGCCAGCGACCGCCCGGCGCGCCTGTCGATCCGGCTGTGGCCGGGCGAGAACGCCGAGCCGACCATCCACCGCTCCAAGGCGGTGGGCGAGCCGCCCTTCATGCTGGCGATCTCGGTGTTCTGCGCGCTGACCCAGGCGATCGCCGCGGCGGTGCCCGGCCAGGGCCTGCCGGCGCTGGACGCGCCGGCCACGCCCGAGCGCGTGCTGCGCGCGATCGAGGAGCTGCGGGGCCGTGCTGGCTGACTGGGCCCGCGACGCGCAGGCGGTGCTGGGGCGCGGCCCGGCGGCGCTGGTGTCGATCCTGGCGGTGGCCGGATCGGCCCCGCGCGGGCCGGGCACGCGCATGGT